>JALHHX010000003.1 GCA_022837245.1 Lentisphaerota bacterium
CCTTTCAGCAGACTGGGCTTTCCGGGGTGCTGAGGCAGAGCGAAAGTTCGGGGATGCGGATTTTTTCCGGTAGCTGTTTTGTTGCGTCGTACAACGCCGGACGAAGCGCCTCCTCGAGAACGGGATGGTAGAACGGGCATTGAAGCAGATCCGATACCTTCGAATCATGTTGAATCGCCCACGAGAGCTGATGGCCGAAATGCTCGCCTCCCGGGCATGCGCCTTCGGCGCCCAGAATTTTGCCGGTGGCGCGTTCGACATAAATGCGTAGAAGCCCGCGGTTCGAGCCCTCGACTTGCGCCCGTGCCTGATCGGAAAAATTTACGGAGCCGACCACGTGGTCGACACTTTTGAGCTGCCCGGCTGTTATGCCCGAGGCGAAAATCTGCGGATCGGTGAAAGTGATGCGAAGCGGCGTGCGGCGGCAGAACCACTCTGGTTTGTCGGCGGCGGCGTTCGATCCGGCTATGAAACCCTCGTCGAGCGCCTCGTGCAGAATCGGGCGGCAGGCGTCGGCATCGCCCGCGATGAATACGGGCAGATCGCCGACCTGCATCGTGCGCCCGTTGAATTCGGGGATCACTTTCTCGCCGATTTCGAGGCCGAGATTCTCCAGTCCCAGTCCCTGGAGATTTGGCGTGACGCCCGCTGCGAGCAGAACTTTGTCGACAACAGCGGAGAAGTCGCCGGAACGGACGCGCACGGCGTCATCAGCTTCCTCGAGTTGCGCAGGCTCTCCGAGGTGGAATGGGAATTCCTCCGCGATGATGGAGCGCATCGCGGCGTTGACTTCGGGGTCGGTGATCCCACCGATGAACTGCCCTGTGCCGAAACCAGTGATCTCTAAACCGAGACGGCTTAGTGCCTGCCCTATTTCAAGGCCGATGGGGCCGAGCCCGACCACTGCGATGCGTTTAGGCAGGTCTTCCTGCTCGAAGAAATCGTCGCTCGTCAAAATGCGGTCGCCGAACCCCTCGCGCCAGCCCTCAGGATAACGTGGATTTGCGCCAGTGGCGATGATGATTTTACCGGTCTCAAAAATATCCTCACCCACCTGGACGCAGTGTGGCCCTAGTATTTTCGCCTTGCCGATTATGAGTCTATCACCGGCAAGTTCCTTCGTGGCGGCCACCATGCCACCGGCAAAATGGTCGCGCAGTTTGCGAACGTGGCGCATTACGGCGGGAATGTTGCATGATAGATGTTCAGCTCCGGAGATCCCCTTGTCAGTGAAAGCTTTGCTCGAGTGGAAAGAGTTTGCGGCGTTTATGAGCACTTTCGACGGCATGCAGCCCACCCTTGCGCAAGTCGTGCCGAGCGGTCCTTTGTCGATCAGCACGAAATCCATTCCTTTTTTTTGTGCTACCCGAGCAGCGGATATGCCGGCGCTGCCCGCTCCGATAATCGTGAGTTCGACTTTTCTCTTCATTTAGGATCTCCCGGTTAATGCGTTGCTTTATTGATGCACCCAGTCGCGGATCAAACGGATTTTGGCGCGTAAAGCGGCGTAGTCTAGGGTTTTGAATTCGCCGTCCTGATACAGAATGCGGCCGTTCACAACCGTCAGGCGGTTTTCAAACCCGGTCGCGGAATAAACGATGTTGGAGACGATATTATGCACGGGTTGCATGTTCGGCGACGTCAGATCCACCGCGATGAAATCGGCGAGCTTGCCTTTTTCGAGCGATCCTATATCAGGGTTGTGCAGCGCCTTCGCGCCGCCGAGTGTCGCCATGTCAAGGACCGCCGAGGCAGGCGCTTCGAGCGGGTCGAGGTTGTCGACCTTCTGCAGCAAGGATGCCAGATACATTTCGCGCACCATGTTCTGCGCGTTGTTGGAGGCGGGGCCGTCGGTGCCCAGCGCCACTGGTATTCCGAGTTCGGTCATTCTGGGAATCGGGGCGACTCCGGAAGCCAGCTTCATATTGGAGGCCGGGTTGTGCACCACGGCGCAACCACATTCTGATGTGATGCGAAGATCCCCATCGTCGACGTCGACCATGTGGAAGAGAGTTGTGTCGCCACGCAATATGCCGAGAGAATTGCAGTAACCCAAGGGGCGCATTCCATTCCTCTTGAGGCACGTCTCGGTCTCGCCCTCCGTCTCCGCCATGTGCATGGCGAATAGGAAGCCCGTCTCGTCGGCCAGATCGCGGCAGCGCTCCAGCAATCCGGGGGAAGTGGTGTAAACCGCATGCGGCGCCACCGCGCCGGTGATCAGCGGATCGTTTTTCCAGGCTAGCGCATATCCCCTGACGCGGTCGAAAAGCTCCCTTTCGGTCGCTCCGGCGAGTCCCGGGAAATACATTGTGACAGATTCCCCGAGCACGGCGCGCAGCCCAGCCTCCGACGCCGCCCCGGCCGCGGCGTCTGCCATCATGTACATGTCGTAAAAGGCAGTGCAACCCGTGCGTATAAGCTCGGCGCACGAGAACAGAGAGGCCGTGCGTATTATGTCGCGTGTCAGGCGATTCTCGATCGGGAAGATGTCCTTCTGCAGCCAGTCCATGAGCGCCTTGTCGTCGGAAAACCCGCGCAGCGCGCTCATTGGAATGTGTGTGTGGCCGTTGATCAGCCCCGGCATGATCACCGCCTCGCCAAGGTCGAGCACTTCCGCGGCCGGCCTTCGCGCCCGCACTTCGGCCAGCGGCCCGATATCGGCAATCCTGCCGCCCTCGACGGCGATGGCGCCGCCGCGCAGGCATTCGCGGGCGGCGTTTTGCGTCAGGATATAATCGGCGGCGTAGATCATCTTGGTTCTTTAGGCGTTCGCCTCGTACCTACGGAGGTTTTCCAGGCCGATGGTGATACCTTCAAGCACGGGCTCCATGCCTTCGAACTCTATGGAGAGTCCCTTGTCATAGCCCTTGCGCTTCATGATGCCGATGCAGGTCTGGACCGGCACTTCGCCGTGCCCGATGATAGTGCCACGAAGGTAATTGCCGGCGCGCGAGCGGAACCAGCCCCTGCCCGGGTTGGGCATGTTGCCGCACTTGACGTTGAAGTCCTTCGCATGCACGTGGAAGGCATACGGTGCCACGCGTCCCACTGCGGCCGCCGGATCTTCGTCCGCGCAGAGGAAGTTGCCCATGTCGACCAGGAGACCGAAATTCTGGTGGCCAACGCCGTTCGCCAGTTTCTCCACGCGCTCGCTGTCCTGGCAGAAAAATCCGTGGTTCTCGACCATCGTCCTTATACCCATGTCGGCGGCGATCTCGGTGACGGCGCGGCAGCCTTTGATGAGGATCGGCAGGGCGTCGTCGAACCCGCTCGGACCGACGTGCTCGGCGGGGAAGCCGCCGGTGGCATCGTGGCGCATGCCTGAACAGCCGAGGATCTTGGCGATGTCCAGCTCGCCGCGCAGGCGCTCAACCTCGTCCTTCCATGCGTCGCCCGGGCCCTTCAGGAAGTTGGCGCCGATCGTGAAGTTTCGGACTTCAAGCCCGGCCGCCGCGCATGCCTCGCGCACTTGGACGGCGAAATCCTCCTTCGAGACGCCTTCTGGATTGGCCAGGCCGGAGAATTCGATGAATTCGAAACCCATCTCCTTCGCCTTCGAGACAACCTCGATCTGGGTCATCGCCCCGGAGGAGACAAGACGTGAAAAACTGTAAGAACTGACGCCTAATTTCATTTTTGCTGCTTTCTTTTGTATCGTTGTTTTTTACTTAATTTGAGATTCAAGAAACTTCACGCCCGCGGCTATATCGCCGTAGCGGTCTTCCCCTTCTTCACGCTCAATCGTCAGGTATCCCTTGTAGCCGACCGCGGTTAGAGCGTTGAGGTAAGGCTTCCACTGCACGTCGCCTTCGCCTAAAGGGAGCTCCTTGAAGGGCGCGCCACCCAGCGCTTTTTCGAGGTCAGGGTAGTTGCCGTCGGAGAACGCCGCGTACACTTTGGCAGGGTCGCATACTTTCAGATTGCGCCCATCCTTCGCATGCGTGTGGACGATGTAAGGGGCGAGCGTTTTGACAGCCGCCACGGGGTCGTCTTGTGTCACCATTACGAGGTTTGCAGGGTCGAGGTTGACACCGATGCCGCCAACTCCAAGCGAGTCGAGGAATTCACGCAGCACGACGGCCGTCTCGGGTCCGGTTTCGATCGCGAACATCACATTCTTTTCCGACGCGTAAGAACCGAGCTGGCGGCAGGCGTCTTGCAAAACCGCGTACAACGGGTTGGACTTGTCTTTTGGCACCGAGCCTATATGCGTCGTGACGACATTTGTTTCCAGATCAACGGCCAGGTCCACGATGAGCTTAGAGCGGCGTATGTGGTCGGGGTTTCTCCCGGCATTCATGAAATGGCCGATATCGCCGCAGACCGCGGATATCTCAAGACCCAGATCCGCGGTGTACGCTTTGAGCTCGCGCCTCGCAGCCGCGTCCAGCAGCTCCGGCTTGATTTCTTTTGAGTTCGCGTAGAACTGGACGCCTTCAGCGCCCACCTCCTTCGCAGCCTGCAATCCCCTGCGCAGGCCTAGCTTGAACGAATCCACGATGACACCGATTTTGAACGAATGCATTTACTGTCCTCTCACGTATACGGTTGTTAAGTCCTTTTTGCACGAGCACTCCTTGCGGCTTTGAAGCTTCCGGCGGGCACGCTAAAATTGATGGCTTATCTTACATCAATGCCGCTTCCCACCGCAAGGAATAACTACAATTTCTTGTCTGGAACCTCTTCTTTATGCTAGACTTCACGCTCGCACAAGACCAGAGGAACCCCATATAAATGCAAAAACGCCGCATCGTAGTGACATCAGCTCTCCCGTATGCAAACGGGGACATACACATCGGGCATCTCGTAGAGTACCTTCAGACTGATTTTTGGGTGCGTTTCCAGAAGATGCGCGGCCACGAATGCGTTTACGTCTGCGCGGATGACACGCACGGCACGCCCATCATGATACGTGCACGCAAGGAAGGCATCACCCCCGAAGAGCTCATCGCCGAGAGCTACAAGCGCCACACGAAGGACTTCGACGATTTCGAAATAGAGTTCGACAACTACTACTCGACAAACTCTCCCGAGAACCGCGATTTCTGCGCCACGATTTTCAGCCGCGCCAAGAAAAACAACGCGGTCTTCTACAAGGACGTCCCGCAGCTCTACTGCCCCAATGACAAGATTTTCCTACCGGACCGGTTTGTTCGCGGAACCTGCCCGAAGTGCGGCGCCAAGGACCAGTACGGCGACTCCTGCGAAAAATGCAGCAGCACATATTCGCCGGCAGACATGGAGGACGCGCGCTGCGCCATCTGCAACACGGGCAAGCCCGAGATCCGCAACAGCGAGCACATCTTCTTCAACCTGGAGATGTTCCGCAACTACCTCGCCAACTGGCTGACCACGCACGTCGCACCCGACGTCGCCAACAAACTCCTCGAATGGTTCGGGGAAGACTCAAAACTACATCCCTGGGACATCTCGCGCGACGCCCCGTATTTCGGCTTCGAAATTCCCGATCACCCCGGTAAGTTTTTCTACGTTTGGCTCGACGCGCCGGTCGGATACATGGCCTCTCTCCTCAACTGGTGCTATAAAAAAGGAAAAAACTTCGACAGCTGGTGGAACAACCCCGATGCCGAGCTCTACCATTTCATAGGAAAGGACATCGTCCGATTCCACTGCCTCTTTTGGCCCGCGCTGCTCCACGCATCCAACTACAAAGGCCCCACGCAGGTTTTCGTGCACGGCTTCCTAACCGTGAATGGCGAGAAGATGAGCAAATCGCGAGGCACGTTCATCAGCGCCCGCACATACCTCGACAACCTCGATCCGGCGCATCTACGCTACTACTACGCCTGCAAGATCAACAACACGACTGACGACGTGGATCTTAATTTCGACGATTTCACCTTGCGCGTCAACAGCGATCTGGTTGGCAAAATCACGAACCTCGCATCGCGCGGAGCCCAGATGCTTAACAAGAAGCTCGATGGCAAAATGGGAGACATGGACGACGAAGGACGCGCCATCGTGGCCGAGTTTCGCTCTCGCGCTCAAACCATCGCCGATCATTACGAGGCGCGTCGCTTCTCGCAGGTTCCTGTCGAAGTCTGCCGCCTTGCGGATCTTGCAAACGAATACTTCGACCGCAAGGAGCCCTGGAAAACCATCAAGACCGATCCGGAGGCGACGCGTCAGGTCTTGACCTCGATTCTTAACATGTTCCGGCTTCTCACGATCTACCTCACACCCATCCTTCCGCGGTACTCTGAGAAAGTCGCCGTGTTGTTTGGCGAACATGCGTACTCTTGGAGGTCGCTGGACACCGATCTCGAAAACCGCGAAATATCCAACTACGAATATCTCGCCGTACGGGTTTTGCCCGAAAAAGTGGAGGCAATGGTCGAAGCGTCGAAGGCAGCTGCTCCGAATCCCCAGGCAACCGCCGAGCCGGTCGAACCGCTAAAGCCAGAAGTCGATATCGAACAGTTCGCAGCCCTCGACCTCCGCGTCGCGCTTGTGGAAAACGCCTCAACCGTCGAAGGTTCCGACAAACTTATACAACTGTCACTCGACCTCGGCGCACTTGGCAAGCGCAACATTTTCTCCGGCATCCGAGCATCATACCCAGATCCATCCGTCCTTAACGGCAAACAAATAGTGATCATCGCCAACCTAAAGCCGCGCAAAATGCGTTTCGGCATCTCCGAAGGCATGGTGCTGTCAGCCGGCGGTGCCGATCATTCGCAGCTTTGCGTGCTAGTCCCGGCAGGCGACGCCAAGCCCGGCGACGCCATAGGGTGAGCCGCGGTGGCATGGTCTGACAGGCCCGACGCCGATGTTCTGGGCAAATGGAAAACTGCCCTTCGCCTTCTGCGCGCAATCGAGGAGCTGCCCGGGGATTCTCCAGATAGAGCTTCGAGGATACGCGAGGCCCGGAGCTACTTTCTGGCGTCTCGGGTCGAACACCTGCAGAAGCTCGCGCGTGTCCTTCAGGATGGGATGGACGACAAGCAGCTCCTCTGCGCAATCGTGCCCGTGGAACGCATTGCGACACGGCAGCGTATCACGGATACGGACATGCATCTGGTTTCAACAGATTCGCCTGTTCAGGTCGCAGACACATTTCCGCTGACAATTGTGGCGGACAACCTTCGTTCCGCTATGAACATCGGTGGCATATTCAGAACCGCAGAGTTTTTTGGGGCCGATGCCGTGTGGCTGTGTGGGTACACCGCCACGCCGGAACATCCGCACGTGGCAAAGTCCGCCATGGGAGCGGAGCGGCTTGTGCCTTGGCGCACGTTCCCGGATGTGCGCGATGCGATAATGGAATTGCATGCTCAAGGCCGTGTCGTCTATGCTCTTGAAACCGCTGAAAATGCGCAGGACGCCACCGTTTTACAGTACTCGTTTCCTTCTGCGCTTCTGCTAGGCAACGAGCGTTTTGGACTTGATCCCGAAGTTCTATCACTTTCCGATGCCGTTCTAGCCATCCGCTCACACGGCACCAAAAACTCGCTCAACGTCGTCTCCGCCGCAGCTATCACGCTCTGCGCCGCCCGGAGTTCCTTTGGCGCAAAGTTGTAGCGGGCGCATCTCCATTTTGCCCCGGACTTGTTCTGTTCCCTTAGTGACGCAGTGTGCCTGCGGAATATTGGAATGGAGGAAGAATGGAATGTTGGGGTTATACCCGGATATGTTGTTTGGTTGCTTCTGGGAACACCGGGCTCCAGCCCGGTTCACGCAGCAAAAGCCAATCAAAAAGCTCGCATAGCCATGGCTTTGCGCTCCTTCGTTCATTCGTGGCTTCGTGAGGACGCTTCCACGCGGTGCCGTCACTTCAAAAATCATCATGTGGCAAAGGAAAATCTGCGCATATCTGCGCAATCTGCGGATCCATACTGCGTTGCAAGGGTTTCGCGTCGTCGCGCCTTCGCGTGAGGCTTACTACGCAGCAAGAGCCTCCGCGCCATTGCGCCTCGCGGGATAAGAGACAGGAGACAGACTCAAAATCTTGGTGCAAGATGCGCGAAGGCGTGACCAGCACAGCACTTTTTTTTTGTACTTTAGTTTGTTTATGCGTTATCATTGAGCCTCGTCGAAGCCTAGGTGGCGAAATGGCAGACGCATGGGACTTAAAATCCTTTGGTGGCAACACCGTGCGGGTTCGACTCCCGCCCTAGGCACTTTTAAAGCACCCCTAACTAACCGGCAATTCAATGAAAACCACCGCTGCTATTTTCGCGTTGGCGCTATCGAACGCGCTGCTATTTTCAGGATGCGCTTCCAAGCCGCCAGTGGACGGGGAAGGGCGCATCATCCACAAACAGTTCGAAGTGGAGGTGTCTGGTCTTGATTGGATTGAGATTGTTTACTTCCCGGCGTCCGATGATTCCGAAATACGGAATATTTGCCGCTTGTCCATTTACGGGACGGGGGAAATCCTGTTCCGCACCGGGCGCAGCCCGCGTCTGGCGGATGCTTTCTCCGATGCGGTTAACGATCCATATTGGAACGACTACTACTCGGACCGCATACATCTCGACCGCGGGGAAATCCAGGAGGTGTACCAGTTTTTCGTGGATGAAGGTATAGTTCCCAAAAACCAGATGCGAGTCAACAAACAACCATATACAAAACCGTACATCACGGTGGCGGCGCAGATCGGCACCGAGAAAGTGCGTCTGTTGACCGACAACAAACACCTCGTTCAACTCACCGAGGAAGCTATGGAGAATTTCCGCCCCACAATCCGAGAGGCGTCGATGGCTGTTGACGCCGAAGCCCAAGTTCAAAAATGAAGCTGGAGGACATCCCGGAAGTCCATCGGCGCCTGATGATTGACTTCAAGGCGAACCCGGCGCCTGTGATCGACCTAATGGGGGCGCAGGAACGCGACCCGTTCAAGATTCTAGTTGCCACCGTCCTGAGCGCGCGAACACGCGATGAGACGACCTCGCAAGTCATCTCCGGGAAACTCTTCCCCGCAGTCAAAAATTTCGCCGATCTGCGCGCCCTGTCGGTTTACGAAATCGAGCAGCTGATATATCCGGTTGGGTTTTACCGGCAGAAGGCCGCCGCGCTTAAAAAGATGCCCGATGTAATAGATGAGAAATTTGGAGGCAGGATCCCTGAAACAGTCGAGGATCTTTGCGAGCTTCCGGGGGTGGGGCGCAAGACTGCCAACCTCGTTGTGGCCGTGGCGTTCGACAAGCCCGCCATCTGCGTCGACGTGCATGTGCACCGCATCAACAACAGGCTGGGGCTTCTCAAGACGAAGGATCCGCTTGAAACGGAGATGAAGCTGCGTGAAATACTGCCTGTTGAATTATGGAAGACGTGGAACGCATGTTTTGTATCGTTCGGACAGCGTCGTTGCACGCCGCGCAATCCTAAATGCGAAGGCTGCATAATCGGCGGGTTCTGTGATTACAACCTCACGTTGAAGCGGGGGAGGGAAGGAAAATGAAAGACGGCGTTTTGGGGAAAATAAGGTGCGTGGCCGTCTATTGCGGCTCGAGAACTCCTCCAGACCCCTCATACGATGATGCGGCTCGCGGGCTCTCGCGTATTCTTGTTGAAAACGGCATCGGACTCGTCTATGGTGGATCCGGCATCGGCACGATGAAGGTTCTTGCCGACGCCATGCTGGAGGCAGGGGGGAATGCGACCGGGGTTTTCGCGCAGAGCCTGAAAGACGAATACCTCCATGATGGTCTCACGGAAACGGTGATTGTCAGTAGTCTGGCCGAGCGAAAAGCCGAAATGATAGAGCGCGGAGACGTGATTGTCGCGCTCCCGGGCGGTTTCGGCACGCTGGACGAACTTTTCGATGCGGTGGCACGCCGCAAGATGCACAAGGGTGGGCATCGCAAGCCAATCGGACTGCTCAACTTGAATGGGTATTACGACGCCCTTCTTGCGTTTTTAGCTCATGCCCGCGAAGTTGGATATATAGCAAAAGAGGACGCGGACCTTATAAAGTCAGCGCCCTCTCCGTTGGAGCTGTTGAAGCTGCTAGCCAGCCATTAGAATGGGCCGAGCATGCGGTACAGCACGCCTGCCGCGACCGCCGAGCCGATAACGCCAGATACGTTCGGACCCATTGCGTGCATGAGCAGGTAGTTGGAAGGATCTGTCTCGAGTCCAACCTTGTTGGAAACGCGCGCGGCCATCGGCACTGCGGAAACACCTGCGGAACCGATGAGTGGGTTGATCTTGTCCTTCGAGAAGACGTTCATCAGGCGAGCCATCAGAACACCACCCATTGTGCCAACCGCGAATGCGAAGAGGCCGAGCAGCAAGATGCCGAGCGTCTGGAGCGTGAGGAACTTCTCAGCAGCCAGTTTCGAACCAACTGAAAGCCCAAGGCATATCGTAACGATGTTGCAGAGGGCGTTCTGCATGGTGTCGGAAAGGCGCTCGGTGACGCCGCACTCGCGTGCGATATTGCCGAACATCAAAGCGCCGATCAGCGGAACGGCCGAAGGGAGGAGCAGGCCGCATAGAACGAGCACTGTCAGCGGGAAGAGGATCTTTTCGATCTTCTTGACGGGGCGTAGCTGCTTCATCTTGATCTTGCGATCGGCTTCCGTTGTGCAGAGCTTCATAAGAGGGGGCTGGATTATAGGCACAAGGGCCATGTAGGAATAGGCTGCGACGGCGATAGCACCCAGGAGGTGTGGAGCCAGCTTGGTTGTAAGCCAGATTGCTGTCGGGCCGTCAGCACCACCGATGATGCCTATGGAAGCGGCTTCCTGAAGCGTGAAATTGATTCCCGGCACAAAGTCGTTAAGAACCAAGGCGCCGAACAGCGCGGTGAAAATGCCCAACTGAGCCGCGGCGCCGAGCATACAGGTCTTGGGGTTTGCGATCAGTGGACCGAAGTCGGTCATTGCACCAACGCCCATGAAGATCATGATCGGGAAAAGTCCCGTGTCAACGCCGGCGGCGAAGAGGTAGTACAAGAAACCGCCCGTTTGAACCTGTCCAGCCGCATCAAGCATCTCCGGCGTGGTTATGCCCGCGAGCGGGAAGTTCGCGAGCAAACCGCCGAAGCCGATTGGCATAAGCAAAAGCGGTTCGAATTCCTTGACTAGTGCAAGATATATGAGAAGCAGGCAGACAAAGATCATTATGAATTGGCCTGCACCGTATGGAATACCGCCAAGAATTTTCACCTCTTGCCCAGGCATGAATGTGCCGTCCTTACGTGTATAGCCTTTGGTCAGCCACTCAGGGGCTTCTTTCGCGAAGAAACCGTAAACACCTGTGTCTTTCCAGATATTCTTGGCCTTGAAGAGCAGTTCTTCAACGCTCTGTCCTTCGGGAACAGTATTGTTCTTGGGAGCACTTGCCTCGACCGCCGTGGCGGTTCCGGCATAATCAGAGGTGAACTCGGTTTGGGCGTTGGCAACTACCGCGAATGCGGAGAAGGCCAGCGCCAATGTAAAAACTTTTATTTTCATTTTGTGTTCCTCGAGTCCTTGTTAGGCAATGGTCGCGAGAACTGTGCCGGTGCTTACCTTGTCTCCCTGAGCCACTGCCAACGACACAGTGCCATCAACTTTAGCCTTGATTGGGATTTCCATCTTCATGGCCTCGATGACGAGAATCACATCACCAGTGGAAACAGAATCACCGTCTTTGGCTACCAGACGAAGCACGAGCCCAGGAACGGGGGATTCGATGGAAGAGCCACCAGCGGGAGCAGGAGCCGCTTCTGCAGGTGCCGCAACGGGCGCCGCTGCTGGAGCCGCAGCCTTTGGGGCCGCTGGCGCGGGGGCTGCTGCCTTCTCGATGCCGTCCTTGACGCTGACGCTGTAGTTCTTGCCATTGACAACGGCCGATCCTTCGCCTAGCGAAACGCCGTATGACTTGCCGTTGACAGTGACTGTGAAGTCGTTGCCACCTTTGCCGGCCGGCTTGCCCTTGCGGACGCCATCAGGAGCAGTCTCAGGGCTCTTCAGGAAAGCGATGCCCTTCTCAAGGCAGGAAGCCGCGATGAAAACATTCTCGTCTGTGATGGGGAGACCGGCATCCGCGAGCATGTCCTCAGCAGCCTTACGGCCCTTCTTCGGATCGGCATCGTTGATTTCGAGCACGGTCTTTGTTGTGGGCTGGAGGTTGAGCTGCTCGGAAGCGATCTTGACGATTTCAGGATCCGGAGCGGCGGGGGTGCGGCCGAAATAGCCGAGAATCATCTTGCCATAGCCCGGAGCGATCTTCTTCCATTTGCCGAACATGACGTTGTTCATCGCCTGCTGGACGTAGAACTGGGACACCGGGGTAACCGAGGTGCCGAAACCACCGAGGCGCACGGCATCGTACATCTCGGTGATCATGTCATCGTACTTGTCCATCATGTTGTTGTCACGCAGCATCTGCGTGTTCGCCGTGAGGGCGCCGCCCGGCATTGGGGACCAGATGATTTCCGGGCTGGAAGCCATGGCTTCAGGTGGCGTGAAGTATTCGGACATTGCTTCTTTGAACACACTCTCGGCCTTGCGGACTTTCTCGATATCGAGATCCATTTCAAAATCGCTGCCGCGCAGTGCGTGCCAGAGTGTGATGATGTCGGGCTGGCAGGTGCCGCCGGAAACCGGGGCCATAGAGCAGTCGAGTCCGTCCGCGCCGCCCTCAAGAGCCGCCAAGTAGCAGGAGATGCCGTTGCCCGCGGTCTCATGTGAATGGAATTGGATATGCACGTCTTTGCCCAAAAGCGCGCGAGCTCTCTTGATCGTCTCGTAAACAGTCCGGGGGGGCGTCGTGCCGGAGGCATCCTTGAAGCAAATGCGGTCGAAAGGAATCTTGGCGTCGAGGATTTTCTTTACTTTGTCCTCGTAAAATTCGGGTGTGTGCGCGCCGCGGCTGTCGACTCCCGGGGGAAGACCCATCATGGTGACTGAAATTTCGTGCTTGAGCCCGGCGTCGTGGATGCACTGCCCGGACCAGCGGAGGTTCTCGACATCGTTTAGCGCGTCGAAGTTGCGAATCGAACTCATGCCGTGCTTTTTGAACATCTGCGCGTGCAGTTTGATGATGTCAGAAGGCTGTGAATCGAGACCAACTACGTTAACACCACGAGAAAGCGTTTGCAGATCAGCATCAGGACACGTCTTGCGGAAAAGATCCATCACGTCGAACGCATCCTCGCGGCAGTAGAAGTAACATGCTTGGAAACGCGCACCGCCACCAGCTTCGAACCAGCGGATGCCCGCATCGTAGGCCGCCTTGACTGCCGGCATGAAATCCTTGGAAAAAACTCTAGCACCGTAAACCGACTGGAAACCATCGCGGAACGCAGTGCACATTACCTTCACTTGCTTCTTGGACATTTGGGAACTCCTCTACTGGTTATTTATAAATCGTTGAAAATCTTTTATTCCGGGGGCGGGCATCCCGCTCTATTTGCGCGCCTTGCGCATGACGGCGGCAATCGCCACCGCGATTCCCACGTCAACATCGCCGGCTCTATCGTTATTCTTGCCGTCTCCGACGCCAACCGGCTCGGGATCAGGCAACATGTGGCTTAGCTTCGGGGCTAATTTCGCAGATTGGTTCATTGCCCAAACCAAAAGTACGAGAAAAGCGAAAACAGCAACCATCCCTGTACCCAACAATATCAACCCCTGATTCAGCAAGCCCATAGGCAACTCCTTTAGTATGACCCGTTAAAAGAAAACAATTGCCGTCATAGAATATCAAAGATTACGCAAAGAAGCAAGCGCCTAATTTTTGTGCGCGTTTGGGCTTTGGGCGGGGTAAGCGATGTTATCTATACATAGGGGTTCACCGCCACGGAGATCCCGGCGCCGAATGTGGGAGCAACGACAATCTCGATTCCATACAGCCGCTTTCGGACGTGCTCGACTCCATACAGATGGACGACGTTGCGTTCCGCATGGCCGCCGAATTAGGGACGCTCTATTCATGCGTGATGCCGGGCCGCGCCAATATCATAGGCGGGCTTTCGGCGATCGTACGACACGACGCGCCGCACACCACGGCCGCGCTGATAGGGCGCGCTGGGCTCAACAAACAGGGGGCTGTTGAGTACATAACGCGCAAGCCGGCGGAATTCCTGGGGATAGGAGACCGCCTCGGCACGCTGGCTAAGGGCGAGTGGGCGTCTTTCGTCTGCTGGAGTGGCGACCCGTTCGATATCGCCAGCTACACGGTGGCGGTTTATATGGAAGGTTGCAAGCTGCAGTAGCGGAAGCTCTGGACCTATTTGGCCGGCTCGTAGAGCATCGGCGGCATCGTGCCCCGGATCGTGAGCTCGTTGACGGTCGTCACGCGGTCGAGCCGCTCCGGATGCTGTTCGTAAGGCTCTAGCACGAGCGTGTGGACTTCGCCCTTCGACAGTTTTTCCAGGTCAGTCTTCTGGCGGTTGCGTACGCCCCATTGCGCGACGTGGATCGGCTGACCCTTGCGCAATTGCATGATCCAGCCCGAGCCTTTGTCAACGATCTCCTCTATTACGTATTCGTTGACGCTAAGCGCCTCTTCATATGGCAGAATGGCTTGCGGATCCGGAACCGACGAGATGTCTCGTAGTTTCGCCTTTACGGTGATCCTCGGAGGGTCTTTCCGCGATTCAAGGCGCTTCTGGACTTGTTTGTAATTGGCCGCCACTTCCTGCGGCTCCAGCACGCGTTGGTAGAAGGCTATGCCGTCTAGCAAGCCATTCCAGCGATAGCGCCCGCTGTTGTGGTTCCCGCCAAAAACCAGTTCGCCGTATCCCCAGTTGCGCAGAGAGCCCTTGACCTCGCTGGACTGGAAAACCTGCTTGCCGTCGATGTATGCGCGCAGATCGCCTGACTTGTATGTGACTACCAGATGATGCGGCTTGGTGTCTGTCAACTTCGCGATTTCGTATATCGGCGCCCGGCCGTGGAGCACGTTGCCGGCGGGGTTTCCATCCATGTCCAGTATGTTTTCCTTCGTCCGAACGCTGAAAAGCAGCGAGTCTTTCTGCTGGCCGAGCATTACGTTCCAGTCGCCGTCGTGCCATGCGCTGCAGTTGACGATGCGCGCGGGGAATTTATCGCGCGACTGGTCGAGCGATTCCGTCTGGAAAGTAAGCTCCAGCGTCATCTGATCGGCTTTAACGAGGTCTTGGAAGTCCATACGTGCGTCTGACTGCGAGAAAAATCCAGTGCCGAACTGGCCGACCGCCGTGTTCATGCGTCCGTGCCGGTCGATTCCGGTGGTGCGCGAGAGTCGGATCTCGCGGATGTCGTTTGCCCATTCTCTATATACTGCGTTGAAAGCGTTGCCGGTGTCCCACAGGTACACGACGCCTTCGCGGTTGACTGGCCAGGGCTCCATCTTGAATGGGAGGACGTTAGGCTTGAGCGCGCTGGGCACCTGTGCCTGATCCACCAGCCCGTCGATCTTGACGCGGCCCTGCTGCGGAAGTGGTTTGCTGAAAATCACGGTCATGCGCCGACCGCCAGGGGCAAGTCTCGCTTCGCCTTGTCCAACGCCCTGAACCGCCACCTGCAATGCTCCCTTTACCTGCATCGGTTTTGAGAAAACAAAGATCAAGCCGCGGTCGCCAGCCGGCTCGCAAACCCCCGACGGGATGGTGGTGGGCGCAACCGTGATTCCAGCGCGCCAGCTCTGGGTGCCGGCCTTTGCGACAGCCTCGTAAGAGCCAGGCTTCGTGTACTGGTGCTTTGGAGCGGTGCCGGTGCCGGATGCCCCGTCGCCGAAGGTCCAGCGAGCATTCGCCGGAATCCGGGGATCCTTGAATTCCACGGTGTAGGGTGCCTCGCCAGAGAAGAAGCCCATGGGCTGCTCACCGGAGGGTGAGAGCTCGTAGAAGCCCGATGCGCGGGAGAATTCGCCCACGTCGTGCTTAGTAACGTTTATCTGCTCCTCGTTGCGCCAGTCGTAAAGCACGATATCCTGGAAGAGTGTATTGTATGTGTTGCTCGGCATTTTGAGCTTGCCTTGGGTGACGGCAATCCAGTCCATGGAATTGACCGACCAGCGGAAAGACTGCCATGCCCACTCAAGCGAATATCGCTCAGTGATCCCAGCTGTAGGGTCGCCATCCCATTGGTTGACGCGGATTGTCTTGACGGTGCTGTTATCCAGACGCTTTATTTCCATGTGCACGTGGTCGCCCGTGTTGACGTTGAAAAGGGAGCCGTCCGGCGCCGTGGAGTTGCCGCAGCCGAACGACTGGCGGCAGGCGAACAGGTCGCCGTCGCCGGCGGCCATGTCGTAAATCGGCACGGCGTAGTTGTCGGTGCGCTTGATGAACGAGCCGTGCGAGGGAGTGGCGTCCATGCTCAGGGCGAACGCCCCGCCGACTCCGCGGTTGAATTTCATCACGAGCTCGGCCTCGCCGCCGTCGACCGGCACCCGCCTCAGCGAGTTGTCGCGGTTGTCCGTGTACCATATCCAGCGGGCGCCATCGCTAAGCGGCCATTGGAGCCCGGGCCCGTCAAGATTGCCGCTCGTTTCCGGCCCCATCTTTGAGAGGTCTCCGATGACCTTTTCCTCGCCGCCGTCCGCCGGGATGATGACAAGCTCGTTGTTTTTCCGCGTGTAAGCGATGCGCTGTCCGAACGGATCCAAGCACGCAAACACCACTTCCGGGTCCTCTACTAGCACCTTTTGGCTCACTGCCACGCCCTTGCGGATGTCGTAACGGATCAACTGCCCGGGCACGATGCCTTCGTGTATGTTGCCGAATTCCCCCTCCGGCTTGAATTTGATGCCGACAGCGAAGCCATCCACTTTGGGTGCAGCCTGGACGCTCGCAGCGGCTAGCAGAAATGCGCACAAACATGCTGTTTTTGCAATTTTGCTTTTCATTGTTGTATCTCCTGATTTTTAAATGTCAATTATTCGACAGGTGGTTCTTCGGGAAGGATCGGCACGGTTCTCCAGCCGGACGATTCCGTAAGCTCGCGGGCGGCGAAGCACCACACGACCGCGCGCTTGCCTTTCAGAAAATCCGGCTCGGCGCGCACTCGTCGGGCTAGATCAATCCGGACAGTAGTGGCTGCTGAACCACGTCGCGCCATAAGTGCCACAGGCATGCCAATCTCTGCGGAAAGCAGATCCATCAAACCGCCGCCTTCGGCAAGCATGTCTTCGCCAGCATGAAACACCAGTCCGTGGCTGTCAGCCAGTACCAGCACAGGCGAGTCCTTATCCTCTTCAAGCGGAAAGCCGTCGGGCGTCGTCACGCGGCGCGCCTTCACGGTCTCTTTAGGCCATGCGGGATCCTCAAGAATCCGCCAGAGGTCGCCAGCGATTTCCACATCCTCTATTTCCACCACGGTCTTCAGCTCCCCTTTGCTCACGCCGTTGGCCGCAAGCCACCCGGCAATTTCTTTCGCCGCTATTTCAATCCCGCGTGGACTCCAGTGCGAATCGGTTCGGCAACAGACGGATCCTGCCTTTTCGTCTTCGGCTCTTGCCTTAATGAATGGCTCCGTCAAATCCAGCACAGCCACATCTGCCTTCCGCAATTTCGCCATGAAGACCTGCAACGCGGCATCGCGCCGCACGGGCACACAAGCTTCCCCTCCGGGCAGCTTGTCCGCATAGATCACGGCACGAGGCGGCACTGGTACAACGAGTAGCTTGACGCCCGCGTCCCTTAGCTGCGCCGCCGTGTCGAGGATGACTGGCAAAGGGTCGCGCGCATCCTTGCGTGTGGCGGCAGACGCGGTCTGCGCCGCCGGATCCCAGAATTCTCCCGCGCCCAAGTGACGCAGCTCGGGGGCCAGGAACAGCCATCCGTCTTTGGCTTTGACCACCGCCTCTTTGGCAGCGGCAGCCCTCTCGGCGAGCACCCGGCATTCCGCCGCGAACGCCGCGTCAGAAGCCGCTTCAGCAAACGCCGGCAATGCAAGCGCCAGCGAACCTCCCAACACGGCAAGCGCCGAGACGTTAAATTGTATAAACCGTTTGTTTTTCAAGAAAAATCCCTCCCAGGCATTAATTTACGACGGAACGACGCGCGGCTTTATTGCCGCGCGGCATCCGCTTCCTCCGCCCAGTAGAGCGGAAGTTCGATCTCAAGCATCTCGTCGTCCAGCAAGCCCGTGTTCAGCGATCCGTAGTCGCTCTCTACTTCTGACCAAGGCCGGAGTTTGAGCGAAACTTTCGCGCCTGGGCGGACCGCCGCGGTCGGCAGGATCTTGCGCGCGCTCATGCCTTGCAGCAGTACGACTGCCTGGTCTGGCATGTCCACACCTTCCGCCGCCTTGATTCCGGCGACATGCCACTTGATTATGAACTCTGAATAAGGAGCGTCGAGTCGCGGGCCGGACGACACCGCGGCAACCGTCGCGGCACAGCCGATTGTACCTGCAGCCTCCGCCTCCCTGACGCTCTGCGTCGGTTCTTCTGGAAGCGACATCTCCTTCCAGTCGCCATGCGCAAGCTCGCGCTCCGAAAACTGCCAGATCACGGCCTTTACACCCTTCAGCGAGGTCTGGCCGCGGGCGAGAGCCTGTAAGAAACGCTCACGCGACCCCCATGCGCCGCCATCGTTGCGGATGAAAGCATTGACGGGACGGCCAAGATGGAATGCAAGCCTTTCGGCAAGTCCAGCGTCCGCTCCCCAGCCCATGCCTTCGAGCGAGTAGATGTTTGAGAAGCTGTCGCCCAAAAGCACAACGTCGGCCGCAACGTCCTTGGCGAATTCAATTGGGCGTACCTCAACCGTCTCCGGTGTGCGCAGCTCATGTGTGTCGGGAAGTGCGAGCATCATCGCAGTGTCGCCCGCGTTTGTGACTTCATGCGGAGCGGACTCGACTGGTGGGCTTGCCGTATCGAGTGGCTCCAATACGTATTGAAGCTCGCTGGCCAACGCTGCCGCAACAGCATCCATAGCCTCTGGCGTCCAATGTGTGTCGCCTTTCAAGTATGCGGCTCCGTGCTCTTCGCGTATCTTGGAAAGAGCCGGGGCGGCGTCGAAAATCGCGCAGCCGTGTTTTTCCAGCGCGTCGCGCCAGAACGAAAAACCGCGTGCGCGGATAACCGCGCCGCCTTTATCTTTGAAATCTTTGGAGCGCAGTTTGTCCGGATGAACGCCTGGCTTTACCGGAACCGGGAGTAAGATCAGCCCCACGCCGCGCTCGTCGAGGGCATCATGGAATTGCTTCACTGCAGAAACAGCGGCGGGTTCAGGCGGGTCAAGAGGCTTGAGATCGCCCTGGGTGACCATGCCGCGGCCGGTGAGCGCGCTTATGTCCGGTTTGTAGAAGAGCCAGCCGTCGTTACCGAGTGCGACCTGCTCATCGCCAGCTCCCAATTCGGCGAGCGCAACCTGAACGGGCTCGCGCAAAGCAACCGCGGCGGGGAAATCGCGGTTGATGATCGCCTCGCTGGCAACGATGCGTTCCTTTAGTGTTCCGTCTGAGGCGAATAGCCCGGCGATCGCGCCACGTGTGGAAGGTGAAGCGATTAGCGCCACGAATCCTGCCGTGACAAGCGCTATGAATATTGCCGCGAGCGCGACGGCGACGCCGTGCGAGACGTCGGTATGGCCGATTTCGCGCCGCGCTTGTTCCTCGCGGCTTTGGCCTGTCGTTCGTGTTTTCGGCTTGAGAATCATAATGGATACGGGATCAGAAAATGAAGTAGATGAACGGGTGGAAGGAAGTGGCTACAAGCATCACCACCGATATGAGGAAAAGCCCCATGGCCAGTGCGGCGCGGGCAGGGGGCAGACGGCGCGTGTAGTCCCACGTTTGGATGCCGAAGAATGCTACGACGGCGGCTATGACAAGCGAGATGCCAAGATACTGGTTGCCAATGATGCCTGACACGAGTCCGGCGGCGGCATCGGCCTCGCCGAGCCCCAGCATCGAGCGCCAATAACGTCCGGTCGCTGCCAGATCTGGCGCGCGGAACGGCACCCATGTGAACAGGACGAATAGGAAAGTGGCGGCTACGCGCAGGGCGTGCCCGATGCGTGTGCGGGCTGGTGCCGGCTTGAGGGCGCGCTCAATGACCAGCGCTGTGCCGTGCAGACCGCCCCAGATGACGAAGTTCCAGGAAGCTCCATGCCAGAGACCGCCCAGCAACATTACCGTCATGAGGTTCGCGTAAGTGCGGCGCGTGCCGCGACGGTTGCCGCCGAGCGGAATGTAAAGGTAGTCGCGCAACCAGTTGGACAGGGACAGATGCCAGCGGCGCCAGAACTCGCCTATAGAAGCGGATCGGTATGGAGAGTCGAAGTTCTTGGCAAACATGAAGCCCAGCATCAGCCCGAAGCCGATCGCCATGTCCGAATACCCGCTGAAGTCGAAATAGATCTGGAAGGCGTATGCAAGCACGCCAATCCAGGCTTCGCCCGTTGTGGGCAGCTCTGCGCCGAAACAGGCGTCGGCGATCTGAGCGCATGTGTCGGCCAGCAGAATCTTCTTGGCCATTCCGAAACATACGAAAACCACGCCGCGTGCAAATTTCTCCACCGTGTGCGTCCGCTGCTCGATCTGGTCGGCAACCTCCTGGAAGCGGATAATGGGGCCGGCCACGAGCTGCGGGAACATGGAGACGTAGCAGGCGAAGTCCGGGAAGCTGCGGATCGCCCGGCCGTCGCCGCGGTATACGTCTATCGTGTAGCTCATCGACTGGAAAGTGTAGAAGCTGATTCCCAGCGGCAGCACGACGCGCAGGGTGGTGTCGAACTCCGCGCCTTCCATGCCCAAAGCGAGCGCCAGCGCGTTCCAACTGTCGACGCCGAAGTTGAAGTATTTGAAGAAGCCGAGCAGCCCCAGATTCGTCACAATCGACCATACGAGCGCCATGCGCTGCCCGCGGGTCCTTTTCCCGCCAACTTCAAGCAACGGCAGTTGCTCGCGATTTGTGGAACGAAAGCCGTCGGTCATTGCCCGCGCGGCGACATAGTCTATGGCGGTGGAAAAGAGCATGAGCCATGCAAACCACGGATTCGACCATCCGTAGAACACATAGCTGCACAAAGTTAGAAACAGGTGCTTCCAGAAGCGCGGAAGGGTGGCATGAAGCAGATAGTAGCCGCCGAGAACCGGGGGCAGAAAAAGGAAAAGGAAAACGATCGAGCTAAATACCATGGAATTATTGTCTTATTCCGATAGAACCCGGCCTGTGCACGCAGCTGCGCCACCCTTGCTGTTTCTGTCCTTTTTCATGCTGCTCCGAATAGTAAAGCATAACTCATTTCCCATATCAAGGCGAAAATCTCTATTCGTATACAAAAAACCAAAACTGAACAAGGTTGGCAAAAAGACGGAGATTGACAGCATAGAGAAGCATAATGTAGTATCTACGTGTACCTAAATTCGTGTGGTTTGCTCACTTGGAGGGAAAACAAATGAACACTTATCAATCGGTTGCGTTGGCGGTTATTGTTGGCATGGTTGTATCGGGATGCGGTAAAGGAGGAGACGCCGCCGGAGACGTCGAGGACGTCAAGATCTCCGATGATGCGGTCTCTTTTACCGTTAACAACGAAGATGGAAGTAAGGCAGAGTTCAAATCAGAGGGCGACGAGATAACAATAACCGACGAAAAGGGAGAATACTCATTTGCTTCGGATGAAACTGGCCTTGATGCCAAGTCTTTTCCTAAAGACCTTTTATTTTACCCCGAATCAAAGCTCGTCACTTCAATCAGCTCACCCGAGAGCGATATCTTTGTGCTAAATTCCAAGGATGCTTATAAAGACATCGCCGAGAAGTACAGGAGTGATATGAAGGAAAAAGGCTGGTCTGAAACAACATTTGTTTCAGATGAAAGCGCCGTCAGCATCATTTTTGAGAAAGAAGAACGAACCTTAAACTTTACTGTGGCAAAGGAAGAAGGCTCCAGTACAATTTCTATTGCTAGAACCAAGTAGGCTCTTCCTTGCCGTCTTTTTCTAAAACGGCGGTCGAAGGGGAAAAAATTAGAACAGCTTGGTTATGCCATAGACGACCCGGTTGCACGTTTTCGCACCGGGCAGTGGAGGCGCGTCAAGATGATAATTAAAAACCAGCATCTGTTGGCAGTGTAAAAAAACAGTTTGTGGAAGAGCATGAGTTACCTTTGAACGAGGAAAACACCTACAAAGCCATGCCTCCGCCTTCACGCCATCCGCTTGTGGCGCTTTCGCTTTTTTTCATGGCTGGATGCGTGGTCGGCATGCTACATCCGTGGAATCTTAGCCTGGTCGCCGCCGCAACATGCGCGTGCGCCGCCTCATGGTTTGCTTTGAGGCAATTCGCCAGACGCAGCTCATCATGGCTATTCGCGTCGTCGCTCGCTTTGGGCCTGACCGCCGGAGCCGTGGCGTGTTGCTCCGCGATGCTGGCCGCGCAGGAGGACTACGAGAGCGTAGAGGTGCTTCGCGAGATAATCGAAAGCCGCGAGGACGCTACGGTGCGCGGACGCATTGCTTCGGCGCCATCTGTCGTAATGCTGCAAAACGGCGCGAGCGCGCGTGTGCGTTTCGATTTTGAAGTTAGGGAAGTTCCGTTCGAGCACGACAACGTGCCGATGCCGAACTCGCTGGTACGCGTGGATTGGTACGGCCCCGTTTCGCTGCTCGACGACGACAATCCGCCCTTCAGGATCCCGCGAGAGGGCGAGGGCTGGCAACTAGTCGGCAGAATGCGAGAGATCAACACGCGATCGGCAGTGCCGCTGGTGACGCTCTCGATAGGCGGTGGAAAGAATAACAGCAAGCGTTACGTCGAGATGGACTGCTCTCCGCAGATGGCGGCTCTCTGGAGACTCCGCAGCTATGCGGGGCGCGCGCTATCGATCGGCGTTGATGAGGATAGGTACCACGACAGCCTTTCGATAATCAAGGCGATGACTCTCGGATACCGCTCTGACCTTCCTTCTGAGGTGATGGATTTCTTCCGCCTATCTGGAACGGTACACGTGTTTTCCATATCGGGGCTTCATGTGGGGATAATCGCGGCACTTGTCATGGGCGCGCTGTGCATATTCCCCTTTCCTCAGAAATTGCGAGTGGTCGTGTTTTGCATTGTGCTCGTATTATACACCACCGCCGTAGGCGCGCGATCAAGTGCGGTGCGCGCGTGCGTGATGTCGCTCTTCCTCTTCAACGCGCCGCTTCTCAACCGCAAAATAGATCCGGCTTCGGCCTTGAGCGGCGCTGCGATCTTCATTCTCGCTGTTGATCCCCGCCAAGTCGTTGATCTTGGCTTCATACTTTCGTTCGCGTGCACGGCGGGGATTCTTGCGTTTGTTCCGGTGTTGAAATCCTCCGCTTCCCTTGCCATCGCTCTCATTAGACAGAGAATCGTGGCTCCTCGCGAGGAGACGGTCGCCATCGAGCATCTGATTGGTCCAGATGGAATGCCGCTTTCACAGCCGAGAAATTCATGGAGCCTCGCACGCTATTTGCGCGAAGAAACGGCGGCGTCGATCGCCGTCTCCCTTGCGGCATGGATGTCGTCTGTCCCTGTCACGGCGGTGATGTTTGGACAGATGACTCCGATATCAATCTTGTGCAACCTGCTTGTCGTGCCGATAGCCGCCGCAATAGTTGTCGTCGGCGCGCTGAGCATGATCTCCGCAATAATATCGCCATGGTTGGCCGGCGTGTTCAACCATGCGAACGTCATCATAACGGAATTCATGGTGTGGGCGGCGCGAGTGTCATCGGAAATTCCCGGTGGAAGTTTCGAAGTGGAGCCGTGGAGTGCAGGCGGCATGGTTGCATGGTGCCTTGCGATGACGGCCTGGTATTTCATCGCGCGCGCGTTGGTGTCCGATCCGGAATATGCGAAAAGGCCGCATGCCATGTAAGACATGCGGCCTCTTCTATTCTACAGATATGCCGAGCCCGACGGCTATTTGGCTGCTGCTTTTTTAGCAGTGGCCTTCTTGGCCGGAGCCTTCTTGGCAGGGGCTTTTTTTGCGGGAGCTTTTTTAGCGACCGCCAATTTTGCAACGGCTTTTTTTGCGGGGGCTTTTTTAGCCGGCGCGGTCTTTTTCGCCGGAGCTTTTTTTGCTGCCGGAGCTTTTGCCGCCGCTGCCTTTTTTGCGGGAGCCGCTTTAACCGCCGCTTTTTCGGCAGGCGCTTTTTTTGCGGGAGCCGCTTTGGCTACCGCCTTCTTTGCAGGCGCTTTTTTCGCGGCTGCCTTTTTGGCGGGGGCTGCTTTTTTTGTTGCTGTCTTTGGTGCAACTGGCATAACTTTTCTCCTTGTGTCGGATTTGTTTTTCCGTTTTTTGGTTTGCGACTCGACCGCTGGACGCAGCGGCCTCGTCTTCCTGGAATAAATGTATACTCTTTTTTTTGATCCGACGCAAGAGGAAAATGAAATTTTTCACCGAAAGAATTTGCGGGCGAATTTCAGGTTGCCGATCAGCCCGGCAATACTGTATCATCCGAGGCGAATTGAGAACTGAAACGAGCCGCGGCGCAGGTTCCGAAAGATCACTCGAAACAGATGTTGAAGGAAATATACAAACGCAGGGAACTACTCTGGATACTCGTCAAACGAAACCTGACGATACGCTACAAGAATTCCGTGCTCGGTTTTTTCTGGTCGCTTCTCACGCCGCTGCTGATGATATTGGTATATGTGGTCTTTGCGAGCATACTTAAGTTCGACAACGGGCGCGACGACTATCTGCAGTTTCTCGTGGCCGGCATTGTGACATGGCAGTTCACTGCTGGGTGTCTGAACGATTCACTATATGCAATAGTCGGCAACACTAATCTCGTGAAGAAGGTGTTCTTCCCGCGCATCATACTGCCAATCTCAACGGCGCTCGCCAACGGCGTGAACTTCCTGCTCACGTTTGTGGTGTTGCTTCTGTTCATTCTTGTCACCGGAGTGGCGGATTTCACGTGCGTGTACTGGCTCGTTCCCGCGATTCTAATGCACTTGACGCTTGGCATTGGCATCGCCTGCCTCTGCGCCACGGCGAACGTTTTCTTCCGCGACATGCAGCATCTCGTGGGTGTCGGCTCGCTCGCATGGTTCTTTCTATCACCGGTGTTCTACGATCTCTCGCTGCAGGTAGGCATACTTAACTTCGCAAACCCGCAGTGGAAAGGCATAGTATTTCTCAACCCGATGTCGGGCATCCTCGCCGCGTATCGCACCGCTATCATGGGATACCCGCTCCTCCCCGAAGCGGCAGCGGGCGCCGCGCTACATCCCGCATGGCTGCTGCTCTCCGCAGGCGTGTGCGTGGCCGTCGCTCTTATCGGAGCCGCCGCGCTGCGCAAGGGCGATAAATATTTCGGAGACGTGCTATGAACCGCGAAACAGCGATCGACGTCCGCAACATCACAAAACAATTCAGGCTCTCAGGCTCTTCAAGATCTTTGAAAACTGCTGCGATTGATGTTATCGGCAAACGCGGAAGACGCATGTTCACGGCGCTGGACGACGTCTCGTTCTCCGTGCAGAAGGGCGAGACGGTCGGACTCATCGGCGCGAATGGCGCAGGCAAAAGCACACTCCTCTCGATCATAGCGCGCACGATGACGCCCACCTCCGGCGAGGTGCGCACAAACGGCGTTATCTCCTCGCTCCTGGAACTCGGCGCCGGATTCCACCCCGACCTCACAGGACGCGAGAACGTGATCCTATACGGCTCTATCATGGGGATTCCGCGCGAGACGATGAAGAAACGCTTCGATGCCATCGTGGAATTCTCGGGCCTCGCCAACTTTATAGACCAGCCCGTGCGCTTCTATTCTTCCGGCATGTACGTTCGCCTAGGCTTCGCCGTCGCAGTCCAGGTCAATCCAGATATCCTGCTCATCGACGAGGTCCTTGCCGTCGGCGATTCCGATTTCCAGCGCAAGTGCCTTGACAAAATGGCAGAGTTCCGCAACGCCGGCAAGTCCATGCTGATCATATCGCACGATATGCACACCATACGCGATGTGGCGGACCGCATAGCGTACCTGGACCACGGCAAACTCCGCGGCCTTGGCGACCCCGACGAGATGGCGACGCGCTACGAGCAGGATTCCCTCATGGCGAACTGCGGCAAGATGCGCAGGGAATGGGGCACGGGCGAAGCGAAAATCACTGATGTCTCGATGGTGGATGCCGACGGCAACCCGATCGCCGGGTCACTGGAAGATCAAGTGCTGCGTTTCGTCCTCAAATGGCATGCGGACGAACGCATCGAACGCCCCACTTTCGGGTTTTCAATCAACAACGAAAACGGCGGGGTGGTCTTCGGCAGCAACACGGAGATAACCGGCTTCGATATCCCGCATATAGAAGGCGATGGCGCCCTGATGTTCACGATGGACGCGTCGATGCTACATGCGGGGCGCTATCTCATGTCCTTCTCGCTGCACAGCCGCGACCATAGCAAGAACTACCACCGCCTCGACAACTGCCTCCCCGTTCTTCTAGCCACCAATGGATGGTTCGACGGCGTATGCTCGCTGCCGACGCAATGGCGTGAAGTCAAAAACGTCCAGTAGCTAGAGCTCCTGGAAGAACTCGATCTCTTCGCCCAGCGGCCCGATGCAAAAGGCAATGCGGATCGTATAAGGCGGGGTGGTGGGGATTTCTCTGTTTTCGGGTTCCACGGTAATCTGATATCCGGCGGATCTAACAGCTGACACGCACGCGTCGACATCGTCGGTTGCAAATGCGAGATGCCGTATGCACCCATTGCCCGGCGAATCCGTGCCGTTTGACAGCACTTCAACGATGCCCGCCCCCGAGTCAAGCATCGCACCGCGCATGGCCTTGCCGTTCCACGAACGGATAAGCGGCATGCCTAGAACGTCCTTGTAAAAAGCCACCGTGCGCTCGAATGCGGAATCATCCTGCGGCTTTAGCGCGAAATGATGGATCCCTTTTGTAAGTCTTTTCATCGTCTTCTACTCCTTTGTTCCAGATTGCAAGCACGGAGTTTAACACAACACTACAGCACACGCCAGTAATCGGTTCCTTTCACTAGCATCCCATAATCTTGTGTTTAATTCAGCCACCCGGCAGGAACCCACAGCGGGTTTTTCATGGGCGCATTCTATCAGATGCATTATTGCGACGTAAAGGGTTTCACCAAGGATTTCCCGGCATTATCTTCCAAATTGAATGTCACGGGGTTTTCGTGGCGCGACAGCGCGCGCTCCCCCTGCCCGCGCGACACCTGCGCGGCAGGCGTGCCGGGCGCTATCACCGCGAGCAGCATCCGCGCCGTCGTGGAATACGCGCTCTTCGACCTCTCCACGCGCTACTCTATGGACCCCAGAAACCATTTCTGCATTTCGTCCAGCGTTGCGTCCACATCGTGCGGCGGCTTCTCCGCCCCGTGCGACCGGGCGAAGCGGAGGGCTGTTTCAGACAAAGACATCGAGATCCCGTGGACGGCGGGGATCTCGCGCGCGTTCAACGCGTCGAGCGTCTGCATGCGGTTGAGCTCGGCTGAGCAGATGGTTTCGCCATTGCGGCATTTCCCGGTAAAGCTCCTTGCCTTCCCGAAGGCCTTTTCCCTGTCCTTCGAATAAAACGGGCGAATCTCCTTTTCTTGATCTTGCCGCAACATGCCATCCGGGCGGTGTATATTCTGCCATTTATCTTCCTCTGGCGCCTGCAAACCCGCGGCTCTGCCAGTATCATGTAGTTCACAATCCCTTCGTGTGGTTAAACCGGGCAGTTTACATGATATGGTAGGAGTAGAGGGATTCGAACCCACGACCCACTGATTAAGAGTCAGTTGCTCTACCGACTGAGCTATACTCCCACAAAAAAATGGAGCGAGCTAAGGGATTCGAACCCTCGACATCTACCTTGGCAAGGTAGAGCTCTACCACTGAGCTAAGCTCGCCTAAAACGCCAAACAATCTACCACATGAGGCCAACACCTTGCAAGGGCTTTTTTAATTTTTTCTTTGCCGCGGCGGATGCGTGTGATAATATCCGGCAAATGAAAGAGGTGGCAATGACTGTGATACAACCCGAACATGATATCATCGTGGCCCTGGATGTGCCGGGAGCGGCGGAAGCCAAAGCAGCTGTGAAGAAGATCGGCGACGCCGTGTCTTTCTACAAGGTGGGACTGCAGCTGTTCATAGCAGACGGCCAGGAGGTGCTGAAGATGCTCAGAGGCGAGGGCAAGCGCATTTTTCTCGATTTGAAGTTGCACGACATCCCAAACACTGTCGGGCGAGCCGTGGCTTCATGCCTCGATTTCGGCGCCGAGATGCTTACTCTCCATGCTGGCGGCTCCAAAGCAATGATCGAGGCCGCAGCCAAAACAGTGCGCGATTCAGGCTCCAATACGAAGCTGCTGGTGGTTACCGTTCTGACGAGCATGGATCAAGAAGATCTGGACATATTGGGTGTGAAGCGCTCAGTGGAGGAGCAGGTGGTGGCGCTTGGCACAATGGCGATCAAGGCAGGCGCGCACGGCCTCGTATGCTCGCCCAGAGAAGTGTCCGCGCTGCGCAAAGCACTCGGCCCGGCACCGTGGCTGGTCACGCCCGGAGTGCGCCCGGCAGGGCGTGATTTGGCCGACCAGAAACGCGTTGCCACGCCCGCGCAGGCGATACGCGACGGCGCCACGCACCTCGTTATCGGACGCCCGATCATGGATGCGCCAGACATGCGCGCGGCAGCCCTGGCTATACGCGAGGAAATTGCCGGAGTTTAGGGCTCTTCAACCCAGCGCAGATATCGCATTTCCCTTCCGTTGTGGTATGCGATGCTCCATATGCGGCGCTCGACTTTGCCCACCCGCCCTGTGGAAGTTATCCTGTAGTACTGGGAATTGACGGTCACCCTGTCCGCGATCTCCGCGTTTAACCCATCGATGCGGGCGAAGAGGTCCTCGACACTTGAAAAAGGGTTGGGCTCGTCGTCCACCATCTCCTCGCGCTCTTCCATTATGGCGCGGGCAAGGATGTCGTCGACGTCCGGCAGGGTGCGTAGCACGTCGTATGGCGCGGACTGTATGTTTATTTTGCCGTCTCCGTACGTGGTGAGCATGTGCTCGATGCCGGCTATGATGATCTCGTTTGTGTCAGAAAATCGGTTGAATCTCGAAAACCTGTCGCCGACTTTGTCCTCCAGAGTCGCCGGGTCGAAAACGCCGCCTGTTAAAATCGATTCGGAAAATCCCTTGACTAGCAAGAGCTCGCGCACAGTGTCTACAGGCCCGTTCTTGGCACGGTAGGGCGGGTCGAGCAGGCTATAGTAATCCTCTGTCTCGGCTCCCTTGGGGTTGGAGGTGTCGTCGGCATCCATCCAGTCTAGAATCGGATCAATAATGTCCTGCCAATATTCCTCCGGCAGCCCGATGTTCTCCAGAAGCGTCTCCCAGTCCTCCTGCTTGAGCAGGTTGACGTTGAGCCTCCCCGGCTCGGGCACGATGTCGAGTATGACGTATCCCTCGCCAACCGGCTCGACTAGCCCAGTGATCGACTGGCCGAGCTTTATGCGCTCGGCCGCGCCGAACCAGCGGTCTTCGTTTTCAGGCGTGTTGGAGCTGGGCCCCCCGCCTCCCTGCTTGTCCATGAGCATTTCCGCGATCGCGAAGCCCGATTCCGCTAGTTGCGTGGCCTTGACCCTGTCGCGCGCGTAGCTCGCGTACCGCGCCTCTAGATGCGCCTCGTAACCGAAGGAGCCGACGATGAGCGACAGAATCACGATGACGAACAGCGTCATGATGAGCGCTGATCCGCCTTTGCCCCCCCCGGTTTTTTCAATTCGTCCGTTCATGGCTAAAACCTCATCCTCATGGGTCTGCGCCGCGTGCCGTCCGAACCGCCGCCGCTTCTTTCTGGACGCCTATTTCCATCGCGTTGCCTGTTTATGCGCGAGTCGCCCGTGTCGACAGGCCTTATCGTGACCCCTCCGCCACCGTTACCGCCGCCGGGGGCTCTTATTCCCTCGCCACCCGGACGGTTGCCGCCCTCGGGGCGATTGCGTTCGCCGGGTCTTCTGGACGGCCCTCCGGTCTGGATGGGATTCCATGACATGGCCGCCATCGGTATTTCTACCATGCGCGTGTATTCCATCGGGTCTTCTTTGTCTTTCTGCTGCTTCATGGCGATGGAAATCATCAAGTGCGTGGGGATCCTGTTGCTCGGCGTCCACTCGTCGAGCCATTCGTACGGCTCGCCAATCGTCTCTTTCGTATCGGGATCTTTCATGCGGCAGTCAAACGAAATCACCTGATCTGATATAAGCAGCGGCTCCACATCCTCCTCGGGGTCGAATTCGTCGTCCTGCCCCACGAGTTGCCAAGCCTTCACATAAAGACCGGGCTCGCCGTCCACATCGCCGATGAACAGCTCAACCCTATGCGCCGCCCCGGCCCACGGCGTGTCTTCGCCGATGAGCGAATTGCCCACTTTTACCCACGAAATTAAATCCTCGGCGTCAGGCGCTTCCCCTCCATCCTCGTGCATGAAGCCGTATTCGTAGTTGGGCTCCGAGGCCTCGGGGTAATAAGCTGATCTAAGCGCCATCACCACCTGTTCCATCACAGCGTCCGCATTGTGCGATTCGTCCGCCAGCGCGGTACCCGTCATCCACGACTCAATTCCCACGTTCAACACGGCCATGACGGTGACCGACAGCACGCCGAGTATTGCCACGGCCAACAAGAGCTCTATGAGCGTCACGCCCGCGCACGTCTTTCTCCGTATCTCGGCAAATTTGGTCCTAATGCGTGTTTTCATTATTTCACAATCGCCTAATCGCGGTAGTAAATGAGCCTAACGTACTCCTGCTCCATGCCCGCCCCGCCGCTGCCTTTCACCACGCGCGTGCGGACGACGTACAGTCCGTCCTCGCTCTCGTAATCGTCCACTGTGCGCTCGAACGTCCAGCCCTCGAACAGCCCGCTATCGGGCGAAACCGGCAAATCCTCCTCTGGATCTGTCTCGATTATCATCGGGTATTCCGCCTCGCCGCGGTTAAGCACGTTAGCCGCCTCTTGCACGAACGCCGAAGCTTGAAAAACCTCCAGGCTCGTCGCGATCCCTCCCATAAGGCTGAATGTGCAGAAGCCCAAAATCGCTGTAGCCAAAATCACCTCTATGAGAGTCATGCCGGAGCGTGTGCCGTCCATGTCAATTCTCATATCCGCTGATTATTTTAACCGAACCAACCGCGTTGACCTCCACGAACATCTCGTCACTGCCGTCGTCCGCGTTCCGCACGGCGATTCTGTGAGGCCGCACTGTGCCGTTGGCCCTGTAGCGGATCACGACGTCGCTCCCCTCCGGCTTCGTGAAGTCGTCGTAAAGAATTTTCGAATACGCAGAGCGCGACTCCACCCTGTCCGTGTATTCTTCAAACCAGAACGCGACCCCGCCCGTCTCACGTTCGATGTCTATCGAATCCTCAAACGAAACGGTGTCGGCGGGCATGCGCCCGCCCTCTTCATCCCCCATAAATTCCGCCGAGGCAGTGGCAAGGTTTCCACCCGCCCCGTCCATGATTTCGCGGTCGTCTTCCGACACTGCTATCCCGAAGCCGCCCGAGAGCGACGCCCGCCGTCCAGCACTTGTGTCGACGAGCGATTCCGTGTCTGCCTCTCCGCCCAGGTAGGCTTCTCGGTCGCCAATGCCGAACGCCGTTGCTGATGCCGATTCGCGGGCATTCACACGGAACTTGCCAGAGCCCTGCACTATGGTCAAATCCACAGGTGTCTGGTTGAGCAGCGCCATCTTGCGCGCGTAGCGGCCTGCCGATGCGATTTCACGCGCGCCCATCCGCAAGTTACCGCCCGCCAGCATCGGCCCGACCTGCGGTGCGGCAATAGCAGCTAGTATGCCGATGATCACAAGCACTAGCAGCAGCTCCACGAGCGTGAAGCCACTTCCCGCGGCATAGCCCCCGCCCCCCGTGGAACATACGCGGCGCACTGCAACCCCCATCAATCGGTCTCAGCGTTCAGAATATCGTCCGAGGTGTTCATCTGGCTGTCGCTTCCGGCGCTTCGAATCTCCACGGAGTGTTTGGTTTTCTTGTACGCGAACGGCACTCCCCAGGCGTCGTTAAGATGCTTCTTTTCAAGCAACCGCCCTCTATCACCCATCTCCTGGGTGAGGGCTTCGAGCGAATCCGGGAAGCGCCCCGTACGTATCTCGTACGTTTTCAACGACGTCTCTATGGCTGAGATGGAGGCCCGCGTGGCGCTCACGCGCGCCTCATCGCTCATTCCCGTCGTGTTCATGATGGCGACCCCCGCCAGAATGCCGAGAATCGCGACGACTAACAGCAGCTCGACCAAGGTAAAGCCCCCTCGGGACAGATGCCTGCCATTTCCCAGAGTTTTTTCAATTGTCTTTTCCATTATAGTCACTCCTTTATTACTGCTTGTTAACAACAAGCTAAAGCGATCCACATTATAACAAAGAAGTGGCTGTAAACACAATGATGGATTTAAGACGGGTCGGACGAAGCCAAAGCGGCGTCGTGCGGAATACCGCTTGCCGCCGCAATCCAGAGCCCTTGCTGCGGCCGGCTCCGCGGCGTGTCGCCCTCCAGCGCCTGTGGCCGCTTTGCATTGGAGGGCGGCAGGCCTCTGCCGCCGTTGCGTTGTATGAGCCAGCAGTATAACTCCACATTTTCTGTTTTTGGTGGCATTCAGTCCGCATGTTGTGGCATAATCTCGGGCGGATCAGAAATAAGGGCGGCATGCGCCCGGTTATGGAGTGCGCGGTGATACAATGAAATGCGAAATATGCAAAATAAACGAAGCCACCAGGGCTGTCGTTAGAAACGTGGACGGGGAGGAAAAGGAACTCTTCATCTGCGATTCCTGTATGCGCACAGCACCAGCCCCCGGCACAATGCCGACATCCCTGACGGACGTCCTTTTCAGCCTGGGCATGCAGTCTGAGCCCGGTGAGGCGATCGGGGGCGCAGTGTGCCCCTCCTGCGGGATATCCCGCAACGACGTGCGGGAGAAACGCCGTCTGGGCTGCCCAAAGTGCTACGAGATTTTCTCGACAGATATAAGGACGTTTATGTCGAGCCAGCAGCCAGCGGCGTCGGTGCGCCCCGAGAAAGGGCCGCCGGACGCCCGCAAGATGGATCAGCTCAAACGCGAGCTCGAAAACGCGGTGGCCGAAGAGCGCTACGAGGATGCCGGCGAGATAATGAAGAAGATCCGCAAGTTTTCCGTCGATTCCAGCGAAGGGGAAGAGGAAACGGAGGGCGGCGATGGCGACTGACAAAGGCAAGAAGAAGGGCGAGTACTGGATGGGTTCGCTTATGTTCAGGACGATCGTGATGGGCCGCGCCATAGACCTTCACCGCAACCTTGCGAACTCGCTTTTCCCCGACAGGCTCTCCCCCGAGCAGCTCCGGGTGGTTCGCGACAGCGTCCTGGAGACGGTCGACAAGACGCCGGGGATGCTCTACGGCGACAGGCTGTTCCTGCGTCATGGCGACGCGGAATTCGATTTGAACGTCGAGAAACTCTCTTCTTGTGGGTTCGTCACAAAGTCTTTCATGGAGCATAAATCGGGTGCAGCCCTTGTCGCGGACGGGCTCGACCTGATCATGCGTCTCAACGATGAAGACCACGTCACGTTCATGAAGGTCACGAACGGCAACGAGAGCTTCACAGAGTTGTGGCAGGGTGTGAACTCCGCCGCGAAGGCTCTCGAAAAACGCCTGCCTTTCGCCAAGAACGCGGAATACGGATACCTCGCCGCCAACCCGGACAACGTGGGCACAGGTCTTAGGCTTGCCTGCTGCTTCAGTCTCGTCGGTCTCTACCTTATGAAGGAGATGGACCAGGTGTTGCGGGGGCTCGAGAGGCTTGGCTTCGACGTCCGCCCGATGTCTGTCATCGAGTATGATAAGGACGACGACCCGATAGAAGCGCCCGGTTTCTGCTACAGGATCGGCTCGACGCAGACAACGGGACGCCCGGAAGACATAGTTGAGCGCACGGACAGGGTTTTCGCCGAAGTCGCGCGCCAGGAGCAGAACGCCCGCCTGAGGCTCGTGCAGCAGCGCCTCTTCGAACTTTACGATTTCCTTTACCGATCCGTGGCAGTGGGCGCGGTGGCGTTGTCCGTCTCGGAGAGCGAGGCGCTCGACATCCTTTTCGCGATTCTCTTCGGTATCGACATGAGCTGCCTTGAGGCGTCGGAAGACGATTTCGACGATATTCTCGCGCTGGTAATTCATCCCATACGTGGCGGCATTGCCCATGCGGCAAAGAAGAAGGGCGCGCAGGTGCCGGCATCCGAGGAAGAGCTGCGGATGGCGCGTGCACGGATAATACGGCATATCGCGAAGCCGTTCCTCGGGGCGTGCGTTAAACAGATTAAAGATCTTGATAAACCCGCCGGGAAGACGAGCGCGAAACGGGTGCGCGGCAAGCAGACAAACGATAAATAATACAACGATAGAATTGCTTAAGATGAAAGTTTGTAAATTCGGGGGAAGCTCGGTGTCTGACGCCGGGCAGATCCTCAAAGTAGTGGATATTATCACGGGGGATCCGGCGCGGCGGCTGGTGGTCGTTTCTGCGCCCGGCAAGAGGTTCAAGAGCGACGAGAAGGTGACTGACATGCTCATCTGCTGCGCACAACGCGTGCTTGACGGCGAAAGCGTCGCGGACGACATCGCGGCGGTTGTCGATCGCTTCGAATTGATCCGCGCGGATCTCGATCTGGACCGGAAGCTCGTCGACCACGTAAAGGAAGAGCTTTTGCGGCGTCTCGACGCCCCTGTCGGGAACAAGGCCGGGTTCATGGACTCCATTAAGGCGCTAGGGGAGGAATTCTCCGCGCGGTTCTGCGCCGCAGTGTTCGAGAAGCGCGGATTCCCGGCGCGGTACGTCGATCCTAAAGATGCGGGCATGCTGCTTTCGTCGGAGTTCGGCAACGCCCGCCTGCTCAAGGAATCGTACGAGTTGCTGAGGGAGCACCTCGAGCCCCTCTGCGCGGAAAGCATCGTCATATTCCCGGGGTTCTTCGGTTACACGCGCGATGGCGCGGTGGCTACGTTCCCACGCGGCGGTTCGGATATCACTGGCGCAATCCTCGCGGCGGCGCTGAAGGCAGAGGTGTACGAAAACTTCACCGACATGAACTCGGTCTGCCCCATAGACCCGCGAATCGTGCCGGAGGTAAACTGCGGTATCTCTGCGATGACGTACCGCGAGATGCGCGAGCTGTCTTATTCCGGATTCGGGATTTTCCACGATGAGGCCGTGATGCCTGCCGTCAAGGCGGAGGTGCCAATCAACATCCGCAACACCAACAACCCGGACGACCCCGGCACGATGATCGTCCCGACCCGAAAAACCATCCCCGGACGCGTCATCGGCATTGCGACATCGCCGGGCTTCGGCACGCTTTTCGTCAGCAAATACCTGATGAACCGCGAAGTCGGCTTTGTGGCGCGCCTGCTCTCAATGTTCGCCGAGGAGGGCATCTCGTTCGAGCTCATCCCGGCGGGTATTGACGACGTTTCGGTCATCGTGCGCGACAAGTTCTTCCAGGAGCCAGCGCGTTCGAAGATTATCGCGCGAGTCAAAAAGGAACTTGAGGCCGACGAAGTGACATACGAGCCCGGGCTGGCCATAATAATGGTCGTGGGCGAAGGCATGCGCACCACGGTCGGCTCATGCCTGCGCGTCGTCAAGACACTCACAGGCACTAACATAAACATCGAGATGATGAACCAGGGGGCATCCGAGATCAGCATGATGTTCGGCGTGCGTGAGAACCGCCTCGCGGATGCCGCGAGAGCATTGTACAAAGAATTTTTCGAGGAGAGGAAATGACCGGAAACGAAAGAGTACATATATACGACAGCACTCTGCGCGATGGTGCCCAGGCCGTGGGGATAACGTTTTCCCAGTCCGGAAAGCTGCGCCACGTCCGCAAGCTTGACGAGCTTGGCGTGTCTTTCATCGAAGGTGGATACGCGGGTTCGAACCCCAAGGACATGCAGTTCTTCGCCGACGTGCGCAAGGAAAACCTGACGCATTCTAAAATCGTGGCTTTCGGTTCCACGCGCCGCGCCGGCAAAAAAGTCGCGGACGACCCGTTCGTGCAGGCGCTGCTCGCCGCCGAGACGGAATACTGCGCAATTTACGGCAAGACCTGGAAGCTGCATGTCGCCGAGGTTCTGCGTACCACGCAAAAGGAAAACGCGCAGATGATCGCCGACACCGTGGGTTTCCTGCGCGAAAAAGGCCGACGGGTGTTTTTCGACGCCGAGCATTTCTTCGATGGCTACGACGATGACCCCGAGTTCGCGCTCAAGATGCTAGAGACGGCTGTCGAGGCGGGGGCCGGGGGGGTTGTGCTATGCGACACCAACGGCGGCACCTTGCCATGGGAGATAGAAGCGGTGACAGCGGCCGTATGCGCGCGGTTCCCAGGCGTGGACGTCGGCGTGCATGCGCACAACGACAGCGGACTTGGCGTGGCCAACTCCATCGCCGCCGTGCGCGCCGGCGCCAATCAGGTGCAGGGATGCATGAACGGTTACGGCGAGCGGACAGGCAATGCCAACCTCACCACCATCATACCAACGCTGGAGCTCAAAATGGGGCGCAAATGCATAGCCGACGGCCAGCTGAAAAATCTACGCGCCACGTCGCTCTACATAGACGATCTTGTCAACCAGCGCCCCGACATCCGCGCACCGTATGTCGGCGAAACCTCTTTCAGCCACAAAGGCGGAGCGCACGTGGCGGGCGTCCAGAGCAATCCCGCGACGTTCGAGCACGTGCCGCCGGAATCGGTCGGCAACACCCGCCAGATAGTTTTAAGCGAACTCTCAGGTGGTGCCAACGTGCTGTACCGAGTAAAGCAGCTCGGCAGAGATTACGAGAACGTCTCGAGAGAGGAAGTCAAGGAAATCCTCCGCGAATTGAAACAGAAGGAGAGCGAGGGTTACACGTTTGAATCGGCCGACGGATCTTTCCAGCTCCTGGTGCAGAAAGCCCTCAGGAGGCACGAGCCTTTCTTCCAGCTCGACGCCTTCCGGGTAATCGTCGAGAAACGCGGCAGCGACCAGCCATGTGTAAGCGAGGCCACGATAAAACTGCGTGTCGATGGCGAGGCAGAACACACGGTGGGCGAGGGCTCTGGGCCCGTCGAGGCGCTCGACCGCGCGCTCCGCAAGGCGCTCACGCGTTTCTACCCTTCGATTTCCGATGTGTTGCTGACCGACTTTCGCGTGCGCATCCTAGATCCGAAAGAGGCGACAGCCGCTGTCACGCGCGTGCTGATCGAATCATCGGACGGCGATCGCACGTGGGGCACTGTCGGCGTCTCCCCGAACATCATCGAGGCGTCTTGGCAGGCGCTGCTCGACGCAGTCGAATTCAAGCTTATGTCCGATGCAAGGAGATAGGGACTTTAGGTTCCAGCCCGCAGCACCGCTGCGCGGCGAAAACACATTGGGGCGCTGTCTCCATGTTCGCAGGCGCGAGTCAGGATTGAACAGAATGAAAAAATGCAATCTAAACAGCCTGAAGAAGATCAGCACCCACCAGTCATACCACGGATGGCCGACTGTCGCGCGGCTGGCCGGCGGCGAATTGCTTGTAGTGGTTTCGGCCGGGCGCGAAAGGCATGTCTGCCCGTTCGGACAGGTGCATATGCTCCGTTCCAACGACGACGGCGCGACGTGGGCGGGGCCCGAAATCCTGGCGAACGGGCCGCTCGACGACCGGGACGCCGGCATAATGCAAACCAGTCACGGGACTGTGCTGGTGAACTGGTTTACATCGATCGCATGGTTGCAAGCCCTGAACCGTGCAGAGGAGGAGGGCGAAGAAGGCCTTCGTAAACTCGGCGACGACGGCTACATCGCACGCGCCCGCAAGGTGCGCGTGTCGATGAACGGGAAATTGATTGAACGCGAACTGGGGGTCTGGATGCTTCGTTCACCCGATGGCGGAAAGACATGGGAAGACAAACGCTGGGTTGGCCCCGGCGCAGGTTCACCTCACGGCCCGGTGGAATTGGCCGATGGCAGCCTGCTGTTCGTCGGGAACTGGCACGACACCCCGACCGCCGCCGCGTCCGCAGACCCGATAAACACGCTCGGAGCGCGCGTGTCGCGCGACGACGGCCGCACATGGAGTCTCTCAGGCACGATTCCAGAACGCCCTGGTGACGTCCCGGGCCGCTACCACGAGCCTCACGCCGTGCAACTGCCTGACGGCCGCATAATCGTTCACATCCGCAACCACAACGATATGGATCGCGGGTATATCCTGCAATCCGAATCAACAGACGGCGGACTAACGTTCAGCACCCCGCAAAACACGGGATTGATCGGCCTGCCGGCGCATCTGCTGCTGCTCCGCGATGGAAGGCTCCTGACCACCTATGGCTACCGCCACGAACCATTTGGCAACCGCGCGGCGACCAGCGAAGACGGCGGCCGCACTTGGAGCGAGCCGGTTGTACTCGACGAAAAGCCGCTCGGACGCGACATAGGCTATCCTTCGACTGTCGAACTCTCCGATGGCTCCCTTCTGAGTGTCTGGTACGAAAAACTCCACGAAGACACCCTCGCATCGGTGCAGGCCGCACACTGGTCACTTGAATAGAAAAATGCAAAACGAATATAAAACCGTTCCCGACGAGCAACGCAACCCCTTCCCAAAATGCAGGGCAATCCCTGAAACTCCGGCGATCGAAATAGATGGCAAGGCGGTTCCGCCGATCGCCTATACATCGTACCTGCCGGAAAGCAAATACTACGCCGAAGTCGCGCAGTGCGGCGTGCACCTCTACTGCTTCCCAGCATACATCGCGCACCGTGGCATCAATATTGGCTCAGGAATCGGGCCGTTCCGCCGTGGGATCTGGAACGGCGAAGACGATCTGGACTTCACCGACATCCATGTGGACATGCGCAAAATCTTATCCGTGGATACCGAAGCGCACGTGATAATGCGCCTCTGCCTAGACGTGCCGGAGTGGTGGGAGAAGAAGCACCCGGAAGCCTGTTGCATCCGTGAGGACGGCACCACGTTGCGGCAATCGTTCTCTTCAGATGTATGGCTCAATGCAGTCGGCGACGTTCTCCGCAAAATCGTCGAGTGGATCGCCGCGAGTGAATACGCACCCCGTTTCGCAGGCATACACGTGGCCGCCGGCCGGACGGAAGAGTGGTTTCCACACTCATTTCCCGACTTCAATCCGGCCAGGCTTGTAAAGTTCAACGAATTTCTCGACAAGCGTTACCCAACCGCTGCCGCGCGAGCAGAGGCATGGCGCGACTCCCGGATCAAGGATCCAGCCGCGGCGCTTGCCGTTCTAGCACAGCCAGGCGGGGAAAGCTGGCGCGATCCGAAACAAGACGCCGCGGTGATGGACGCCTGCCGCTTCCACAGCGAACTAATGGTGGACAGCATTGCCGAGCTTTGCCGTATAGTCAAAGAAAGCAGCGGAGGACGTCTTCTCACCGGGGCTTTCTATGGATACCACGTCTATGTGGCCGATGCCCGTATGGCGCACACTGCGCTTTCTAAACTGCTCGAATGCCCTGACATTGACTATTTGGCAAGCCCCAATGCGTATTCTCACCGCAAGCCGGGACGCGACTGGCCCCCGATGGTGACAGTTGACTCCGTGCGGCTTCACGGCAAAATCTGGATGACGGAAAACGACACCCGCACTTTCCTGACACGGTTCCTGATCGATGTGGCGCCCGAGCTTTGCCCCAAAGGACCGGAAGGCAAGTACTATCAGGGAGGCCTCTGGGCGGGCCCCGAAACCCTTGAAATTTCGGTCGCACTCATGCGCAACAATACCGCCAGGATGCTCACGCATGGCTACGGCGGTTGGTGGTTCGACATGTGGGGCGGCTGGTATTCGCATCCCGCGCTACTAGCGGAAATACGCGCCGCCCAGGACTTGTGGTTCGAGGACATCAAACCATCCGATCCAGGCCGGGTTCCTCCAGATTCGATCTGCGTGGTTATGGACGAACGCGCCGTGGAACTTGATGCGTCTTTCGGATCTCTTTATTCGCCGATGATCGGAAACCTAACCGCGCTCGGGCACTGCGGTCGCCCGTATGTAATATACCAGCGGGGAGATTTGCAGAAACTCGACCTGTCCGAAGCGCCGTTCATATGGCTCTTAGGCTTTCAAACACTCACAGAGGCTGAACGGGAACTAACCGGAAACTTAATAGCTAACGGCGGCGCTGTCATGCACACCGACACGGAATCCACTCGCCTAATGCGCAGTTGCATCGGCGATTCCCAAACGGAGACTTTTCTGGAATTTGATCACTTGAGACTGACCGAAGAGGAATTGCGCGATGCGTTAGACAAAGCGGGGGTCCACTGCTTTGTCTCTTCCGGGGACATCTTCTACATCGGTCGCGGCTACGTTGCGATCCACGCCGCCGCGGAAGGTGTCAAACACATCGACATCCCCGGTTCGCCCAAATTGCGTCAAGTCCTCCCTCCGGCAGCCGGCGAAGTTCCGGCCGAATTCTTCATGAACCAATACGAAACACGCATTTTCCGTATAGTCGGTTGAGTGCAGCAGGGATCCCGCAAGCAGAGGCCTGCTTGCGGGGAGTAATAAAAAACCTTGCGCAGTAAAGAAGGCCCTAGCCCGCGAAGTCCCTTGCATTGGAGGGTGGCAGGCCTCCGCCGCCGCTACTCTGCAAGAGCTTTGCCTCTTCGTGGCGTCGCGGGAGATAATTGCGTTTGATAAGCCCGTAGCAAGAGCAAAATCTGTGCAAATCTGCGCGGATCTGCGGATAAAAACCACAATCTCGACTTCGGCTCTGATTTTTGTTAAAATACCACGTTCATTTCTGAGGCAAGGATTTTCTGAACCAAAGGACAACAATTATGCAAACTAAATTCAACCCGCAAACGGTAATCAAACGCGATGAGATTTCGCGCTATCTTAAAAATGACGGCCGCGATTTCATCGACGACGCCCTGATCGAAAAACAACTCGCGGAGGCTCGCAACCACGACCCGAAACTCATCAGAGACATTCTGGCGAAGTCGCTCGCAATCGAAACACTCGACACCGCTGAAACGGCGGCGCTCCTCCATGTGACGGATCCCGATCTGCGTCATGAGATGGAGCAGACTGCCCTCAAGATCAAACGCAAGGTGTATGACAACCGCATCGTGACTTTCGCGCCGATGTACATATCAAGCTATTGCGTCAATAACTGCCGTTACTGTGGCTTCCGTGCCGACAACCCGCTCCAGAAACGCCGCACGCTGACAATGGACGAGATCAAGGCGGAGGCGGAGGCGATGACAGGACGAGATGGACATAAGCGCGTGATGGCAGTCTACGGCGAACACCCTGACACCAACGCAAATTTCATCGCTCAAAGCCTTGACGCCATATATTCCGTCCGCGCCAAAACGCGCAAAGGCATAAGCAATGTGCGCCGCGTAAACGTCAACGCCGCGCCGCTATCGATCGACGACCTCAAAATCGTGCATAACGCCGGCATTGGCACATTCCAGGTATTCCAGGAAACGTACCACCACAAGACTTACGCCGATATGCATCCCGCCAACACTATCAAGGGAGATTACGGGTGGCGAGTAACTTGCATGCACCGCGCGTTCGACGCGGGGATTGACGACGTCGGCTTAGGAGTGCTCTTCGGTTTGCACGACTGGCGCTTCGAAGTCATGGGTCTCGTGTCACACGCGCGAGAGCTGGAACGCTTTGTCGGGATCGGTCCCCACACGTTCTCCGTGCCGCGCATGCACACGGCAAGCGGATCCGAGATTGCCAACGCGCCCAATCGGTTCACGGACGACAATTTCGCGCACGCGGTAACGGTGCTGCGCCTATCCGTGCCTTATACAGGGCTTATCGTCACCGCTCGCGAAAGCCCCGGGCTGCGCAACCGCTGCGTCGGCCTAGGCATAACGCAAATGGATGCCTCCACGCGCATCGGCGTCGGCGCCTATGCAGAAAGCGATGGCAAACAGGAAATCGACAAGCAGCAGTTCATGCTGGGAGATCCGCGAACGCTCGAAGAGCTGATTTGCGACCTCGCCAAACGAGGGATCATCACTTCGTTCTGCACCGCCGGATACCGCTGCGGGCGCACGGGCGGCTGCATCATGGACGCGCTCAAGACAGGAAAGGAGGGCACTTTCTGCAAGATCAACGCGGTGCTTACGTTCCGCGAATGGCTCGAAGACTTCGCCTCCCCGGAGAGCGTCGCCATCTGCACACCCGTCATGGAAGCCGAACTCGCAGCCATCAAGGAAACTTATCCGAAGTTTTATCCGCAGGTGCTCGACCGGTACAACCGCATCGGAAACGGTGAACGCGACCTCTACTTCTAAGCTTCTCGGGGACAGCGCCGCGGCAGCCATCAGGCAATGCCTGCCTCCGGCGCGGTTCCTCGCCTTTTCAGAACCGCCGGGCGCCGCCTCCGCGGCCGTTGCCGAAACACTGCGCCGCGATAAAGCCGTCAAAGCCGTCGTGGCGGTCCTTCCAACGCCGGTCGCGCTTGACGCGTTTGCAGTCGATGCCGTATCACTGTGCGATTCGCCGTCAGCCGTGTTGGAATATCCGATGCTCGACCTCTCGGAGTACGATTCGGAGGCGATCGCCGCGCGTCTCGCCACGATTTCGGCGCTTTCGGCGAAGGACTCACCTTGCCCCATAGTGGCGACGTGCGTCCAGGCGCTGCTGCAGACCACGCCGGATCCGGACGAGACGGAGAAGATGTCACGCCACCTCGCAGTAGGAGATGAAACCTCGATGGACGAATTCATCTCATGGCTCGTGAGATCCGGCTACCGCCGTGAAACGGAAGTTTTCGAGCTGAACACATTCGCCGTCAAAGGCGGCATCGTGGACATATGGCCCGTGGTCGCGCGCGAGCCTTCGCGAATAGAGTTTTTTGGCGACGACATCGAATCAATACGTAACTTCAACCACCTCGACCAACGGTCCACGCAGGCGGTCCGCGCCCTCAAGATCGCACCCGTTGTGCTACGTCGTACGGCCGAGGTGATGCTGCACGATTACGTCCAAGACGGAGCCGTCGTAATGTGGATCGGACATGAGGAGATCGAAATCGAGGGCGAGGCTTTCCGCAAAAGTGCCGTGCTGCCGGAAGATCAGGCCCTCGACGCTGTCCGCGCCGCGCTGCTTCCGCATGAGAAGGTGCGCCAGTTCTACATTGGCGACCCGCCACTACCTGGAGTCGAGCCGTGCGTGTCGCCGTTCGGAGCCGTCAGCGGCCTCGCGGACGCCGATACACACCGCCATGATCCCGATTTCATGGCGACGCAGCGACGCAGAATCATCGAGGACTGCCTCGGCATCCAGGCGCGCTCCGGAAAGACCGAATTGCACTTCTGCCTCGACACAGACGGCGGCGTGGGGCACCTCGCCGCCGAACTCGAAGGCCATGCCGTGGACATCCGCGCCGCGCCACTCTCCGGCGGATTCACCGTGGCCGATCCAGATTCACGGATCAGAGCCATTTACCTTTCACAAGCCGATCTCTACGGCCATTCGAAACGTCTGAGGGCTCGCGCAGCTGGATTCGCGCCAGCCGAAAAGCCACCGCCGGAAGAAAAGGACGACGGCGAGCTCGCAGAACTCACCAGCCAGGTGCTCGACACAATCACGCCCGGCTCGCTTGTGGTTCACCTCGAATACGGCATCGGCAGATTTCTTGGAATCCGTGAGACGGATATCGGCGGCAAAGCCACCGAAGTCCTATGCATCGAATACGCAAACCACACCAAAGTGTTCGTACCCATCGCAAACGCCAATCTAGTATCTGGATACAAAGGCGCAGGCGACGCACCGGTAAAATTGCACACAATCGGAGGCAAGCGCTGGACAAACGAAAAAGTCTCCGCCAGCAATTCCATCCAGACGCTGGCTCTTCGCATGCTTGAAACGCAAGCCAGGCGCAAACAGATGGAGGGGCATGCTTTTTCACCCGATACGCCATATATGCAGGAGTTCGAAGCGTCGTTTCCGTACACTGAAACGCCCGGGCAGGCCGAATGCATAAGCCAGGTGAAGCTCGACATGGAGTCCACACACCCCATGGACCGCCTCGTCTGCGGCGATGCAGGCTACGGCAAAACCGAAGTCGCCATCCGCGCCGCATTTATATGCGCGATGCAGGGCCGACAAGTGGCAGTGCTCGTTCCGACGACCGTCCTTGCACAACAACATTACGACACCTTTGTCGACCGCATGGCCGCATATCCGCTCAACATAGCGATGCACTCGCGCTTTTGCAGCCGTACGCAGCGTGAAGCCGCGCTTGAGGGCATCGCCACGGGAGCCGTGGACATCATCATCGGCACACATGGCATACTCCAGCCCGGCGTGCAATTCAAAAACCTAGGGCTCGTTATAATTGATGAAGAGCAGCGCTTCGGCGTACGCGACAAGGAAATGCTCAAGACCGTGCGCCTGATGGTTGACGTGCTGACACTCTCCGCCACGCCGATACCGCGCACCCTCTACCTTGGCCTCACTGGCGCGCGCGACATG
>JALHHX010000388.1 GCA_022837245.1 Lentisphaerota bacterium
CAGGCCTTGGTTTGCGCCGACATTTCCGGGAGGGTGAAGCCGGCGGGCGCCGGCCACGGGGTGAGCAGCAGCGCCAGCGCGCCGCCGCCGAGCAGGGAGGTGAGGATGCGGGGGATTTGCATAAAAGGTGCGTTCAGGTTTTGGTCGCGGGGTTCAGTTGCGGATGCGCGCGCAGGCTGCCGTTCATGATCGGGATGGCCACGCGCACCATCCAGGAAAAGAGCAACGCCCCCAGGGCCCAGACGCCCAGGCAGATCAGCGTCTCGTTGAGCGTGGGCAGGTATTCCACGATCTGGCCGAGGGGCGAGGGGACAAAGCCGGGCACGATCAGGCCCATGCCTTTTTCGATCCAGACACCGACGAAGCAGGTCACGCAGGCGATGTTCAGCCACCCGATCTTCCGGCTCAGCGGCGTGATGAGCAGCAGCAGGCCGATGGAATCCAGCACAATGGCCGTCCAGATCCAGGGCACCAGGCCCTGATGCCCGTGCAGGCCGAAATACAGATAACGCGCCGCGGCGGCATGCATCGTGGGAGAATAAAACTCGGTAAACAGCTCGCTGCCAAGCAGAAACATATTGATGATCATCGCCACGGTCATGATCATCCGCAGGGTAAAGATGGGCTGGTCGCCGATGTAGTAGCGCGTCACGCGGCGGATGATCTGGAAGGTGAGGATCATCAGGCCCGGCCCCGCCACGAACGCCGACGCCAGAAACCGCGAGGGCACCAGCGGATGATGCCAGTAGCTCCGGCCCGCCAGGCCAACGTAGAGAAACGCCGTGACGGTATGGATGCTCACCGCCCACGCGATGGAGATGAACACGAAGGGAATATAGAACCGCCGGGTCGGCGGGCGCTGCCGGTAGCGGCAGTAGAGCAGGTAGCCCGCAATATGCAGGTTCAGCAGCAGGTAGCCGTTCAGCACAATCACGTCCCACGACAGGATGGAGTCCGGCCAGTTGAAGATGCCAAACGGGGGGAGCATGTGATGGAAACGATCCGGGTGCCCCAGGTCCACCGCGACGAACAGCAGGCACATGACAATCACCGCGATGGCCATCAATTCGCCGAAAATCACCACCTCGTGCATGAACTCCTTTTTGTAGATGTAGGCGGGGATGACCAGCATCACCGCCGCCGCGGCCACGCCGACGAGGAAGGTGAAGTTGGCAATATAAGCGCCCCAG
>JALHHX010000389.1 GCA_022837245.1 Lentisphaerota bacterium
GGGAGCACGACCGAGGATGGGTGGAGCATTGACGATTTGACGGTGGCGGAGCATGCCCCGGCGGCCCTGGCGCTGCCTTTCTACGAGACCTTCGAGGCGGGGCTGGACCAGTGGCTGCACGCGTCCTGGGCGCGGGACACCAACGGGGCTTATGGCGGGCAGTATGCGGTGCGGGACACGCCGAGCGGGCGGATGAACCCGGACACGACCTATTGGCTGGGGCTGGGGAGCCCCTTGAACCTGAGCAACGCGGTCAACCCGCAACTGGTATTCTGGGTTAAAGGGCAGTTGCCGTATCGGTCGCGGTTCCGGGTGCATTACTCGACAGACGACGGGTTGACTTGGGGCGAGCTCTATGGGCTCAACTCTGAGTGGAACCAAGACTGGACACGGGCGCAAGTGTCGCTGCAAAGCCTGGTCAACCGGCTGGTGCGGCTGCGGTTTGCCACCTGGAATGAATACGGCAGCGCCCCGGCTGAGGACCTTTGGATTGACAACCTCGCGATTGAGGAATCGCCGCCCCCGGTGGCGCTTTATCCGTTGACTGAGATCACGCCGGCTTCCATGCGCCTGGATTGGACCGAGGCGGCCATTGGCAACTTCAAAGAATACCGCATTTACCGGTCGGAGACACCCAACGTCAGCGAAAGTTCGACGTTGCTGGCCGTCATCACGAACCAGGCGGCGACCACCTTTGTGGACGGCGGCCTGATGGCGCGCAAGACCTACTATTACCGCGTGTATCTCCACAACCACTACGACGATAGCGTCGGCTCCAACCAGTCCTCCGCAACGACGGCCGGCGTGGAACTGCCGTGGGTGGCCGATTTCGAGACCCAGCAGCCGGGCTGGACGTTCACCGGCACCTGGACGCTTTGGCCGGGCGCGGGACGCAACGGTTCCGTTGCCCTGGCGGATTCACCCGGCGACTACCCCAACTACTCTTCGCATTACGCACAGTTCGCCGCCGACTTGCGCGGCTCCGTCTGGCCGGTCTTGCGCTTCTGGGACCGGCACTTCATCACGGCCGGCGACTGGGGCCGGGTATTCATCTCCGGTGATGGCGGAGCGAGCTGGACCCGGGTCTATGGAGTCTCGGCAACGCGCACCAACTGGGCCGAGCAGTCGGTTGACCTCTCCCCCTGGAAAAACAGCAGCCAGGTGTGGGTGCGCTTCCAGATGAACACCGG
>JALHHX010000390.1 GCA_022837245.1 Lentisphaerota bacterium
GCCACGCGTGGCAGTGTCCACAGGGCGGTCTTGTAGCCGGCGGCCTCCGGACCGGCCAGCAGGGCGGTCGTAACCTGCTGGGCCTGTTCGACCGTCAGCTTGGGTTTGCGACCGGCCGGACCTTTGCTGGCCAGGGCGGCCAGACCGCCTTTTCCCCAATCGCTCCTCCACCGGTAAGCCATCTGCCGTGCCACACCCAAACGGCGGGCTACTTCAGGCGCAGGATACTCCTGGGCGAAGAGTTTGGCCGCTTCCCGACAGCGCTTTTCCATCTCGACGTGGTCTCGGGTCTTCGACATGCCCTGACCTTACCACATAACCCGACGAATGTCACTCTATTATACGAGGCTCAATAAGTGTGGTCGCGCTGGTTTGGATCAGCCCCGTGGCCATCTGCAGCGCGGCGAAGAAATTCAAAGTTCCGTGCCGCTTATAGGTGCTTTTACAGCCGCGCACGATCTTGCTGTTGTCGGTCTCCACATAACCGGTGGCCCGCTCCAAGGCTTGGATGCTGGGCTTTTCATCCACACTGATAACCAAGGCATTCTCCGGCGGATTGAGATAGAGCCCCACGATGTTGGCCGCCTTGGCGGCAAATTCCTTGTCCGTGCTGACACACCACGAACGTTGCCGTTGGAGGCAAATCCCTTCCTGGCGCAACCCCCGCCACACGGCATGCACGGAACCGCCGAGTTTTACCGCCACCGCTGGCCCATCCCAGCAGGCTTGACCTGCTGACGGCGTGGTTTCCAAGACGGCCAGCACCTGGGTGCGGAAGTCCGCGCCATAAACCGGCCTGGCGCCGGGGCGTGGCGCATCGCGCAGCCCAGCCAGCCCACCTTGCACAAAGCGCTGCCGCCACTTGATAACGGTATTGGGGCGGGTGCCACCCTCCCGGGCAATCTGTTGGACGCGCCTTCCCTCCAGACAACCCAGAATAATGCGAGCTCGTTCTACCATCTGCTTGGCTTCCGTCCGACTGGCCGCCACCGCTTCAAGGTTTGCTGATCCTCCGAACTACAGGTAATTTGAGGTGCTGTTCGTGGCATGCACCCCACATTATATATTATCGTTTAATAGCGCAAGTAAGCACTAGGGAGAGTGCCGCTTTCCCATGATCCATTTTTACAAGGTAGGAAATAGGGTTGCGCGTTTCGTTGCTTTTGGGCGCACCAGAAATTGAGGCTTCA
>JALHHX010000391.1 GCA_022837245.1 Lentisphaerota bacterium
CCAGGGCGTTGGAACCATAGAGCATGGAGGCGGGGCCTCTTACCACCTCCACCCGCTCGGCCATCATCGATTGATAGCTATCAGCGAGTGGATGTCCCATCAGTCCCATGTACTGGGGATGCCCGTCAATCAGTACCAGCACGCCCGAGGTGGGTGCACCACCGATGCCGCGGATGCTCATGCCGCCTGCCGCCCCGTTGGCTACGCCGTAGCCCATCACACCTCGTTGCGTGATAAAGAGTCCCGGCACCTGCTCAGTAAGCAGTGGCAAGAGGGAGGGTTCTTTTCGTTCCTCAATCTTGTTGTTCCCGATAACGGATACCGTCATGGGCAGTGTGCGCAGGGTAATCCCGGGCATTGAGCCGGTCACGATCAACTCATCCAGCCGCACGGTGTCAACGCCGGCGGGTGTTGCATCATGAGCCGCAGCAAGTGCGACCGATAGGGTTAGGGTGACGAACAGCAGGAACAGTTTTCTCATTGTATCCAGGGAAATTTGAAGCAATCTTCGTCGTAAAGTGCGTAATCAGCTTTTCCGTTTACCGCAAAGGTTTTGATCTCTCGGGCTTCATGCAGCAGGTCGATGGCAAAGCGTACGGTTGCTCCCGTTTTGATGCGGTCTTCTACCAGCAGGATGGTTTTCCCCTTGATGTCAAAATCGATGGGAGAAACAAGCTGGGGCCGTTCGAATCTGGGTTTTTGGGCGGGATCCCGCAGGTTGATCCGGAGCAGTTCCACCCTCAAGTTGAGCCGTTGGTTGAGGATAGCGGCAGGGATAATGCCACCGTTCGCAATGGCGACGATCAGGTCGAATTTTTCGTGAAAGGTAACTTCCCGGAATCGCTGCATCACGTCGTCGAAAGATTTCATCTCACTCATTCCCCTATACTTTCCTGAGTAGTTGCAGCAGGAAGTAACCACCGACAAGCTGAATCAGCATCCCGGGCAGTCCGATGCGGAAATCCTGCAACGCGTTGTAGAGGCTACCTGACATAGCCCATTCAAGGCCGGAGCCAATCACCTGGTAAGCCAGGATAGCGAAGAGCAAGGCGACGATCGACACTTTGCCGAAATGCTTTGCAGCCATGGCCGCGGCGATGGCAAGAATCACCGATTTTACGATGATGGCAGGCAGCACGGCTGAGGGGGGCATGCCGAACAGCAGGTTGTTGGCTAACGGAGAGAGCAGG
>JALHHX010000392.1 GCA_022837245.1 Lentisphaerota bacterium
CACCTTCTCCGACACCTTCGATTGCCCAGAGTTGGACGACGAACTCGAGCTCAAGATCGCGGTCACCGTTTCCGGTGACGAGATCACCTTCGACTTCGACGGTGCCCCGCCGCAGGTGCGGGCCAGTGTCAACGTCGTGTGGACGGGGCTCTATGCGGCCTGCTACTACACGCTGAAGACGCTGATCGATCCGGATATCATGCCGAACGCTGGGCTCTATCGTCCGGTCACTATCGAAGCACCTCTGGGCAGCATCTTAAATTGCCAGGCACCGGCCGCCGTCAACGGCCGCAGCGAGACCTGCCAGCGAGTCGTCGATCTGATCATCGGCGCCTTGGCGCCTGCGATTCCGGAAAAGGTGACCGCGGCAAGCAACGGCGCCAATACCGGCGTGCACTTCTCGGGCTGGGATCCGTTGCGGAGTCGCGAATTCGTGTACTTGGAGACCGTTGGTGGCGGCTGCGGCGCCCGATACAACAAGGACGGCCTCGACGGCGTTCAGGTACACATGACCAATACCTCGAACTTGCCGGTGGAAAGCCTGGAGGCCGAATACCCGCTGACCGTCGAAGCCTACGAATTGGTTGAGGACTCGGGTGGCATCGGACAGTATCGCGGCGGCATGGGGATTCGCCGCAAAGTGCGAGCCGAGGTGGATGACGTTCATTTCTGGCTGGACACCAGTAGACAGAAATCGCAACCTTGGGGATTGTTCGGGGGTGGTCCCGGGGCATCGGCCAGGTGCGAACTGAACGAAGATGCCCGTCCGATCGACCACGGTTATACCGTGCTGAAATCGGGAGATTCCGCATCGATAGAAACGGCCGGTGCGGGAGGATACGGCGAGCCGGCGAAGCGATCGCCACAGGCCGTGACAGAAGACTTGCAGGCGGAGAAAATAAGTAAGGAAACATCCGAGAAATACTTCCCGGATAAGTAACATCTTTTTGAGGACACAACCATCGCATTCGAACAAGAATGACCAAACGAAAAATGGGAGGACTGACGGCATGAGAAAACCAAGTGCACGTAGCCCGCAAGCGGCTCGCTTCTCTCCGAGCAAGGCCAAGCGTTTCACCGCGCTTGCCGCCGCGGCAGCTGTAGTTTTGACGACCGGGCTCGCCGGTTGTTCAACCGATACCCACACGGGCGGGGGAACGTCAGGCCAGGTTCTGACCTACGGCCT
>JALHHX010000102.1 GCA_022837245.1 Lentisphaerota bacterium
AACCAGCGCTAAAAAGGAGATCTTCGTGCAGACGCCGTACTTCGTGCCGGACGAGAGCATACGCGATGCGTTCAGGACGGCGATATTGGCGGGCGTGCAAGTGAATATAATGTTCCCGTCAAATCCCGACAACGTGCTTGTTTACGGGGCGACCACTTCTTACATCGGCGAGCTCGTGATGATGGGTGCCAAGGCCTATGCGTACAACAAGGGTTTTCTACATGGGAAAGTCATGCTTGTGGACGATTTCCTGTCAACTGTGGGCAGCACCAACATGGATATCCGCAGTTTCAGCCTGAATTTCGAAGCAAATGCTTTTATCTACGACGAAGCCAAGAACAGGGAGCTCAAGGAGCAGTTCATGCGCGATTTAGTGGATTGCAAGGAATTGACGGCGGAGGAATACGAGCGCCGCTCAAAGTGGATGAGGGCAAAGGAGGCTGTCTTCCGTTTGTTTTCCCCGATCCTATGATAAGAATACAGGGCGAAGGAAGTAAACTATGGGAAAGGAAAAGAACATGGGTGAAATCAAAATAGGCGTTATTGGGGTAGGTGGCCGCGGGACTCTCTCCGACCTCTTCAACAGCGATGAATTAAACACGCGAGTCTTCGCCGGCGCGGATACGGACGAGTCGCAACTGGCCGCGTTCAAGGATCGCAACAAGGGCGTGGAGTTCACGACGACCGACTACAAAGAGATGTTGGGGTGTGGAGACATTAATGCAGTGGGGGTTTTCTCTCCCGACTTCTGCCATGAAGAGCACGCGGTGGCCGTGCTGGAGGCGGGCAAAGACCTTTTCCTCGAAAAGCCGATGGCGATAACCGTGGAAGGCTGCGACAGGATCCTCGATGCGTGGCGTCGCTCTGGCAGGCGCTTCTTCATGGGTTTCAACATGCGCTACATGAATTGGGTGCGCACAATGAAGCAGATTGTTGATGAAGGCACGATCGGGCCTGTTCAGACGGTATGGGTGCGCCATTTCGTGCCGAGCGGGGGCGACTACTACTTCCACGACTGGCATGCCACGCGGCGCAATGCCACGAGCCTGCTACTGCAAAAGGCATCGCACGACATCGACGTTGTCCACTGGATCGCCGGAGGTTACGGCAAGCGCGTCACGGGTATGGGCAAGCGCGCGTATTTCGGCGGTGACATGCCGGACGACTTGACGTGCAAAGTGTGTGATAAACGCGCCACTTGCCCGGATGTGCAGAAGCCGGATTCGCCGCGTCAGCTTTGCTGCTTCAGGCGAGAGATCGACCAGGAAGACGTGAACCAGATAATGTGGGAACTCGACAACGGAGTTGTGTGCGCTTACCAGCAATGCCACTTCGCGTCGCAGAACTTCCGCGGGCGCAACTACATCTTCATTGGCACCAAGGGCATGGTGGAGAACTTCTGGCGCAACGGGCACGACTGCGTCGAAGTCACGTTGCGCCGTGGTGCTGACTGGAACAGCTACGCGGACCGCGTATACACGGTCAAGAACGCCGCGGGGACGCATTCCGGCGCGGATCCCGTGATGGCACGCGATTTCCTCGACATGCTGCGCAATGGCGCGGTTCCGGCGGCGACGCCGCTCGATGGCCGCCAGAGCGTGGCGGTTGGGTGCGCGGGGGCTGAGAGCCTCCGCAACGGATCCATCCCGGTGGACATTCCTGTTTGACTTGTCTGGATCTACTGTTGTAGACTGTTCAGGTATTGCGTAGTATTTCGCACGTAAACCACAAAACATAAAAAGGAGATTAATAACATGTTATCCGAATTCGTCAAAACCGCGGACTGGAAGTCCGAGAAGCATGTCCCACTAATCGAATGCGCCGATTCCGTGAAAGCCGGCGATTTCTTCGAAATCACGGTGTCGGTGGGTAAGGAGATCCCACATCCAAACACGACGGAGCATTTCATCGCATGGATAGCCCTCCACTACGTGCCAGAGGGATCGAACATGTCCATCGAGCTGGCGCGCTGCGAATTCAGCGCCCACGGCGCCTCCGCTGCGGGAGCGAACCAGGGGCCTGCCTTCACCGACAGCAAAGTATGCGTCAACGCCAAACTCCTGAAGTCTGGCAAGCTTTATGCAACGGAGTTTTGCAACATTCACGGGCTATGGTCATCAGAGAAGGTCATCACGGTCAAATAAAAATGTGGTGAAAATGAGCAAATCCAGGCGGCGTTCCCATTCCGGGGGCGTCGCTTGACTTACATAGAAACGGGACATCCATGGAAAAGACATTCGCATCTAAATTGAAGAACCCCGGCGCTACTTTCCGCGGGGCTCCATTCTGGGCGTGGAACGCAAAACTGGAACCATCCGAGCTGCGGCGCCAGATCCGCATCATGAACAAGATGGGGATGGGCGGATTTTTCATGCACTCGCGCGTGGGGCTCAACACGCCGTATCTAAGCGACGACTGGTTCAAGTGCATCGATGCATGCGTGGACGAGGCGAAGAAGCTAGGCATGGATGCGTGGCTCTACGACGAAGACCGCTGGCCGAGCGGGGCTGCGGGCGGATTCGTCACCAAAATTTTTCCGGAGTTCCGCAGCAGGTCGTTGGACTGCAATTTCCCCGCGGATCCCGTCGATCCCAAGGGTTCGACGGAAGGAGCTGATCTTGCGTGGTTCGCTGTGACGGGGCGCGTTGAAACCATGCTCGCTGGCTATAGACGCGTGGATGGCCCCGATGCCAAGCTAGGCGATGGCGAGTCGCTGCTCCGTTTCTTTGAAAAGGTCGCCAAGCCTTCTCCATGGTACAACGACGGCACCTATCTCGACACGCTCAATAAAGATGCCGTCGCCAAGTTCATTGAAATCACCCACGAAAAATACAACGACAGGATAAACTCTGATTTTGGCGCGACAGTTCCTGGGATTTTCTCGGACGAGCCCAACGTTTCAGGATATTTGTCGTGGACCGGCTCGTTGCCTGACGTGTTCCGCGCGATGCACGGGTACGACCTTATGGATCGCCTGCCTGAGGTTTGCTTTGTTGTCGGAGGGGAGACTTTCTCCAAAGTCCGACTTGATTACAAAGAGACTGTGACTCAGTTGTTTGTGGAGGCGTTCAGCAAGCAGATCGGCGAATGGTGCGGAAAGCACAATCTTGAGTTTACCGGGCATGTGCTAGGTGAGGATAATTTCAACGACCAGGCGAATTGCACAGGCGAAGCGATGCGTTTTTATGAGTACATGCAGGCTCCTGGCATCGACCTGTTAACGGAGCACTGGCAGATTTTCCGCACGGCGAAGCAATGCACGTCCATGGCGCACCAGTTCGGACGCCGCCGCAGGCTTTCGGAGACGAACGGCTGCACAGGCTGGGATTTCCCGCTTGAAGGGCACAAAGCGCTGGCGGATTGGCAAATTGCACTAGGCATCAACCTGCGCTGCCAGCATCTAGCGTGGTATTCCATGGGTGCCACTGCCAAGCGCGACTACCCGGCGAGCATCTTCCGGCAGTCGCCGTGGCACGATGTGTACTCTGCCAACGAGGACTACTTCGCGCGGATCGGAGAGACGCTCTTTGGCGGCGATTTCGAGGAGGTGCGCGAGCTTTTGGTGGTGCATCCGATCGAGTCGGTGTGGGGTGTCAAATCCGGTCGCGCCGCTTCGGCGGCCGCGACGGAATTGGACGAGGCGTTCGTGCGCCTTGGCGGCAAGCTGCTAGGCGCCAACATCGATTTCGATTATGGATCCGAAGAGGTGATGTCGCGCCATTCGCGCGTCAAAGGCAAGAAGTTCAACCTGGCCAAGGCATCTTACAAGGCCGTGCTGTTGCCGCGCATGCTGACAATCCGCTCGAGCACGCTAAAGTTGCTTGAGGATTTTGCGAAGGCCGGTGGCGGCGTTTTTTACGTCGGAACGGCGCCGGAACGCGTCGACGGTGTGGTTTCCAAAGCGGCCGCGAAGGCATTCAAAAACTTCACCCAATGCACGGAGGAAGACGTGGCCGCGGCTGTGGCGCCGCTCGCGCGCCGCGTGTCGATCACGCAGGACGGAGTCGAGACCGAGGCCACGCTACATCTGCTCAGCAAGCGCAAAAGCGGGCTTGCGCTCTTCGTCTGCAACACCTCGGCTGAAATGCCCAAGTTGCACACCGAAATGAATTTCAAGTCTGTCAGAGAACGAGACATTGAGTATCCCGGCGCCGTGCTCAAGGTGTTTACGCGCCGTTGCGGCGACGTATACGAAATTGATCCTTCGACTGGCGAGATCCACCGCGTCGATGCGGAATACGCCCGCGGTGCGTATGTAATCCCTTGCCCACTTTGGCGGCTTGAGTCGCGGCTCTTTATTATCACCGACGATAAGCTTGGTAAGACTCGCGCGCCGCGCAAGCGCCGTGGCGAACTATCCGAGGCTGTTAAGTTGCCCGAGGGCAAGATAAAGATAGCTCTTTCAGAGCCCAACGCGATCGTGCTCGACCACGCTCGTTGCTCGGTGGACGGGGGCACAGTGGATGAAGAGAAATTCATCCTCCAGATCGACACCGATTTGCGGAAAATGCTCGGTGCTGATCCGCGCGGTGGTCAGATGGTTCAGCCCTGGGTTGCCGGGGAAAGCAAGCCTGACCGTGATCTCGGGATATCCCTTTCCTATGCATTCAAGTGCGACAAGATTCCGGCGAAACCCATCGAACTGGGGATCGAGCGGCCCGACCTATACGAAATCTCGCTCAACGGCAAGAAAGTGAAGCAGGATGATGCTGGGTATTGGATGGATCCGGCGATACGCCGTATCAAACTGCCGCGTCCGCGCAAGGGAGAAAACGAACTCGTGCTCAAGGGCCGCTACCACCAGTTCCTGCCGGGGCTTGAGGCGGTGTACGTACTTGGGGAATTCGGAGTCAGGGACGAAAACGTCATGACTGCGGCGCCAGAGACGCTCGATATTGGCGACTGGGTGGGACAGGGGCTGGATAACTACTCCGGCAACGTGACTTATACGTTCCATGCCGGTGCGCGCCCTGCTACGCGGAAGCGCGTCTTCCTGCGTTTTCCGGAATGGCGAGGTGCCGCGCTCGGAGTGCGCGTCAACGATGGGGAGGAGGCGCTACTAGCGTGGCCGCCCTATGATCTCGACGTTACCGACATGCTGAAGGATTCGCGCAACACGGTCAAGGTCAAGGTGTATGGGCACCGCCGCAACGTTTGCGGGCCGTTTTACCTCAAGGACGTGAAGTGGCCTAGTTGGACGGGACCCGCGCAGATGCAGCAGCATGAAGTTCGCGAGCGCGGACTTGTGCCGTGCGGTCTGCTCAAGCCCGTCGAATTCGCATACTGACACCATCAGTTAAAACAAATAGAGCCAAGATGAAAATGGCGATTGTCCATGAACCTGCGCGCGGCACGCCAGTGGTGGCGGAGGTTGAAGTCTTGGTGGTCGGCGCAGGGCCGGCAGGGGTCGGCGCCGCCGTTCGCGCTGCGCGCGAAGGGGCGCGGACGCTGCTGGTGGAGTCGCAGGGCATGCTCGGCGGCGCGTGGACTTCTTACATGCAAGTGCACGCGACGTCGTTTTTCAGCGGCGGGCGCGTGATCGTCGGCGGTCTTGTAAAAGAAATTGTCGATGGGCTCGCAAGCGAGGGCCACGCAGAAGTGCCAGAGGAGAAAGTCCGCGAATTTCCGACGGCATCCGCCGTGCATTTCGAGCCCGAGTGGATGAAGTGCCGGTTGGATGACGTAGTTACGGAATCAGGGACGGAGCTGCTGCTGCATGCTAGGTGCGTCGGCACCATTGTCGAGGACGGAGCCGTGCGCGGTGTTTTCATTGAGAGCAAGTCTGGCCGGCAGGCGGTGATTGCGGACGTCACGATAGACTGCACTGGCGATGCCGACGTGGTTCATTGGGCCGGCGGCGCCACGCTCAAGGGGCGTGGCGGCGGCGGCGATTGTCAGCCTGTCAACACCACATTCCTCTTGGCGAACGTCGATCGCGAACGCGCCGTCGCATGGGTCGAAAACAACCGAGGGCTTCTGCAGGAATTGTCCGACAAAGCGCAGGAAAAGGGCGAAATCGATAAAGTATTCTCCGTGTACAGGCTTGGCGCGAGGACAATGTACCCTGATGTAACCTACCACAATCTCGGACATGTGTACGGTATAGATGCGACGAAAGTTGAGGATTTGACGCGCGCCCAATTGGAGGGCAGGAGGCAGGTGCGGCAAATCTACAATTTCTACCGCAAGTATGTGCCTGGCTACGAAAATTGCCGCCTCGCGGCGATTGCGCCAAACACGGGGTTGCGCGAGAGCAGGCGTCTTGTCGGGGTGTACACCCTGGCGACAGAGGACGTTGTTGGGGCGCGGAAGTTCGATGACGGCATCGCGAAGCATAATTATTACGTCGATGTCCACAGCTCAGATCCGTTTGGCCCTGAGCCGGGGATCGTCAATGGGGAGAGACCTCCGCAGGGCGATTATTACGAGGTTCCGTATCGGTGTCTGGTCCCGGAGCGCATAGAGCAGGTGCTTGTCGCCGGTCGTTGCCTGAGCGCTGGCCGCGCGGCTCTTGGCTCGGCGCGTACAACGGTCTGCTGCATGTCAATGGGCGAGGCCGCGGGACTTGCCGCAGTCCGAGCCGTGCGGCAGGGCATCAAAGTTCGGGATGTGGACGGCGCCGGATTAAAACGGACGCTGCTAGGGTAGAGGTTATTGACGATATGACGACTGGTGGCAACCGCATTTTGAGTTTCAGCGGCGGCAGGGAAAATCTGCGCGAGGCTGATGGAGAGGGCTTCAGCTTGGCAATGACGGGCGACTGCTGTCCGTCGGATTCCGTGATAGACGCGCTGCGCGCCGGCCGGGCGGAAGACGCAATCGCCGCTGCAAAACCTTTTATGACTGGATCGGACATCCGCCTTATGCAATGGGAGACGCCGCTTGCCGAGACCGACACGCCCATTGTCAAGAGTGGCCCCAACCTGCGCTGTCCGCCGGTTGCCGTTGAAGTGATGAAGGCGCTTGGCATAGACACGGCGTTGCTTGCTAACAACCACATTGGCGACCATGGCGCGGATGCGGTGCTCGAAACGTTGGGTCACATCAAGATAGCCTGCATACGTACAGTCGGCGCCGGCGCAACGCTTGAGGAAGCAGCGCGTCCGCTTATCGCCGAAGCCCGCGGGATGCGTCTCGCTATATTGAATTTTGCCGAAAACGAATTCGGCATTGCATCCGCCTCAAAACCGGGCGTGGCACCTCTGGATCCGCCAGAGAACATCCGCAACATACGGAAAGCGGCTGGCGATGCGGATCTGGTGCTTGTTGTCATCCATGGCGGTCACGAACATTATGCATTGCCGTCGCCGCGCATGATCGAGACATACCGCTCGTTTATTGAAGCGGGTGCGGCGGCCGTTATAAACTGCCACACCCATTGCCCGGGCGGAGTTGAGCTTTGGAACGGTGCGCCGATATTCTATTCCACAGGCAACTTCTTTTTCCCAAAAGACCTGCCCCCGGATGCAGGTTCAGCCGCGGCGCGTTACCCACTTTGGTGGTACGGCTACGTGCCCAAGCTTTACTTCGATAAACTTGGCGTTTATTCCGTCGAGATCATGCCATTCAAATTCGACCGGGAGCGCGTGTGTCAGCTCAACGTAAAAGAGAAAAACGGTTTCTGCAACTATCTTGCATCGCTAAACCAGATTATAGCAGATAGCACAGCGGTAAAAACCTTTTTCGAGGC
>JALHHX010000103.1:0-2611 GCA_022837245.1 Lentisphaerota bacterium
CCACTTTTTCACTTTTCAGCCACCCCGTTTCAGCATGAAACCCGCTCCCAATGGGCAGATCGTTGAAAACCAAAAAAGAATTCTGGGGAAAGTCCACGCCCCATCAGCAACCCCATCAGCAATTCTAAATATCCCCACTTCCAAAAAACAGTCTGAACTGCTACAATTTTGAGTAATGACAAACGTAGCGGCAGGAGATTGGATATATCGGCACCACGCCGCGACGCCCTCATCTGCCTCGCTAGGGTCCAAGGCCTAAAAGCTAATCAAACCATGCACAACAATAAAAAGATCGCCGTCGTAATGCCGGCATACAACGCCTCAAAAACTATCGAAAAAACCGTCCAGGAGGTAGGAGACCAAGGTATTGTTGACTTCATAATCGTCGTGGACGACTTCAGCAAGGACGACACGGTAGAAATTGCCCGCAAGATCCCAGGCGTTGAAGTCATACAACACGATAAAAACAAAGGCTACGGCGGGAACCAGAAAACCTGCTATGCTGCCGCGCTGGAACGCGGGGCCGACATAATCATAATGGTGCATCCAGATTACCAGTACACGCCCATGCTCATACCCGCCATGGCGACCATGATAGGCAACGGGCTTTACAACTGCGTGCTCGGATCGCGTATTCTAGGCGGCGGCGCGCTCAAAGGTGGAATGCCGTGGTGGAAGTACATCGCGAACCGCGCGCTCACCTGGGCGGAGAACGTCATGATCGGCGCAAAGATTTCCGAATACCACACCGGTTACAGGGCATTCTCCCGGGAGTTGCTAGAAAAGCTTCCTCTTTACCGCAACTCCGACGACTTCGTCTTCGACAACCAGATGCTCGCCCAGATCGTCTGGCAGGGTGAATTCATCGCGGAAGTCTCCTGCCCCACGAAATACTTTAAAGAAGCTTCATCCATAAACTTCCGCCGCAGTTGCAAATACGGCTTCGGCTGTCTCAAGACCGCTCTATTATTCCGGTTGGGGAAAATGGGCATTCTCAAACCGAGGTTGTTTTACTAGGCCTGGGTTTTAGGCCCTGGGCCCCAGCCTCTCATCATCCGCAACAACATAACGTGGCTCTCGCCAACAACAAAAAAATGGCGATAATAAAACATGGGAAATGAGCGTCGTAATCAAAAGCTGCCGAGATTTAGCAGTCTGGCAAAAATCAATGGAGCTTTGTGAGATGGTGTATAGTCTGACAGCCAAGCTCCCTGCAAATTTGCTTTTGGCACGCAGATAGGCACGCGAAGACTCGACGCTTTTGCTACATGAGCCTTTGCCGCGGGCGGCTCCACGTCGTGTCGCCCTACAGCTGCTGTGGCCGTTTTGCTCTGGAGGACGGCAAGCCTCTGCCGCCGCTTGGGATTAAGATTAATAGTAAGAGTAAATGCGTCGCGCCGTCGCGTCTTCGAGTGATACCTCCCACGCAGCAAGAAAAAATCTGCGCTAATCTGCGGGATCTGCGGACACCTCACGGCAGCAAGGGCTTGGCATTTTAAGTGGTTAGTGGTTAGTGGATAGTGGTTAGCCCTCCAAAAACCACGTGGCAAGAGCTTCGCGCCGTCGCGCCGTCGCGTGGTAATGATCCACGCAGCAAAAGAAAATCTGCGGCAATCTGCGCAATCTGCGGATATCTCCCACGCAGCAAGAGAAAATCTGCTCTAATCTGCGGAACCTGCGGATACCTCATGGCAGCAAGGGCTTGGTGTTGCACCTCAAAACCCACCTTCCCCATCCCGCCATAAGTTGCTATAATCCGCATTATGAAACAATCCCCATATTCCCCGGAATCCTACTCCAGAACCTCCTCCATCCTCGGCGAGGCAGTATGCAAATCACTGGGACTCTTCGTGATACCCGACGACTTCGTGCTATCGGTTGTGATTCCCGTATACAACGAGGAGAAGACGCTGACAACGCTCGTCAACGCTGTGGTGGACGTGCCGATAAAGAAGCAAATCATTTTAGTGGACGACTGCAGCAAAGACAACTCCCGCGCCATCATGAGCGCTATCCAGAAAGAGCACAAAGAAGACCCTTTCAACACCATCACGTTACTTTACCACGAAGTAAACAAAGGCAAGGGCGCGGGTTTACGTACAGGATTTGCACATGCTACAGGTGATGCGGTTATAATTCAGGACGCCGACCTGGAATACAATCCCAATGAGTATCCCATGCTCCTGAAGCCAATAATTGAGGGCAAGGCAGATGTAGTATACGGGAGCCGTTTTCTTGGCAACCACGAGCACCGCGTGCTCTACTACTGGCACTCGGTCGGCAACCGATTCCTGACCACCCTCTCCAACTGCTTCACCAACTTGAATCTCACCGACATGGAGACCTGCTACAAGGTCTTCCGCCGCGAATGCATCCAGGAGATCCTCCCGAAACTCCAGCAAGACCGCTTCGGCTTCGAGCCTGAAGTCACCGCCCGCATTGCCCGCAAGGGGTTCCGCGTCTACGAAATGGGAATCAGCTACTCCGGCCGCACATACAAAGAGGGCAAGAAAATCGGCTGGAAGGACGGCTTCAAGGCCATCTGGTGCATCCTCAAATACGGGTTGAATTGACAGCACAGCCCTCCCCCCCCCTCCCTAATGAACCCAAT
>JALHHX010000103.1:2658-20280 GCA_022837245.1 Lentisphaerota bacterium
ACGGCTCCTTCTGGTGACCGCTTTGTTCGTAACGGCTCTGTTATTCTGGATATACTTCAATCCACCTTCTGTGATGACAAGGCTGGTGGAGGCCTATGCAATACAAAAAGTTCCCTCCAATCCCGAGAGGTATTTATTTCACTTCCATCGAGTCCTGAGGATGTGCATCTACGCATCCTGCTCAACCCTGTTCACTCTATTCTACAAGACATGTCTTCCGGAGAAAAAACTGCCCGCCTTTCTCGCAGATGATGAGTTCTCAAAATTCATCGTGTTCGTCTCACTTTCTGTCGGGATTCTGACAAGAATTGATTTCTGGTGGGTCAACACCTTGTGGACCGACACGTTCTCCCTGAAAGCAGGATTGGTTACGCATTCCCTCTGGCAACTGATCAAACAAGGGCCTGGATTCGACCAGTCGGCTCCCGTTGGGTTCCTTATCCTTTCGAAAATAGTGGGGGTGCTCACGAATTATGACAACCACGCCCTCGCGTTATTTCCGCTCGTTGCAGGGATCACCAGCATCTTCATCCTGCACAAATTGCTTCGACTCCTGGGGGGCTCCCGCGCCATAGGGATCATGACGATCCTCATCGCCTTGAACCCGGCCTTCATCTACTACAGTGGCGAATTCAAGCAGTACAGCGTTGATGTCGCCTGTTGCGCAATTGTCGTCTATGCAACCGCGTTTTTCATTTTGAGACGCCAGAAAATCCTCTGGGTGTTCCTGTCCTTTGTTATTGCCCCCCTGTTCTCACATGCCGCTTTTCTTGTCATCCCCGCAGCCGGCTTCTCGCTTTTCATTTCAGAAAATTCACGTCAGAAGGGGCAGCGCTGTTATTTAGGAACAATTTGCGCTATTGGGACAGTAACCCTCCTCGTCATGTCCGCCGTGGCATTCAACACGCTGCAAACCATGCCTTCCATGATGGATGACTATTGGGGAACCCAAATGCAGGCGTTTGCCCCAGTCTCCTCTTCGAAAAACGCAATCCTCTGGTATGCCACCACGACGGCGCGGATCTTTCGCTGCCCCACATATTTAACTTATGTTCCCTATGCCAGTTCGGGGCTGCAGATGGCTTTGTCATTATTCCCGCTTGGGATGCTCATCTTTGGCATGCTCAAGACCTATAAACTCAACCGATACGTTTTCGCGACACTTCTCCTTCCCATTTTTTTCTGTATTGCCGCTTCGGCTTTCCACCATTGGCCCATTGCCCCGGGCGACTTGCGAGCACGGTTGATTCTCTTCTTCCCGGTATTGCTCTACCCCTTGTTCGCCGAAGCTCTTGAACCCCTTTTTTCATACGTTTGGATCAAGCGGCTTTCTACCGCTGTCATTTTGGTCTCAATGACCCTCTACACGTTTTTTTCGGATCTCGCCCCTCACTTTATTACCGCCCCGATTCTCCATGAAATTGCACATCTCCAAGACCCAGACAATTCACTAATCTTATGCGATGAATATTCGCGAAGAATTTTGATCTCATGCAAATATGCCTTACCAGCACCTCAAGTAGAGTTCAGCCGTATTCCTGATGACTTCGGAAGTGAGAGATGGGTCATTTCAAAAAAACCTCAACAATACATTTATCTGATGTTGAGTACAGCTACGCCCACCCCTGACATCGACGCACGCGTGGTCAAGATACAACAAACATCTCATTTAGCCCTCTACAAAATGCGCCACATGAACACAGATGGTTTATCGGAAGCGGGCGAATAGCTTCGACTAACAGGTAACAACTGGGCACAAGAACTCAAACCTTTTTCTTTCGCCCCAGAAAATTAGCCAAGCTGTCTCTCAATGTACATGCCATCAACCTTTACGGGCGAAATGACAAAACTAATTTGGTTTTTTGAGTAAGTGCTTCTTCCATAACGATACGCATAGCGTAGTAGCCGTCAGGAGCCATCGACGGTAGCGCCGATTCTCCTTCACCTAGCAAATACCTCCAGTTCCGATGGTAGGACTCAGCGATATCGACGGAGACTGTTCCCTTCGGCAGCATGATCGTTCGGCGGTTCGCCGTCTGGACTTCGGCATAAAGCGGCACGCTTTCTCCTGAGGCAAGATGCGCCACAAAGATGCTCTTGAATGCAGGATTGGCGTAGAGCACCAGCTCCTCCGCATCCATCACCTTTTCCCACCCTTTCAGCACTTCCGGATAGACGCCCGGCGGAGCAAGCACATGGGAGACGCCAGCCAGTGCAAAATCCTCTGGATCAAAAAAAAGTGGACGCAAAGGGAACAAGCGTTTCGGCTTGATCGATTCATACCCTTGGCATTGGCGAATGCCGTAGGCACTCGGCGTGTTTAACTGCATGTAATCGAAGTTGCTGCGGTCATAGAAGAAAAGGCTCCCATTCCCAAGATGAGCTTTCACCGCTTCAACCCAGGGCTGGCTCGCGTAAGGAGCATCTTTTCCCGCCGGTCTGGGAGAGATTTTGATCCATGTCGATGCAAACAACGCCATTTCCGCGAACGTGCAAACCGTGATCAACGCCGCCACAGGCCACAGCCGCCGTGTCCGGTTGTTGACGCGCGAACAACCGAAGAGACCCAGTCCGATTGCCGTCAAGGTGGCGAGATTGTAGGGATGCCAGACTTTCGACCGTGACACAAATTCCGTTGCACGTCCCAGCATCCAATCCAGACGTGACGCCTTGTTGGCGGGAAGACTGCGCTCGACGACCTTTCGGAGGATCTCGGAAATGGTGTCCTCAAAAAGAACCAGACACACGCTCGCGGCCAACCATCCGACGACGACAAGAGCAAAAGCCCGACCGACGTAAACCCACGTCCGCGAAGGAGGACGATCCCGTGCCTGGGTCAAATACCACGCCGCCAGCCAGGCCATGCCCAGCGCGAAAATGACGGTCGAACGGCTGTAGAACCATGTGTCCAGCGGCGTGAAGGGAATGACAAGCGAAACGACAAAGAGAATCTTGGGCAAGCAAGGAGACTCTTTGCGAAACAACGCGAGAATCGCCAGAATCAAAGCATTGCAGCCACCGAACTTCAGATTGAACATGTCGCTTGAGAAGTACTTCGTGGCATCCAACCCCTGCGGCGTTCCCATGATCGTCGGCAAAAAGGACGTGATCAACGTCGGAAGCGTCTTGAGCGCCTCGCCCCACGACCGCTCGGCCAGTTGTCTTCCACAACTCATTGCCGGAGGAATGACATGGACGAGTACCGTGCTGGCGATTGCAAGCCCTAGGACGAGGGAGAGCCCGTAGACAACCCCTAGCCGACGGCGGACACTGCGCGTGCTTTCTTTTCGCAGGAGGATGCACTCGGCAATGTAGTACAGCACCAGCAACGTCGCCGTAAAGAGCGTCGTATGGAGAAACCCGTTTCGGAGTCCAAAACCGATGAAAACACCCGGAAGCATCACGCTCAGGACCCATGAAAGCCAGGTCTGCATCGGGTTCGCCAAAACCAACGCCTTCTCCCGAAGCAAAGCCCAAAGAATCCACGGCGCCCAGCAGAATCCGGCCATCATCACGCCGGTGTAGATCCAGACAACGAACTGCGAATAGAATGAAAACGAAATGGCGCCAATCAGGATGAAGAGGGGGGATAGCCCGACTTGGGACAACAGGAGGATCATGCCGATCCCCGCGATCGCGAAATTCATCATCCGGCCCCAGTCCCAGGCGTCCCAAAATGGCATGACCCGGTACAGCAGGTGCCGGAAGTCCCCCGGACACAACATCGCGTTCTCGCGGATCGCCGTTCCACTGTGCGTATCCGGATTCCACCCCACATAGCCATCATCCTGAAGGCTTCTGTAGACCGAGAAGTCGTAGGGGATGTACTGTGAAATCGTATCGTACACGAACGCATTTTTCACATGGGGAGCATCAGCAGTCGCCCAGGGTTCGAGCAACGAATCCATGATGTCAAGCGGCGCGAGAACCGTCGAGCGCGGAAGCGCGGGCAGGAAGAATACCAGCCAGACCACAAGCCACAGCCCCGTCACACGAAGCACAGCAGATAACTTCCGCCCTTGCCGGTTGTCTACAATATTACTAGTTTCCATATCCATACACGCCCTTTGTCTGCCGCACCTTTAGCCGAGGTTGCCAAAACATGCGAATTGCGAGTATGATACAAGGATTGCTTAAACGCCTCAAGAGCTAATCCTTAACCCCTTTCCATGCCTCAACCCCTCACCATCCTCGTCGTCCACAACCACTACCAGCAGCGCGGTGGCGAAGACAGTGTCTTCGAAACCGAATGCGCCATGTTGCGGGGCTCCGGACATACAGTCATTTGCTATGAAAAGCACAATGACGAGATCAACTCTGGGGAGAAGCGGCTAGCGGCTAGCGGCCAGCGGCTAGAGGCGCCTACGGCGCAGGTACTAGGTACTAGGTATCAGGTACTAGCCAATACCCGATTCCCCAAAAAAGACAACCCGCAGGCACTAGCCCCTAGCCCCTATCACCTAGCACCTTCTCCCACACCCACACACCCACACACTCACACACTCCCTCCCAATCCTGTCAAAAAAACTTGGCGCTCTTTGCGGTCTTTGCGTGAAAATGATCTCACGCCAAGCTCGCCAAGTACGCCAAGAAGTCTTTATTCTCACACAGAGACACAGAGACACAGAGAAGATCAGATATCTTGTCAATCTTGTAATCCTGTCAACAAAACTTTTCGTGTCTTTTCGTGTTTTTCGTGGCTAAAAAAGCATTTCACGCCAAGCTCGCCAAGTTCGCCAAGAAGTCTTTCTTCCCACACAGAGACGCAGAGCCACAGAGAAGAAATTGTTTCCACCCCTCCAAACAAAAATCTGCGTGAATCTGCGGAATCTGCGGATAAAATAACTTATCCCACCTCTGTGCTCTCTGTGGTCTCTGTGGTAGAAAAACTTCTCTCCCCCTTCGTGCGCTTCGTGTCCTTCGTGGTGAACAAACCCTCCCTTTTCTTCGCGACCATCTGGAGCCGTCAGAGCTACCGCGAGATCTCCGAGATCATCCAGCGTGAGAAGCCAGACATCGTCCACTGCCACAACACCTTCCCGCTTATCTCCCCTTCCGTCTACTGGGCGGCGGCGAAGCAGGGCATCCCTGTTGTCCAAACTCTTCACAACTACCGGCTCATCTGCATCAATCCCTACCTCTACCGCAACGGCCACATCTGCGAGGACTGCCTCGGCCACTCGCCCCTCCGCGGCGTGATCCACCGCTGCTACCGCGGCTCCTTCTCCGCCTCCGTCACCGTCGCGGCCATGCTGATCGCCCACCGTCTCCTCGGCACGTATCGCAACAAGGTCACGACCTACATCGCCCTTACCGAATTCGGTCGCAAGAAATTCCTCGAAGCCCGCCTGTGCGATCCGGCGAAAGTCGTCGTCAAGCCGAACGCCGTCGGCGCGTCGGCGCCGACGGCGCAGGTACTAGGTACCAGGTATCAGGTACTCGCCAATGCCGCCACAACCGAGGAGGGGGTAGCCACAAAAAGGCACCAAAAACCACAAAAAGAGACCTCTTCTCACACAGAGGCACCGAGACACAGAGAACAGCTAAGCCCCAGTTTCACGTTTCAAGTTTCACGTTTCCACTCCCCATTCGCGTCCATTCGTGGTTCCACACACGAAGCCCAAGGCCAAATCTCAAATCTCAAATCTCAAATCTCAAATCCCCCCACCGTTCTCTACGTCGGGCGGCTTTCCCCAGAGAAGGGCGTGGACATCCTCATCGCCGCCTGGAAGCTCCTCCTGGAGCAGCGGCTAGCGGCTAGCGGCCAGCGGCTAGGGGGAGAGGCGGCCGAGGGTTCAGGGGTCGGGGTTCAGGAAGAAGAAACTTTGTCGCGAGCTTTGTCGCAAACTTTGTCGAACCAGGAGCAGGAGCTAGGCGAGGCGACGTCATCGACAAAACCGACGTCTTCGACGCCCTCGGCATCCCCGTCCGACGGCTCCACCTGCCACACCCACACACCCACACACCCGCACACACCCCTAGCCCCTTCTCCTCCCCCTAGAACCTCCCACCCCCCTAGCCCCTAGCCGCTATTCCCTAGCCGCTGATGTGCAGCCCCGGCTGCACATCATCGGCGACGGCCCCGAGCGGGCGGCTCTCGAGGCGCTCGCCAAGGAACTTCCCTCCGTAACCTTCACCGGTCGGCTCTCTTCGATTGACCTCCATGCGCACATGGCCACGGCCTCCGTCCTCGTGCTGCCGAGCACCTGCTACGAGACCTTCGCCATGTCCGTGAACGAAGCCGCCGCCCTCGGCACGCCGTCCATTGTCTCCAACATCGGCGGACAGGCCTCCCTCATCGAAAACGGCATCACGGGCTACACCTTCGAATCCGGTTCGGCGGAATCTCTGTCCACAGTCCTGAAGAAGGCTCTGGCCGATCCCGATCGCCTCGCCAAGATGGGCCGCAACGCCCAAGCCCGCTTCCTCGCCGGCGATTGCCCCCCCGAAAGGAATGTCGCCGCGCTTATCCGAACGTATGCCCACGTGTGCTCACCCAGTGAGCACACGCAGGAGAACACCAGCGTACGGGCACTTGGTGCCCGTACGAGGCATACGCAGGTGAAGCCCTGACCTGCGTGCAGGCACTAAGTGCCTGCACGTGCCGCCCACCTGCGTGCGGCCACTGAGTGGCCGCACGTCGGGCACTGAGTGCCGCCCACACGATGCGCAGAAAACTCGCCAGCTACCACTACGACCGCCCGGGGATCGCCATGCTCACGCTAAGCGCACGTGATGGCTTCTTCCTCTGCCGCATCACTCCCGATACTTTCACCCTCACCCCCGTAGGAGCCATTGTCGAGCAGGATTTGCGCAATATTCCGAGCTTTTTCCCGCAGATTGGCATCGATGATTTCCAGATCATGCCCGATCATCTTAAACAAGGGTTTGTCTTCGTATCGCCGTTCATCTCGCCTTGCGAAAAGCGGGCGTTCGATCTCGTGCTGGAAAATGGCGGCAGTTGCATCCACCTCATCACCGCCGAGATCGGCCCCCGTTACAAGCCCGCCGGTCGGTACTTCGACCTGTGTGCGGAGGGCCGGCTGCTGGAGCTACGTGCGGGCACCCAGTGCCCGCACGCAGGTGAACACCGGCACCTGCGTCTGGCCACTAAGTGGCCAGACGGGCGCGCGAGCTTCCTTTACCTCAACACCCTTTGCGCGCAGATCGCCCCCGTGTGCCCACAAAGAGGGCACACGCAGGTGCAAGCTTCACCTGCGTCTAGCCACTAAGTGGCTAGACGTGCTATACTCCCCCGCAAACACATGCGCTCAACCACACCTCCTCTCCACTCCACCTCCTCTCCACCTGCGCGCACACCTGCGTGCGGGCTCTTCGTGCCCGCACGTGCCTGCAAAGCCCTCCACCTGCGACTAGTGGCCACGTACTGGACCGCCTACACGCGCGTGCTCTTCTGGCTCAACGGCGTGAAGTGCGGCAGCCTGAAGGCGCTGGGCCGGGCGAGGATCAACGTCTCGCTGGGCGGCAAGGCGACCATCCCCGCCGGAGAAGTCTGGGGTGGCAATCCAGTAAAAAGGCTTTCATGAAACTCCTCTTTCCGCTTCCCATCAGTTACGACGGCACCGAGACTCGCTACCTTCAGCGGGATGGGGCGCGTTTTGCTCAGTACTTGGTTAGCCAAGGCCACGAAGCAGTCAAGATCATCATCGATGACGGCTCAGGATACCCGCCGCCGAAGTCGCCGATCCTCGACATCGCCACTTGGGAGCAATGGTGCTCTGTCGATTACTGGAAAGATCAGAAGGCCGATGGCGTGCTACTCTACGGAGGTCTGAACCCACGTCTTGCCCCGGTTGCCCGCGCCATCCGCGAAACCGGCATTCCCCTCGCGCTCAAGTTGGACTCCGCCAACGGCGTGTTGCCATTCCCAAAAGATCTCTGGCGACAGATCAAAACCGGGTACCACTCCGCGCACCAGAACCACAACAAACTCGAATCGGCATTTCGCTCATGTGCCCGGCAAGGCATTCGTGCGGTTCGAGGCACGAAGAGTCTCAAGAGCTACCTCGCGCTTTTCGACTGGATTACGGGAGAATCCCACTTCGCCGTCGAGAATACCAAGACCTGGCTCATTGAGAATCTTCTCGAACAACTTGCAGAGCACACGGTATTTCTCGGACACCCCGTTCCGGATGAATTCAAGTACGATGCGTGCTCCCCTCCGAAACGCAAGCAAATCATTGCCGTGGCGAGAGACTGGAAGAACCCGCTGAAGGGCGGGAATCTTCTTGGGCAGGTCCTCACAAAGACCCTGGACAAACATCCCGATTACTCCGCCGTCGTCGTCGGGGAGTCAAGCGATCATGTCAAACATGCGGCGATGAACTTGAACCCGGCAGTAATTGGCCAGATCTGGGTAGAACCGCTGCTGGATCCATTGGCCATCCTCCCGCGGTACCATGAATCCAACATTCTTGTTCTTGCCTCTGGGTCCGAGGGGATGCCGAATGTCGTCACAGAAGCCGCTTGCTGCGGATGCTCGATCGTCTTCACGCCGGAACTCAAGCAACTGGCCATGTTCTCCGACAACAACTGCGGAACGATGGCGAGACGACGGAATGTAGAACGGATGTCCAGTGCACTCGACACGGAAGTCGAAGCATGGGCGACCGGCTTGCGCGATCCCGTTTCTACATCGAAAATCTGGTCTGAACAACTTCACACAAGCAGCGAAACAGATCGCCTCATCTCACTTTTCGGGTTGTCCCCTTCCCTGCCCAAGCATCTTGCTTCACATTGAATATCCATAAATGAAAAAAATACTCTTCGTTTTCGGAACCCGCCCTGAAGCCATCAAAATGGCTCCCGTTATCCGTGTAATTCAATCAGACCCTAGGTTTCATGCTGAAATCTGCGTAACGGGTCAGCACCGCGAAATGCTCAAGCAAGTTCTCGACGTGTTTGGGATAGTGCCCGACATCGACCTTGGCCTGATGCGCCCCAACCAGTCGCTTGCCTCGCTCACTGCCCTTGCGATCGAGCAGCTAAATGGCGTCATGGCCGCCCAAAAACCCGACCTCGTTCTCGTCCAAGGCGACACGACAACCGTTTTCTGCGCCACATTGGCGGCCTTCTACAACCAGATCCCGGTCGGCCACATCGAAGCGGGGCTTCGAACCGGGAACCTCCTGTCTCCCTGGCCGGAAGAGGCCAACCGCGTGCTGACGACAAGACTCGCCTCCCTGCATTTTGCCCCGACGCCAGCGGCCAAGTGCAACCTTCTCGCCGAGAAGGTGTCCGAAAATCGTGTCGCAGTCACGGGCAACACGGTCGTGGACGCCCTGCTCATGGCAAAAGACCTGGTCAAGGATCGAAATATCTCCATCGCAAACCTCCCTTTCCACCTTCAGCCAAACGCCCAATCTGACAGGGACATGGTGCTCATCACGGGCCATCGGCGCGAAAATTTCGGCCAGGGTTTCGAACAAATCTGCCGGGCGATCCGCACGCTGGCCGAACGATTCACCAAGGTGGACTTTGTGTACCCCGTTCACCTGAATCCCAATGTTCAGGAGCCCGTCAAAAGAATCCTGGGACAGCACCTTGCGAATGTTCATCTGATCGAGCCTCAGCCCTATCTGGAATTCGTCGGACTCATGGCTCGCAGCACGCTCATCCTGACCGATTCCGGGGGCGTGCAGGAAGAAGCGCCAAGCCTTGGGAAACCGGTTCTGGTGATGCGGAACACCACGGAACGCCCGGAAGCCATGCAGGCCGGCACAAGCCGTCTGGTCGGCACCGAGGAATCGCGCATCGTCAACGGGGTGACGGAACTCTTAAACGATTCGGTCGTATACGAGAAAATGTCCCAGGCCGGCAACCCCTACGGCGACGGCCATGCCTCCGAACGCATTCGAGATGCCTGCGCCGCATTTCTGAACGCATAATCAGCAATCCCACATGAACATTGGCATCGTCACAACCTGGTTCGAACGAGGGGCGGCCTACGTCTCCCGCCAATACCAGCAGACCCTTGAAAAGGCCGGAAACAACGTCTTCATTTTCGCCCGGGATGGCGACTATGCCCATGACGACCCCAATTGGGACAAGCCCAACGTGCATTGGGCCAGAACGTGGCCGATCACCGATGCAAGCCGAATGCAAATCCGCGATTTCAGACGATGGCTCGTCGTCCATCAGATCGAGTTGGTGATCTTCAACGAGCAGCGCGTTCTCTGGCCCATCGCGATCTGCCAGCGACTCGGAATCAGGACTGTGGCGTATATCGATTATTACCGGGAAACTTCGGTCAACCGCTTTGCCTGTTACGATGGACTGATCTGCAATACCAAACGCCATTTCTCGGTCTTCTCCTGGCATCCAGGCGCGTTCTATCTTCCCTGGGGAACGGATACATCCTTGTACTCTCCGAAGGACTCGGAAACGACTCTGGTTAGCCAAGGCAAGGTGACCTTCTTCCACAGCGCCGGTTGTTCCGACCGCAAGGGAACCGATTTTTTAATCAAGGCGTTTGCGAATGTCAACGGCCCTTCGAAACTGGTCATCCATTCCCAAATCGACATTCTGAGATGGTTCCCAGAAATGACAAACCTCGTTCGCGACTTGGAAGCATGTGATCGACTTGTCCGCATCACGAAAACCATTCCCGCACCCGGGCTTTACCACATGGGGGACGTCTATGTCTATCCGTCACGACTCGAGGGGATCGGACTTACCATTTGCGAAGCCATGTCGTGTGGACTTCCCGTAATCGTTCCCGACAACGCTCCGATGAACGAGTTTGTTGATCCCTCCATTTCGGGGTTGCTTATTGCGGTTCACGAATATGTATCAAGGGCTGACGGGTACTATTGGCCAATGGGCATCGTCTCCATTGACTCGCTTACGGAGCAGATGCAGTTCTGCGTGGATCACCCGGTATGGGTGGCAACTGCGAAGCGCCAAGCGAGATCAAAGGCAATTGAACGGTGGAACTGGAGCGCCAACAGCCAAGGTCTTCCAACCTTCCTTGAAAACCTTCCATCAAATGGAAACAAGATCTCGCGGGACAACCTTGTGTCACGGATGGTCAAGAAATTTCGCGGATTTACGGACATGTAGCGCAAGTTGACCTAGAAATCGCCCGAATCTCAACGGCATTTGCTTTCTTCTTTCTTGAGCAGTATGCTAACCGCATCTCGAAACTTCCCCACCATACCTCCAGCGACAGAAGCGAGCCGTTTTTTTGTGCGTATAGAACGGAAAACATAATCAGAATAACAAGAATTCACACGGCGAACCAAATCAAGGCATTGTTGTTTGTCAAATGGAGATTTCCACAATAAATCACTAGATTCAAGCTCATGTGAAGCCAACGCCAACTTCGGCTCGATATCTATACATATAACTGGCCTCTCAAGAAGCGTTGCGAAAACCGCCCCATGGTATCTCGCAGAAATAAATAAATCATAAATTGAAAGATCTGTGCAAAATGAAGACAAAGACGACTGCATCGGATCCCAGAAAATATAGCGAAGCCCTTTACTTCTAAAAAACTGAATCCAACCTTCTTCATGGTTCCCCTTGAAAAGGCAAAAGGTCACATCAAATCCATTCGCCACCAATTCTTCATATACCTGAAACAAAGAATGCTTGTACGAGATTCCTTTTTTATCGTGGGTCCAATCTCGTACTATCATGGCAATTCTGTGAATTTCGCTAGCAGCTTTCCTCGGCTCCATAATTTTAGAATAAAATGGCTCCCAACAGCAAATATCACACTCAAGCGAAGCGCTAGCAATTCCCCAGTCAATACATAACTGAAGACTTGCAGAATCTCGTACCGCAACAAAACTCATTTTTTTAAAGAGTTCCATTGTTGATCCCAACTGTGATGAATTTTCTACAAATGGGCCTAAGCCGATTCCGATAGCCATAGTGAAACTGGCGTCATCAACTTCATATTTCGGACGTGGTTTTACCCAACGATAGGCTAACCTAAGAAATCGATACAATCGACTGTTTTTTGGCAAGAGTGTTGAAAGAAGTAAACCTTGATTCTTTCCTATAGTTCCTGGGAACGAATAAAATTGGGTTCCTCCCCCATAAATGACTACGTCTGCAGTAATCTTGTCTCGATCAGTTGCAGATATGAAATTTGCTTCAGGCAGCAGTTTTAGTAGATAGGAACTCTGTTTACATAAAAAAGCGATATCTTCTTGTGGGAAACACACCTGTGCGATAGCGTTAACCGCCACCATGAGCGCATCATCACCGAAATTATAGAAACCATACCCCCCCCGAATAATCAAAGGGTAATAAACCTTAGCCATATGATAATCCTTCTGATTTCATGTCCTCCTAAGCCTTTCAGCTATTCTCCCCCAAAGCATTCTCCTACGCGACTTGCCCAGCAGCAGAACAGACAGGGGAACCACAATGAGAAAGTTACCCAGAACACATGCCCCACCTCCCCAAAGGAGACTTTCTGAAAGGCTGCTCAGACCCATGCAGACAATCACCGAGGCCCCTCCCAGAATGACCGACCGAATCAACACGCGACTAATATAGATACAGATGGGAACCCCAAGCAACCATCTGGCAAAGAAAACAACGCCGACTGAAATCAACATCCGCGGACCGAGCCAGGCAGTTGCCAAAGCAGGAAACAGCGGACATCCGACTTCAAGCAACATCCATAGGATAAGAACACAGGACATGTTGAACATCCCTACAAAGATCTGATATTCCTTGATTCGTCCCGAGGCTTGGATCATGATCACATAGCCGGAGGTCGCCTTGATCGCGGCGGATTCGAGAATCATCAGAACAGCCACAAAAGCCGCGCCTGACGGAGGAGTTCTCAACCAGAGATCAAGAAGAGGCTGCAGCCAAAAAACCAATGGGACAAATACAAGAATGGAAATGACAGCCGACACGTAGCAGACGTCAACACCCAAAGACTCCGCCCGTTTCAAGTCCTGAGCCCCGACACGGGACGTCACTTCAGGCGAGACTGCGGAAACGATTGCCTCGGAAAGCATGCTGACCTTCGAAGCCACATGACGGCCAATCCCCATTACCGCGTTGATGGAAGGTCCGAAAAAGATATTCAGCACGATGTTGATACCGGGCCCTGAAAGCAACCGACCAACAGACCCGATCAGCATATACAAAGAATAGGAAAAGAGTTCTCTGAGGCGGGCGCGATTGTACCAAAGCGACCAGCGAACCCTACACTCAGTGAATGAGCCAAAAGCTAAAGCTGCCATGGCACAATAAAGAGAAACAAGCAAAACAGAGGTGGCCAGTGAATGGGCGACCAGCCGATTCCCATTGAAATGTAGCAACCACCACCCTTCTAAAGCACAAAGCAGCGTCTGAAAAATTCCAAAAAAATTCCGAACAAAAATCAACTGTTTTGCCGTGTAGAGAGCATGAAAAGGAATGTTGAGAATCGCAAAAAAAGTCGTCACAATTGAAATTGCAAAGACCTGCTCCGATGAGGCCAGCAGCGCGTTGGGAATAACCAGCTTGTACCGGATGAAGTAAAGGCCAACCGGATACATCAACAGACAAAGCATAATGGCCATCGCCAGATGAACGGACAAGGCGGTATTGAACCACTTTCCAAGCTCCCGCCTTCCGGCCATTTCGCCATCTCTCCATCCCTTGCCGATCGCCATGGCAAAAAACCGGGCATTGCTTCAGGGATCCAACCAAGGAGAACAAACCAAATTGGACCTCACCCAAAGCCTGATAAACCCAGCGAGTGGCAAAAAGCCCCACAACCACCGATACGGCGGTCTGTGTGTAGGTTGCGAACACATTCACTGCGATCCGTTTTAACGACATCTCAGGAAGCCTCGAAGCTGAATCCAAAAAGACATGGGCGAAACCCGTTTTCGTGACAATAATATCTGCGTAGACACCCGCACCTCCAAAATTATTGCTCGGACTAGCCCAGCCGCACGGTTTCGTAAAACTTGCGGTGCAGGCCGGCAATCACAGATGGGGACATGTAATCGCGGATGACATCCCGACTTTGAGCAACGACATTTTCACTTGGAGGATGATCAAGAACGGCCAACACGGCTTCGGCCAAAGCGTCACCAGACGCTTGGGAAACAACCGTTCCGTTTCCAAAGCGCCTCACATTCTCCGCCAGTGCCGTACCCTCGGCCACGATGCCATGGCAACCCCGCATCAATCCCTCAATGAGCTGGTTGCCAAACATCTCCTCCAGGGATGGTGCTAGGAGAGCGATGCAGTCGTCGAGGACGGCGAAAAGTGAGGTCGAGGGAAGCTTGCCGTGAAGCACGAATCGACCACCCAAGGTCTGGCGCAGGGAGGCGAGTTGCGCGATGGCGTAGGCTCCGCCAGTCCCCTCGGGTTGATTGCCGACGATGTGCAACTCGACGTCGGGATGCTGCTTGACGACCTCCTTCATGGCTTCGGCGATGAGGTGGACGCCCTTGCGCTCGTCGATAGTCCCGACGAAGGCGAGCTTCTTTCCGTGCTTCGGCTTGAGTTCACCGTCGAGTTCCGGTTGGTAAGTGTTGGGGATCAACGTCAGGTCAAGATGGGGGTATTCCTTCGCCAGCGCGTCGCCGACATATTCGCTCTTTGCGATGGCGTACTTCGTCCGCTTCCAGGCGTAGTGCTCAGACATCCGGATGAAGCGCATGTTCCAGTCCGGCTTATTCCCCAGCGTGGGAATGATCTGGAACATCAGCCCCTGGGCCGTCACGCAAAACGGCAACCCCGTACGAATCGCGGCCAATGCATAAGCCGCCTCAGTGCCGTGGGCGTGGACGATGTCCGGCCGAAGCTTCTTCACGTAGGATGCCATGCGAAACTGGTCGATCGCGTAGAAGGTGAAGTGGCGGTACGGGTGGTAGGTGCGCAGGAAGTGAACCTTGACCCCCTCGATATCGCAGACGAAGTCGCTCGTCGCCTTGTGCGCCTGGGTGACCACCTCCACGTCCATCCCCGCCCGCTTCTGGGCGATGGCATGGTTCAACACCCAGCGGCCGGGATGAGTGACCTTGACACGATAGCGGCTGACGAATTCAACGGCAGGAGGCACGTTGCCGAGATGGACGATCTTCACGTTGCCTCCGATATTGTAACTCTTTGTCGTAAGGCCGCTCCGCTTCGAATTGCAGTGAGCAACCCCACGACAATCCAGGCATCCCGCGCCGTATGGGCGCTATGACCCGACGTGTAGGAGAAGATCAAGCTCAAAAACAACGCGAATGAGTAGTAGACGTAGACCGTACTGGCATAGTCGCCAAACACTACCGTTCTGAACCCACGATAATCCCAGACAACCGCATAGAGCATGAAGCCGGCCCATAAAAACATGGCCGGCAACCCGAAATCGCATGCGTAGGCGTACCAGGTGCTGTGCCAGTTCCCCGCGTAGGCGTGGCCTTCAAATCCGTCACCTGTCCCACTGAACATCATCCAGGAAGTCTCTCCACGATCCATGGAGAAGCCTTTACGTCCGACCCAGGGGCTGCTCCGAATGACCTCTTTGCCGTATCGTCGAACTTCCTCTCGAAAACGATCCTTTAGGCCGCCTGACGTCTTCTCGGCAAAGCTCGGGACAATCACGCCGAGGGCGCGCTGAGCGGACAGGGGTAGTTCGTAAAAGTTTCCATGACCGGCAACAGCGAGCCCCAAGACAATGGCTCCAACGACAGACCAAACCGCCGTGAGCATTTTGTCGCGGCCCGTGAAGAAACAGCGGAGATACGGAACAAGCACCAACGTCCCGAACGCGCGCCGCTTCCCAGTGTAGATCGTCACGGCGGCCACCACAACCGCAGCCAATAGCTTCCAAAGCGATGTGGAAATTTGCGCAAGCCGATAACGGCAAAAGAGTAGCACGTAAATTGGTAGCGCTCCCAGCAATTCATAGCGGGACATCGACTCGTCTTCCGATCCCGATGTCCAGTCAGCAATACGCTCCAGAAACACAGAACTCCCAAATGAATACAGGGACGAACCGAGCACGATGTAGAAGAGAATCCGACAGTCCCTCTCGGATAACCGAAGGGCCGACAACACGAGAAATGCGCCGAAGCCCAGTAAAATTTGAAGATAGAATCTCGCGCCAATCGTCGACGAGCCCAGCATCGCCATGCCAGTTGGATTCAGAAACCAGATGAAGCAAATCCAGACGAAAATCGGCAAGGCGGCAAGAATGGCCCCGGTCAGCCGGATGGGATGCTCCTTGTGCATCGCCTGACGAACAAAATACACGCCAATCAACAAAATGCACCCCAACTCCTTCCCATCGAACGGGAGTCCGGGCATGCGTAGCCCCGACGAGAAGAGCAACGGCCCTAGAACCCAGTAGTACTTGTCGAGCGCCAGTACCACACCAACAGAAACAGACAGTGCGGCCAGCATTTTGAGATTGCCGGTTCCTCCTGACATCATCGTCTTGACGCCCATCAGGACGACGAGAAAAAACAGGCCGCCGAAGACGATCTGATGGATTTTTACTTGGTATGCGCCTAATCCGCTACTGGACATGTTTCATATCTCCAAAGCCATAAAGCATAACAAGGGGCAATCGCTTCGCGAAAACAATCGGATTCTGGCTCATACCGCCTCTCTTTTCATCAATAATATTCGGATTACGACCAACAGCCTTCTATACTGATGAGACACAAAATCCCCGAGCCTCAACCACAAAACCCGAAGTCGTGGATTTTTGAAAAGACGTCGTGTGTAGAGCAACTTAACCTTCAGCAACTCTTCCTTTCGCCTTTCGTCGTAGACAACGCTGACATTCTTCTCGTGCCAGGTAAAAGCACCGATTACATTCGGAATGAACTGGAATGTAAAGCCAAGCCGAACGAGTCGGCACCAGTACTCGTAATCCATGGTCACCTTGTATGAGTCATCAAGATAATGACCTGCTTCCAAAATTTTACGTCTCCAAAATGAACAGCATGAGGCGATGTGGCAGTCGTGATACAGTAGCACGAATTTTGAAAAAGGGTGGTCCCGCTTGACTCGGATGGGCTTGTCCTGGGCGTCCACGAAAAGCGGTTCGCCGTAAATGAAGTCGGCCTTCGGATACTGATCGAAAGCCAAGGCAACCTTGCCCAACGCTCCGGGAAGATAGTACTCGTCGGCGTTAAGCCAGCAGACGATGTCTCCGGTCGTCATGCGCAGCCCCTTGTTGATGGCGTCTGTCTGCCCGTTGTCCGGCTCCGACACCCACCGAAAAGCATAGCGAGCCAGAACCTCGGGAGATAGTTGCCGGAGCGAGGCCTCCCAGTCCTTGAGGATGTCCAGCGTCTTGTCCGTCGATCCACCATCGATGACGATGTGCTCGACCTCAAGCGACGACTCGGTAGAAAGCTGGCCAAAAACAGAAGCGACCGCTTTCTTTAGAAAACGGCCATAGTTGTAGTTCGGGGTGACAATAGAGATTTTCATGAAAATACCAGTGCAACTACTTTAGCAAGAAAGGCTCCGATCAACAACTGAAAGGTTGAAAACATTAGCGGGAAAGTTTATTAGTCATTTTCTTGGCACGCACGATGATCTTTGTCGCTAAGGGGATATGGCATAGAAAGAAAAAGCAGGGCGCCTATCCACAAGTTCATAGTGGTTATCGGCAATATATTGACGTATTGC
>JALHHX010000393.1 GCA_022837245.1 Lentisphaerota bacterium
TGTTCCTCCGCAAGCTCGTCGACGTCATGGACCGGGTCGACCAGTTCCCCGACTTCCACCCCCGCCGCGACTACGCCCTCACCGTCGACGAGACCGAACTGCGCGACACCGAACGCGAGGCCCGAGCCCTCGGCGACACCCGCCGCCCCGGCCGCGCCGCCGGCAACGTGGACGACGTCGAACTCGATCTATGAAGCTGGGCGTCGACAGGCTTGGTTGGACTACTTCTCGCGCCGCCCCAGGCCATTCGGACTCTGTAGAGGGAGAGTGATGCTGCAGGACTTGGAGCTTCTGACCCGTGTTGTCGGAGTGGCGATCGCCGTTGTCGGTGGCCTGGCTTCGGCGCCTCACAGCGTGAATTATCTGTGGGGTGGCGTGGTCGACGAGACGCGCCATCTAGGGACGTGGAGTCGGGCTGCTTTGGCGAGGTTCTTCCCGGTCTTGCGTCGCTCGGCGACGATCCACACGATCAGCGGAAGTGCGATGGCTTCCGGAGGGGCTCTGGGATTCCGCGCTTTTCAGAGAACGTCGGCAGATGCTCCCATGCACGTTCAGATCGAAGCGTTGTGGGAGCGCTCCTCTGAGCTGCATCGAGAGGTGGGCGAACTCGATCGGAAGCTGAGGAGTTCTGTCGATGCGGTGCGTGCCGACTTTCAACGCACCGTGTCTGAGCTCCGCCGGGAGACATCGCTGCTAGAAGCTAACCTCCAGAGGGTCGAAGAGAGCATCCTGAGAACGGATGCCAGCGCCGTGCCGTTTGTTCTCCTTGGTGTGGTCGTCCTTGCATTCGCTCCCGAGATCGGAAACTTGCCTCTGCCGATCTGGGTCGGCGCGATCAGCGCGCTGATCGCGACCGCCTTCGTGCTCTGGCTGGTCCAGCGGCGTCGGATCCCCCGACCAGAGTCGGATCCCGGGAGATGAGCCAGACAGCACTGAACGCCGCACTCGAGTACCACGTGGCGAACTCGCTCGGCTGGCCCTCGTTGCGACCGCTGCAGCAGGCGGCGGTAGCGCCTGTACTGGCCGGGTCTGACTGTCTGCTGATCGGGCCAACCGCGGGCGGCAAGACGGAGGCCGCGGTGTTCCCGCTGCTGACCCGGATGGTGGAGGAGGACTGGCAGGGGCTGTCGGTCATCTACGTGACGCCGTTGAAGGCGTTGCTGAACAACCTGCAC
>JALHHX010000394.1 GCA_022837245.1 Lentisphaerota bacterium
CAAAAGCCTCCCGGATTGCCGGTCTTGCGGCAGATCAACAGGCAGCAATAGGAGTAGAACAGATGAAACGCCAACAGGACGCCGAGGAAGGCAAGCACCTGTTGGGGGCCGATCATTCCCCGCAGGACGGCCTCGGCGGGTGGGTGTCCCGACCATTTTTGCTGAAGCCGGGTTTCCAAGGCCTTCACCTCCGGCCCGGCCAGCCGGGCCACTTCGCGTTTGGTCCAGGCCACCGCCGTGTTGGTCGAATGTTTGGCCGCGCCCGCCACAGAATAACCAAGCTGCTGCTGGACCTCGGGGGACAGGTCCGCGACTTTAAGGCTCGCCATCCCGCGGTCATGGACAATGAAAATGTAGCCCTTGGCCTTCGTGGTCACTGTCACATTGGTGTACGTCGCTGTCTTGGTTTGGAGCACTTCCAGTTTGGATTCCGTGGCTCCAACGGCTGACGAGGGCAGCACCGCATAAGCAGCCAGCATCAACCCCGCCAGCGCTTTCGTTGCCCAACCAGACGCGCTAAAAGCTTTCATTGTCATGTTCGTTCGCCGCGCCGCCAAACCCGGCGCCGCAGCCGCCCGGACAATCCGCACGCTCCGTGCCATGATGCGCGAGGGAAAGGGGCGCGTTGCCGCCCGGGCGGGCAGAACGTTGAGGGGTAAAGCAGCCGTTTTCGTCGGCGAAGCGCAGTCACAGGCCTGCCTGGGCTGCCGGCCTTTGCGAGGCGCTTCCGGGCGCGGCGGGCGAGAGCAAACCGCCCATCCCGCGCCCCCGGCCAGAGGGACGCCCAAGGGAATCTTCCGGGCGCCCTACTTGGGCTCCACCGCAGGCTCCATCAGGTCCTCGGCCTGCTTGGTGGGCGGTGCTGCGGGCTTCTCTTCTCCCGCGGGCTCTTCTTTCTTCTCGAGCAGGAGCTGGTGGCGTTCCTTCAGCAACGCGTCCAGGGTCCAGGAGGAAACCAGGTAAATCCGTTTGCCGTAGCCCTGCTCCTGGGTGAGCTTGTCTTCGAGCTTTTTCTGCTTCTCTTTGAATTCCTTGTCCAGCCTGGCCTTGTCTTCGTCCTTCTCCTCCTTGCCGGGCGTCCGTTCCTTCGGAATCTGCGCCGTGACCGCCAGGACGACGGGAAGATTGTCATTGGTCCGCTGCCCGATCTTGAGGCTGTAAGTAAAGTGGCCAACCTGTTCCGGTTTGGTATCCGCCGGCAGCACGTCGTTGAACGAGGGCGAACTGAGCGCATAGGCGAAGCCGGAGGTCTTGGCGGGGTCCAGTTGTTCCGCCGGTTTGGCTTCCGCCAGCTTCCATTCGCTGGCGCTCTCGGTTTCCCGGCTGGCCTTCCAGGAGTTGGTGGCGGCCGGGTAGGTGACCGCAATCGAACGGATTTTCTCGACCTTGAAAAAGTCCTTGTTCAGCCATTGCTCCGGCTTGGGTTCGAGATTGCTGAGCGGGTCCGAGACCAGCGCGACCGTTTTGACCTGGCCGCCGACCATGACATAGCGGCCATCCGGCCAGCCTTCATCCTCTTCCATCTCGCCCATCGGCGAGGCGCGGCCCGCCGCTTTGCGCATGTGCGATTTGCCCAGCAAGAGCGATTTAATCGGCTTGCCGTCCTGACCGCGCAGTTCCACCCGCACGGCCGTGTTGGTTTCCGGCCCCGGGGGAAGCAATTGGTAGC
>JALHHX010000104.1 GCA_022837245.1 Lentisphaerota bacterium
CCGCCTGCTTTGGAGGCGGTTGTGCCACTACTCATGGGCCGAAGCAAACTCAATGGATGTGGGAGGTACGCGCGAGGAGAGATGATTTGGAATCCCTGCGTGAAGAATTCCGAAATGGACTTATCCGCCATACGCGTGATATACTGCGCTTTGCAATCTTTTCACGAATCCCACGATCCACGCGCAATGGCCGAAAAACTCACCCCCATGATGCGGCAGTACCGCCGCATCAAATCAGAAATAGCAGAGGACGTCATACTGATGTTCCGATTGGGTGATTTCTATGAGATGTTTTTCGAGGACGCGGCCCGCGCGGCACCGATATTAAACGTCGCCCTCACGAAACGCGCCGGCTACCCTATGTGCGGCATACCATACCACGCGGTTGATTCCTATCTCGGCAAGCTCATACGCGCCGGTCGAAAGATAGCAATCTGCGATCAGATGGAGGATCCAGCCCTCGCCAAAGGCATTGTCCGCAGGGAGGTAACGCGCATCATCACGCCCGGCACCATCACCGAGGAAGCCGCGCTTTCGGACGACCGCAACAACTACATAGCCGCAATCGCCAGCTCCGGCAAGGAGTTCGGCCTCGCCGCATTGGAGCTCTCGACCGGCGAACTCTTCGTCGAGAACCACCCTACCCGCGATTCACTCCGAGATGCGATCCACCGCATCGCCCCCGGCGAGGGCATCGCGCCCACTTCCGAAGGCGAGTCGGAGCCTGACCGCGAGGCCGCCGCCATTTACAAGGACGCCGGAGTGGCATGCGTCACACCCGTCGACTACTGGTTCTTCGAAGAGGCTTTCGCGCGCTCGACGCTGCTGTCGCACTTCGGCGTAACATCCCTCGACGGCTTCGGTTGCGAAGACAACAGCACGGCGATACGCGCCGCCGGCGCAATCATGCAGCACGTCCGCGAGAACCTCCGCCGAGACCTCTCGCATGTCACTTCGATGCGTCTGGCACAGACCTCTGGCTACATGACGCTCGACGACGCCACATGCGAGCATCTCGACCTCATGCCGCAGCGCGGCCGCGACCCTTCCACGACACTCTACGGCGTCCTCAACGCCACGCGCACACCCATGGGCGCGCGCCTCATGCACAACTGGATCGCACGCCCGCTACTGGATCTCGATGCGATCAACTCTCGCCATGAAGCCGTCGAAACCTTGACGAAAGCCCGCGGGGCCCTCTCCCCGCTACGCAGCCTGCTCGGCGACATCCGCGACCTCGAACGCACCATCGCGCGCATCTCGCTAAGCCGCGGCTCCCCACGCGACGTCAACGCCATTTCAACCGCCCTCAAAACCATCCCGGCCATCCGCGACCGCCTTGAGCCCGTGGCCTCCGGCGCGCTTCTCGGGAGCATCCTCCGCGAACTGCGCCCCCTCCCGCACCTCGTCGACGCAATCGACCGAACCCTCGTGGAGTCCCCGCCCGCCACGATGAACGAAGGCGGCATGATCCGCCCCGGAGTCAGCCACGAGCTCGACGAGCTGCGCGACGCCGCCGCGAACGGGCGCGCGTGGATCGCGAAGTACCAGGCAGAAGAAATCGCGCGCACCGGCATCAAGACCCTGAAGGTCAAATTCAACAAGGTCTTCGGATATTTTATAGAAATCTCCACCGGGCAGTTGGGAAACGTGCCCGCCGATTACGCCCGCAAGCAGACGATCGCCAACGGCGAGCGCTTCACCACGCCTGAACTTAAGGAGCGGGAGGAGAAAATCCTCGGCGCGGCCGACCGCGCCATAATAATGGAGAACGACATTTTCGATTCCCTCCGGGCAGAGGTCGTCAGGGAAACGGCCGGGATCCAGGCTGTTGCCAGCGCCGCCGCCCAGCTCGACGTCCTTTGCTCCCTGGCAGACCGCGCCTTGGCACTTGGCTACGAGCGCCCCAAGATGGACGAAGGCGACGCCATACACATCATAGGTGGCCGCCACCCGATCATTGAGCAACTTCCAGACTCCGAGCGCTTCGTGCCGAACGACGCCGACCTCAACTGCACGACGCGCCAGATCATGGTCATCACGGGTCCGAACATGGCCGGGAAATCGACTTACATCCGCCAGGTGGCGCTGCTCGTGGTAATGGCGCAGATGGGCTCCTTCATTCCGGCCAAAGAGGCTTCGTTCGGCATCGTTGACCGCGTTTTCACGCGCGTCGGCGCAAGCGACGACCTCGCACGCGGCCGCAGCACGTTCATGGTGGAGATGCAGGAGACGGCGAACATCCTGAACAATGCCACGCCGCGCAGTCTCATCGTGCTCGATGAAATCGGGCGCGGCACAAGCACTTTCGACGGCATCAGCATAGCATGGGCAGTGGCGGAGCATCTACACAACACCCCGTCCGTCAAAGCGAAAACGCTTTTCGCCACGCATTACCACGAACTCACCGACCTCGCCTTGACGCTCGGCGGCGTGGTCAACTGCAGCGTGCTCGTGCGCGAGCAACATGATGGCATCGTGTTCCTGCGGCGCATCGTGGACGGCCCTGCCGACAAAAGCTACGGCATCGCCGTGGCCAAGCTCGCCGGCATGCCTGATCCAGTGCTTCGGCGGGCCCGCGAAATCCTCGCCAACCTGGAGGCCGACGAACTCTCCGATTCAGGCACCCCTTCTCTCGTCGAGCCGCGCGCGAAGCCGCGCCCAGTGCGCCATGGCGACGACCTTCAGATGAAGCTCTTCGAAATGTAGGCGCGGGCCGCCCGCTATTGATTCACCGCCACGTCTCTAAGCCGCGGCTGTTTCGGGTCGAGGCGTTTACCGAGCGTGTCGCACAAGAAAAGCACGGCCAGGAGCACAAATCGGTCGTCGTAGCCAACGCCGTATTCCAAGAACGCCCAGAGCCGCAGCTGCAGCCAGATGCTTGTGGCGACGTAGTCATCGCCCTCCAACAAATCATTGACGAAGCTGCCGTCCTCGGCGAACTGCGCCGTGATGACGTCTTCCGCCGTCGCGCCTTGCGGCCGCTCGTACGGGAGGCAGAACTCAATTGCGGGAACTATCGCCGTCGTGGCAGCCTCTCTATACTTGCCTTCGTCGACGAGAGTCATCATCGTGTCAAGGTCAAGACCCTTCCACCGTGTGGAGATCGAACCACAGAGCAGCGTCGTGGCCGTGCCGGGATTGCGCGTTTCGTCGTCGAAGATCTTGTAGACCTTCTGTCCGTCGAACATGCAACGGCATATCGATACGAGGCATTGCGTGCGCAGGACCGGGTCGGCGTTTGCCGGGAAGGCGCTAAAGACGACCCGCGCGTCTGCGTGATCGCCGAGCCGGCTGAGGGCTTCAGCAGCCCATGCCTTTTCTTCGGGGAAGGTGGCGTCCCGCAGCACGCGGCGCAGATCGGGCGCGGCAGCTGGGTCGGCAATGAGGCCCGCAGCGTAAATCGAGGCGGTGGCGAGGTCGGGGTCTTCGTTGTCGAAGAGCGCGACGAGACTAGGGAGCGCCGCTTTGTAGCGGGCGCGCCCGAGCGCCCTGGCGGCCTCGACCCTCATGCCGAGGGCGGGCATGTCAAGCAGTTTTACGAGCGCCTCCGCGGCGGAAGGCTCAATGTCCTTGCCGGCGTTTGTGATGTTGCGCATGGCACCGTCACGGATCTGCGAGGAGCAACTGACCAGGTCGCGCACAAGCTCGCCTTCGACCAGCCCGCCTCTCGCCCTGTTGAGCACGTCCATGCGCATCGTCTCCGTGAGCGGGTTGGCAAGCATCTGCGCGTGGTAAACGCCACGCAGCGGGTTGTTCGCGAGCAGCACACGCACGACGTGCATTGTGGGCGCGGCACCCTCCTCGCGAAGCCAGCTCATGACCAGGGCGTTCATGGAGTACACCGCTGCGCCTGCAAGCGCGAGCACGTTGAAGGGCGACAGCCCAAAATCCAATGCCGAACGCTGCAGAGCCTGCACAGTGTGGCCCACCCAGCCGCCAAACCCGAGGCCAGGCATGCTCAACCAGGAATGCAGCGTGCCGCTAAGCGCGGACACCACGCCGCCAACCAGTCCGGTCAGCGCGTAGAACAGGCTGATTGCAAGCGTCTGGTTCTCGCGCGGGCCGATGTTGCGCATGTAGGCGAGCTGCATGGACCCTATGCCCACGTTGACGAAGCCGCCGAGCATGAACACGGGGACCGCGCTCGCGAACCCCGGGGGCATGGCCGCCCAGTCGCCGAGGAGCGATGTCGTTAACGAGCGCATGGCGAGATCGAGCCAATGGTCGCCGGGCCTCAGAGTGCCCCACAGGATAAACTCCACGCTCTTGACAAGCGTGCATATCACGAGCACGGGCTTGCGGCCATAATGCTTGCCTACTATGCCGAAAATCCGCGCCGCCACGTAACTGACCGCGCAGCTTATGGCTCCGAGCACCTGCATCTGCACCATCGAAAAACCCATTGTCCGCTGCAAGTGCACGAAGATGAACGCGCTGCTCAACCAGCCGGCGACGGAGTTGAGCGAGAACACGCCGGATATGCGCATAAAATTGCCATCTCGCAATATCGTCCGGATTTTCTTCCAGGTGCCATCCTTGTCGGGCTTCGGATCCGGGTCTGGATCCGGGACGGTTTTCACCACACGCGTTGAAACGACCGCGAACACAAGGCACACCCCCAGCACAACCACGTAGGTCATCCTGTTGTTGCGCCCCAACTTGTCGGCCAGCCAGCCGGCCGCGAACCCCGCCACCACGCCCGCGACCATGCCCAGCGCGGTCAGGCGGTTCCAGAAGACCGTGCTCTCCCTCTCTGGGATAACATCCGTCTGCCAAGCGAGAATCACCGGCGCACCCACCTGCCCCACTATGTTGGCCAGCACGATCACAACCGAAAACGCCGCGAACAACAGCCACGTGGACATTGTCCCGGACGCCGCCACTAGCGCGGCCATCAGCAGGTACACGGCGAGGAAAAGCACGCGGCACGCGAGCCAGAATTTCTGCCGGTTGAAATACTTCTGCTGCAGCACGGCACCCACTATCTGCATCGGCAGCATAAACATCGGCAAGGCCATTATCCAGCCGATCTGCTTCTGGCTCATGCCCAGCGAAAGCAGCATACCCGTGTACAGCGCCCCATATGTGCAGATCGCAAAAAACATCCAGAGGACGTGCGCCTTGTAGAAGGCGTTCAGACTCTTGCGCACAAGACGTGATGACATCGGCTGTTTACTCATTTCAACATGACAAATTCCAAATTGCCGCCTGCGGGGGTCGTCAATATTCGATCGGATCCAATAGCCCTTTGTCCAGCACCACCCCGCGATTCTTCAAAACTTCGCGCACTTCCCCCGCCTGCACTTGGCGCAACGCACGGCCGCTACGCGCCGCCACTGCCGCGGCGATCCCGGCGGCCTCTCCGGAAACTGCGCACACCGGGATCACGCGCGCCACGTCCCACGCGTCCCCCGCCGCGGAAATGCACCGCCCCGCCACCGCCAAGTTCGGCGTCCTCAAAGCAAGGATGGTTCGCAACGGCATCCCATAGACCGGCCCCCTCTTGCGCCAGTCGGGGAAGAGCCCCACAACGTCGTCATGCCACCGGTGCACATCCTCGGACGTGATAACATAGTCTGAAACGAGATGCCTCGTCATCCTGAATCCGTGAAAGAACGGCGCGTAGAAAGGGAACAACTTCGACTTGCCGGCCTCGCTGCGGCCGCAGTTGAGCCGCGCCACATCTTCGAGGATCAGTTTGCGGGATTCGATGATCTGCGCCGTCACCCCCCGCCAGTCAGTGCCATCGAAGCACGCGATCTCCGGCTTCTCATCGACCTTCCAATACTCATCGACTGCGTATCCCATCTCCAAACGCCTTTCTTCATCCACGACGTAATACCATGCGCTGCGCACGTTAGTCGCCGCCGTCTCCGTTTCCTCGCCGCACATCTTGCAGACGTCCGCATCGCCAGTGCAGTCGACCACCGTCTTGACTGCGAACGCGCCGCATCCCGACTTGTTCTCGACCACCAGATGCGTAAGCGCGCCGTTGTCGGATTTCTTTACGTCCACAACCAGCGTGTCGTAGATAATATCCACGCCAGCCTCGTCGAGCAGCCGTTCCAGTCCAATCGCCATCGGCGCCGGGTCGAAAGTGAGTTGATAGCGCTTCTCGGCGAGCTCCTCTCTCGTGGCAGAGTCCCTACCCTGCCACGCTGCAGGCGGCTTGCAGGGGCTGTACTTCATCGGCGCCTTCAGGAACTCCTCGGCGATCCCGAAACAGATTTGACGGCCCTGGCCATCGCACAGCGGAAGATAAACCACCACGTGCCCGAGAGTTGCCAAGCCTCCAAGTCCGGCGTACTTCTCGATCAGGCAAGTCTTGGCGCCGTCACGCGCCGCCGAAAGCGCCGCAGCCGAGCCTGCGATACCGCCGCCAGCAACCGCCACATCGTATTCTCCCCATACGGGAACACTTTTTTCCGAACGCCTGATCACACTATCCACCTTTTTAAGATTTGGTAAATTATACACGATTCAGACCTTCCATGCGTGAACTTTTATTGCACACAATGTCAGATTCACATAGCAAGGCGTGAACTCCCGGCATCAGGCCGCTATGGTTTGCTTGGCCAGATCCATCGTCATGTTCGTGCATCCGGTATAAAACAAAGGACCGCCGACATACAAAGGTTCCTCATGAGCGTTTATTTCATCAGGCCAGTCGGAATACGGGAAAATCACCGGACGGCAGAATTCATTATACGCCTCCGTCATTTCAACCTCCGCGACTTGCGGCACGAAAACCTTGGGTTGCCACCGGGTCACAGTTCAGGAATAGAATTCGTGGAGGGCCAACCGAAGCGCTTAATGAGCTGCCCCATGGCGCGCGCGCATTTTACTTATAAGCAACGGGTCGTTAATCATCTCCACTAGTTTTGCCTCCTCCGGCTCGTCCCAGATGAACTCAATCAATGGCCAAAATGACATGATCCTGTAAAGCCTTTCCTCTGGATCGCCCGACTCGCCTGCCTTCATTGCATCGCGTGTAGTTGTATAGAAGAGCCGCCGGTCTCTGCCTGCCACCAGGCTTTCAACGATGTTTGAAAAGAAGTGGACGTGTTCCACATCGTTGGTTTCAAGTGCAAACCACGACGGAGGATAGTCCCAAACAAACTTAGGCGAACAATACCCCCCGTAATTTGTGAGAACAATGCCGGAATTCCAAATTATTCCGCTGTCACTCGCTCTCTTGTAAACCGCGTTTTTCCATTCATTCGTCATGGCGAAGAACACTACCGTCTTTCCGTTGAAAAAGTTCGTGCCGCCTTCAACCATCTCCTTGGTTTCCCAGTCTGAAAAAGCTCCTTTTATGGCGATGGGGTTTGTGGGGAAACTGCCATGCCAATAGTTGTTAACACCTATCACGAGTGTATCGTCATAGTGATCGACAACAGTTCCTTCGCCTGCGAAATCCGCGAATTGAAAAGCACTGAAGTATCGCATAGCTGCGGTGTCGCCACTAATACGTTCTGCCAGGCAACATGCGGAAAAAAATACAAGCAGACAATAAGCCAGCAGTTTTTTTTCAATATAAGTCTTCATAACTTGTGAGTGTTGAGTTCTCGTATTGTTCATGGGTCGTGCGACAGCCCTTCCACGATCAGCGGG
>JALHHX010000395.1 GCA_022837245.1 Lentisphaerota bacterium
AGGTCGAGGCAGGTGGCCGGAGTACCTCGTAAACAACATGACATCACGGGTCCGGCCAGCCGCCACTGCACTCAATAACCGTGCCGACAACCGCCTCCGAACCTGCACCGCTTATATAACTTGCTGATGTTAATCAGTTTTCCGATTGAACCCTGGATACTTGCCGCGTGACACCGCCGACATAACCTGGAAGTTGTCCTAACCGTCAGGACTCAATCTGGTGCAACACAATTATTTTTATTCACTGCCGACGTCAAGAGGCATGTCTCAAGCGTCTGATTTGCAATAAGAAATGTTGCTCAATTTGCGAACCTGTCAAGTGCGTCAAAATGGTGAACACTCGCCACATTTTGGTGATTTTGATTTTTTATCCTTATAAATCAATATATTAATAACGATATAAGCTTATAAAAAATTTTCTTGCCCTATCTAAAGACTCGGGCTAGTTTCTATTCCTGTCACTGATGACAGGTTTTTTAAACCTTCAGTGAACGGAATTAAAACACTTAGAACCAGCACAAGCCGGTCAAGCCCTGTGAGGAACTCGACATGTCACTGTTGATCCGTGGCGCCACTGTAATAACCCATGATGAAACTTACCGCGCCGATGTTTTATGCGCCGGCGGTCTGATTCGCGCCATTGGCACGGACCTGGATATTCCCGCCGGCACCGAGATACTCGACGGCAGCGGCCAGTACCTGATGCCCGGCGGCATCGACCCGCACACCCACCTCGAAATGCCGTTCATGGGCACCTATTCGGCCGACGATTTCGAGAGCGGCACGCGCGCCGCGCTCTCCGGCGGCACCACGATGGTGGTCGATTTCTGCCTGCCTTCCCCCGGCCAGTCGCTGCTTGAAGCGATGCAGATGTGGGACAACAAGTCGACACGCGCCTGCGCCGACTACTCCTTCCACATGGCGATCACCTGGTGGGGGAAGGAGGTGTTCGACGAGATGCCGGAGGTGGTCAGGCGCGGCATCACCTCCTTCAAGCACTTCATGGCCTACAAGGGCGCGCTGATGGTCAACGACGACGAGATGTTCGCGTCGTTCCAGCGCTGCGCCGAGCTCGGCGCGCTGCCGCTCGTCCACGCCGAGAACGGCGACGTGGTGGCCGCCCTGTCGCAGAAGCTCCTCGCCGAAGGCAACAACGGGCCGGAGG
>JALHHX010000105.1 GCA_022837245.1 Lentisphaerota bacterium
CGCCTGCTTTGGAGGCGGTTGTGCCACTACTCATGGGCCGAAGCAAACTCAATGGATGTGGGAGGTACGCGCGAGGAGAGATGATTTGGAATCCCTGGGATTGAGGCATTGCTGTTGACATTTGCTCCATATCGGGAAAAAATAGAGATTGTTCCGAAATTCATTTCCGACAACTCCGACGGGGTCGACATTACAACGCTGGACGAAATGCTTGGGGAAGCAACAGCGAATTTCATCAAGGCAGACATCGAAGGCGCTGAGGTTGATATGCTACGGGGCGGGGAGAAAACCTTAAAAAGAAATGCAAACATCAAGTTGTCGCTGTGTACATATCATAACGAACATGACGCGGAGGAATTGCGAAGATTTCTTGAAGAACGCGGTCTCAAAACAAGATTCTCAGACCATTTCATGATTATGCACTATGATCCAGATATGCGTTCGTCTTGGCTTAGACATGGCGTAATACGAGCCGTAAAACAAATGTAATCAGACGGGTATCACGATTCTGCCATCTCATGGTTAATATGGCCGTCAAAGGCCGTCTCAGTGTCTGGAAAATGTGGCAAGAAATCTCTGCGATATTGACTGTATCTTTGTTTTACTGAAATATTTGTGGTAGTTGTTACTCCAGAACCCTGCCGGAGCACGCTTGGCATATTGTAAGTCCTGTGAGAAGATGTTCTGAGTGAACGCACAATATTTCGCGCGATCTGATTCAAGTTTTTCCACTTGCTCTTCCGCCAGAATTGGTGCGGAAACCATCTCCATCCACAGACGATAGTCGGAATCAACTTCTTTGACTCTTTCCATCACGGCATTAAAATCCTCGAATCTTCCAGCGTTTATAAATGCTTTGGGGTTGAACTCTTCATCGATAGACGGATCCCCCCAGTAAATCGGTACTGTTCCAGCAATAAAGCTGGAGATAATCTTCTCTGTTGCGTAGCCATTGTAGCAGGCGTTTTCAGCCGCAATGGAAAACTTATATGGGCGCTTCATCTCCACTGCCAGTCGGCGCCAATTCAGATTGCCGCGTGATTCCATGCCGGGTACGTTGTTCAGGTGTGCGCCCAATGAATCCACTCGCTTGTATTCGGAAAGCTTGTGGAATAATAAATCCCGGTTTGGATGGGCGTGTGGGTTGGCGTATATGAAATTGCAGAACTTCGTCTTATTGTGCAAGACCGACTCCGAAAAAGACCGCGGTTTGTCCAACTCTGTGCCTTCAGGAATGTGCGACCGGAAGAAATCGATTACAGGAGGCCGTCCAATCCGATCGTCCAGACAAAAGTTTTTATCAAAAGACACCGCATAATCGAAGACGTTCATGTCGGGGAAGATCGCTTCACCGCTAAAAAACAAGGTCACACGTCGACCGTCGTTCAACCGGATAAATTTCTTCCGCGTTTTTTGGGACACGTATATATGTTCAGAAGCTATGATGTAATCTGGCGACACAGGGTCCAACACAAGTTTGAACTCCCTATTGTCTAGCTGTAGCGTTTTGTTCCAGTTTTCTTCAGATTTGTCTGTATGTGTTGTCCAGTAACGAATTTCTTTCATAAAGAACCATTATGTCCGGCGGCTGGAAGCGGATCTCATGAATTCATAGAACAAATCAGATCGAGCTTTCCAGTTCCAATGTCCTCGTAATCTGGCCACCTCTGATTCCGATGGTCTAACCCTAGCAAGTTCTTCTTCGTCACCGAGAAGGCGCAATATTGCCTTCGCATATGCCGCTTGGTCGAAGCACGGGACTTTCACACAGCCTTCTTTGTAGACTTCGCGTAACGCCGGCAAGTCGTACATGACGACGGGAAGGCCGGTGCATAGAGCCTCTGCGGCGACCATGCCATTGTTATCATAAACAGTTGAATGCACTAAGAAACGAGACTTTCCGTATATTTCGTATTTGGCTTCATTATTTACGTATCCTAGCCACTCCACGTTGCCGTCTATTTCAAGTGAGCGGGCTTTTTCGCGCAAGTGCGATTCGTATTGTGGTTCGCCATTCCCAATTATGGCCAGCAATGCCAATGGATGCTCCGCCACGACGCGCGCCCATATGTCAAGAAGCCCCGATATCCCCTTTTGCGGATGTAGCCGGCTGCAGAAAACCGCGTCATAATGAGCATCACCGCGAGTAGCCGGAATTTGTTCCACGTTGACACCGCCGTATATCGCCAACGCATGTTCCTGAAGGCGTGTAGAAAAACGATTTTTATCAACATCGTTAGTTATCACCACGCCGTGACCGCGTTTTTCTATCATGCTTAGTATGTGCTTCTGATAAAAATAGTATACGAGATATTTCAATGGCGGAAAGCCATAGTGATTCTTGAGGTTTTCGAATATGAAAGGAACAAACAAAAAGAAGGACGGGATCCACGTGAAACCCAGCTCCCGACATAGACGGTCCGCGGGAACGACATCGACTCCGAAATCCGAGACGCAATAAACAACATCGTCTTGCCCAACTCCATTCTCATCGAAAACACGTTTGACATGATGATAGAGATGCCTGCAGGTACCAAAATAATGGGTTCTTTCACTTTTCCCGAATTCAGGGATGCCGACAATCCTTAAGCGTCCTCCAGAGCGGATGCCATTTTCCGTGAATGTCTCCACTTTGGGCGTGACAACCAGGCATTCGAGGTCGTCAGGACGATGACGCAGCATCTCCAAAATGATTTTTGAATTCCCGCCCATCGTTCCAGGCGGGCTTATCCCATTTGCTATTACAACGAACCGTCGCATGATTAAACGCTTTTCCGCGACTACTTTTCCGCGGTTTCGTCGAAGGGTTCGGATTTGATGGCGCCATCAGGGGAGCGGGTGAGTTTTTCCACTTTGCGCTCGATTTCAGTAAGCTTTTTGTTGCAGGTGTCCACAAGCTTGCGGCCTTCTTCGAAGAGTTTGACCATGGAGTCCAAGTCGGTCTCTCCCGATTCCATAAGCGACACTATTTCTTCGAGCCGTCCAACCGACTGCTCAAATGTCATTTCCTCAGGTTTTACTGCCTTTTTTTCCATTTTTCATTCTCCAATATGGTGCGTAGTGCCTCAACAAGCTGGGGGCCGGTTACGGTAAGCACGCATTCCGGGTTGCGACACGGTTTTGAATAGCCGAACAACGAACAAGGCGCACACTGCGCTTGACATGTCACCGATACTCCAGCTCCTTCAGGCGGCCCCCACTTCGCGGGGTCGCTTGGACCGAATAATACCACAACAGGCGCCCCAACCGCCACCGCAAGATGAGCGATGCCGGAGTCTGGCCCCAAAAGCGCGACAGACTGTCTGCAAAGAGCCACGGTTTCTTCAAGTCTAAGTTTTCCACAGACGTCAAGCGCAGCACCTTCCGCCAAATTTGCTATTTCTGCAGCATACCCAACGTCTTCTTTTCCGCCGATTATGACAGCCTGAAGTCCGAATTCATCCCTTGCTGTACTGCAAACTTCCGACATTGCCGCAGCCGGGCTCCGCTTCTCAGGGATGCTGCCGCCGGCGTGGACCACGAGTGTGCGTGCGGGTTCGACTCCCGCCAGAGAGTCCGGCAATTCGGGCAGGGCGGCGTCAGCAAGAATGCCGGCTCTGGACGGAAACTGTGTCACGTCAGATATTGCCTGAAGGAGCTTCATGAACTGCTCGTCTTCCTGCCCGGTGGTGTTGTAATCCACCAGGTGGGTGTAGAGACCATGACGCCGCGGGTTCGTCTTGAAACCAACTCTTATGGGAGCCTTCGTGAGCGCGGCCATGGCGGCAGAAAAATTATGGAACTGCTCCGTGTCAATTGCAGCGGCATAACCACCGTGGCGGAGTGCAGACACTGCCACGCACGGTGTTTTGTCGTAGCAGATTATTTTCGAGCCGGGCATGGAGAGCTCGAACACCTTTCTGTTGCGCGTTTCGCAGATGATGTCGATGCGGCGTTCCGGGAACGCCTCGCGCAGTGCTCTTAGCATGGGCAAGAGCATCACGGCGTCGCCTATTCCGCCGGGGCGTATCACGACAACCGGGCCTTCGATCTCCTGTAGCGGCCGGATTTCCCGTGCCTTCTGCGCGCGTGAGAGGGCGGTGCAGGCTATGGATCCGGCGATCGAGTCGGCCGACTTCAGCAATCGTTTTTTGAAGCTCATTTCGCTGGTGAGGCGTTGTTTTGGGGTGGGGGTCTAAGCTCCGGCGGAACATCCTCGCCGCGTTCGATTCTGTTTATGATTCCGACCACGAGATTGCCTGCCTTGTGGAGCGAATTGGGGTCGATTTTGTCGATTGTATCTTCCGCCGTGTGCCAGTAGTCGTGCTTGCCGGGTGCGGAGCCGTATTCGAAATCGATCAGGTTGAGCGAGGGAAAACCGTTCATTATGAACGGCAAATGGTCGTCGATGACGATGTTCTGGCCTAGGGAGACTCTGGCGTTCTCGGGGTTTGCGGACGATTCCTTAACGGCGACCGTGGCGAGCCACGGCGTCACATTGCGCGGGATTTCGAGCTTCTGGTTGGAATCGCCGACCATGTCGATGATAAAGGCGGCCGTGAGCGGGGACGAGCCGCGGTAGCGGACTAACTGCGCAGCCATGCGTTTGCTGCCGTGCAGGCCGTCGTCGTCGCGGTATGAACTGCCAACGGCCTCCTCGCCGTCGAAAAACGCGAACCGGATGGTGTGGTACAGCTCGGGCTTCGTCGTCGAAAAGTGGTCGATGAGTCCCAGGAGCACGCCGGTGGTCGAGCCGCCGTCGTTTGCGCCCTGAAAACCGTCGGAAATGCCGGCTTTCGTGTCATAGTGCGAGCCAAGCAGGATAACCCGGTTCGATTTGCCGGGGATGTCCACGTATATATTGCAGAATGTTTTCTTTCCAAACGCCGTGTTCTCAGTCCAGGTATCGGCCTTGGGAGCATATCCCATGCGCTGGATCTGCTGTGCGATCCAACGCGAGGAACGCGCGGCGTTGACAGTGCCGGAATCGCGCGGCGATATCTCCACAAACTGAGAGACGTATGCGAACATTTTGACGCCGGTTTCGGGTGGCAGGGGGTCGATGCCCGTCCGCGCCGGCACCTTCTCCCGCGTGCATCCGTGCGTCACGGCTGCGAACGCCAACGCGGCTACGAGGGCATATGCCGTGTGGAAAATCTTTTTCATGCCCGTATTATATGCTATCGTGGGGAAATAAAAAAGTATTTTGGGACTAGATTCGCAGCACTTTTTGAATTAAATTATTTCTTGCAAATGCGACGCCGCGTGAGCTATACTGCCAAGTTCATCAGTGCCTCATGGTGTAATGGTAGCACAATTGACTCTGGATCAATTTGTCTAGGTTCGAATCCTAGTGAGGCAACCAGTAAAGCAAGGATATAATTAGGAGCAAAATAAAATGGCCACGATGGATTTTGGCGGAGTAAAAGAGACGGTTGTTACAAGAAAAGAGTTTTCGCTGGCTAAAGCGCGTAAAATTCTAAAGAAAGAAACGATTGCCGTGATCGGCTACGGCGTTCAGGGTCCCGCGCAGTCACTCAACATGCGCGACAACGGATTCAACGTGATAATTGGCCAGTCAAAGAAGTTCAAGAAGGACTGGGATCGCGCGGTCAAGGACGGCTGGGTTCCCGGCAAGACGCTCTTCGAAATCGACGAAGCTTGCGAGAAGGGCACGATCATACAGATGCTGGTGACGGATGCGGCGCAGCGGATCATTTGGCCCGAAGTCAAGAAGTACCTCACCAAAGGCAAGGCGCTCTATTTCTCGCACGGGTTCTCAATCGAGTATAGCAAGCAGACTGGAATCGTTCCGCCGAAAGACGTCGACGTCATAATGGTCGCGCCCAAGGGTTCTGGCCTCAACGTCCGCCGCAATTTCCTCAGCGGTGCCGGCATCAACTCCAGCTACGCAGTCTACCAGGACGCCACCGGCAAGGCAGAAGATCGCTGCAAGGCTGTCGGCATAGCGGTTGGGTCGGGTTTCCTATTCCCCACGACTTTCAGGAAGGAAGTCACCTCAGACCTCGTCGGCGAGCGCGGCGTTCTCATGGGCGCCCTTGCGGGCATGATGGAGGCTCAGTACGAGACGCTCCGCGAAAATGGCCATGATCCGAGTGAAGCCTTCAACGAGACGGTTGAGGAGCTCACACAGAGCCTCATCCGCCTTGTCGACGAGAACGGCATGGACTGGATGTACAAGAACTGCTCCGCCACCGCCCAGCATGGTGCCCTCAAATGGAGGCCGATTTTCAAGAAGGCCAACCTCCCCGTGTTCAAGAAGCTCTACAAATCCGTCGTTGACGGCAAGGAGTGCAATGAAGTGCTCCGCGACTGCGGAGCGCCCGATTACAAAGAGAAGCTCGACGCTCAGCTCGACGAGATGGCCAACAGCGAGATGTGGAAGGCCGGCAAAACTTGCCGCGAACTTCGCCCGCACGAGAAGGCCCGCGAGAGCAAGTTCGGCACTGGCGGCCGCAAGACAAACTAGGCCTTCGACCCTAGGCCCCGGATTTTAGGAGCCAGTGGCCTGGGCTGGTCCTCCGCTTTCAGGCGTATGCTCACTGAGTGGGCATACGCTAAGGAACTTCCACGGTTATCGGGCCGCGGGGAGTTGGGTAGCGGTATGAGGCCCGGCCGATGGAACCGGGCCGCGGATTTACAGTATATGAGGCGAATCCCGGTTCAGTTGGCCGTATTCCAAACATGTGGCGGCCGATTATGTTGGCGGGCGCCGCGCCCCATGCGTGGTTCCAGTCCTGATTTGGTTTGAATTCATCGTCCCACGCCTCCATCGTCATGGTGGCACCGGCCCGGAGCATGTTGAGCCAGCTCCGCTTGGAGTCGTCTGTCATCAACTTTATTGCGTGGTCTTCAAGTCCATATTCGAAACAGACTTCCAACAGGAACTGGGCGCAGTAGACGCTGCATGCCATGCCCTTTTCAACTATGAGGCGTTTGAGCGCCTCTATTTCGGCGTTTTCCGTGGCAGCTCCAGCCCACAACGCGAACACGGCGCCGTGAAGCGCTAGATGGTCGGTTCCTATGCTGTCCACAAACTTTCCGTCGAGGCGAAGATGCTCCCTGATAGAGCTGCGCAGGATTCGAGAGCGCCTCATGTGTTCAGTAGCTTTGTCTTCGCGACCGAGAAGTCCGTCAATGCGTGCCATGGTTTCTAAACCACGCAGGCGATAGCAGTTAGGCGCTAGGTTTACATCGCCAAAAACAGTGCCATCGCGTTCGCCAACCGGCCAGTCCACGATGTCTTTTATTTTCTCAGCGCCAACGGTGCTGATCAGCTCTGTTTGTGGATCAGCAAATTCGGGTAACAGGTTTGCCTGCAGGGGTTCATACCAGCGGCGGAGGCTGTCGAGGTCGCCGCTGTGCATGACGTAATCGCACACAATGGGGATCATGATCAAGCGCCACTCGGTAGGCCATGTAGGGTGTATCAGCAGGAAATCTATAGTGCGTTTGGCGACCGAATAGTCGCAGTCGAGCGCGAAATGGCCGAGTTGGTTGATGTAGGCGTCGCCCTCGTATGGCAGTCGCTCGCGGTTGCCATCGACGTAGATACCGAACGCCGTCGTCGCCTTAATGGAATATTTGCAGAATTCCCAGACTCGTTTC
>JALHHX010000396.1 GCA_022837245.1 Lentisphaerota bacterium
ACTCTTGGAAATGGCAAGAGATTGTCTTTAACAGCTTTTATAGATCCTTTTTATATGTATAGTCTTGCTGATTATGTTGATAACCCAAATAAAAGTGATACTAATGATAGAATGAAGATAACTCCATATCTAATGGCCTCGTCTGACGATACGAGTTTTAATTCACAATCAATAGCTACTTTTATAAATTCTTATAGAGACAGGTATGTATCTAATGCAACGTTAGAAGTACCATCTAAGATAGCCGATATTCTTATTATAGACTATAATAAGAATAATTTTGAGGGGTAATTATGCAGAATAATTCTTTGTTGACTTTATTTACAAAGTTAATAAAACAGGAAGTAGATATATCAAACTATACTATTTCTAAGCAAACTACCAATCTTCAAGGATCTGTATTTAATGCTCCCATGCAGATACCAAATACAGTTGTAGGAGATGGGCCATCTATAACTACCCCTGCTAGTGGTTATTTTGGAGATTTTGAAGTTGTGGATCAGGGCAGCACTTATTTAGTTAGTATACAAGGTGGTTTATACAATGGTGTTGATTGGACTGCTAAAGATTTTGTGCTTGAGAAATACACTGATCTAGGTTATTTTGAGAATACTAGAATATTTTATATATATGTAGATACAGTATCTAAAACTCTGATCCTTAAAGAAAGTAGTGAGATTAACGACTCAGAATCCACGCATTTTGTCTTGATGATGATAGTTTTACCTCCAAATCCTACAAGCATAATTTATACTTATGACACTGATCCCGAAACATCTAAATTTATTTATGGTTATGAAGCTAACTTTTTATACTACTTACTGATGTATTCTGTTAATATACCTAGTGTGTTGCCTGAAATTCCAGCAGGTAAGATAACTGGTAATTTAGTAATAGAAGGGAATGCTACTATTACTAGTCAATCAGAGTCTGTACTTCTTACTCCTGACGGCATGTATATTTATGATGTGGCTAATGTTATGTCATTAGGTATGGACGGTGATTATACTCAAAGTTTACTGGCCACGTTTAATAAGAACGGGCTGTTCTTCTATGACGGTACTGGTACTGTTCTAAGTAAATTTACTAAAGACGAGGCTTCTATTGCAGGTTGGATTATAAACGCCGATAGTTTATCAGGAACTAATATAATACTTTATCCT
>JALHHX010000397.1 GCA_022837245.1 Lentisphaerota bacterium
GCCTTCTCGGTCCCGGCGGGCGCGCAGGCGTTCTATCGGATTAAGAGCGAATAAGCGCTTCTTTCGAACCCCGGGCCGGTTTTACGCCGTCCCGGCAGCGACCGCTCGGTTTGCGGGCGCGGAGGTGTTGCTGGCTGGCAACGCCCCGCGTCCTGTTTGCTTATTTCGCTGGGAGCACTCCCCAAGCGGGAACGGGTCAAGCTGTAGCGCCATTCCTCGCCTGTCGGCTTTGAGGTTTTAATCAGCGCTCTTGCGCGGGCGACAGGCGCGGGTCGTCTAAATCGAGCCGATAGAGCACCTGGTTGTAATCATGGCGCGGCGTGGGGGAAGGCCGACCGGCAAACTCAGTAGTGTAGGTGCCCTCGAAGATCAGAATGGGCGAATCTGCGGGAGTAAATTCCGGGTGCAGGCGCGGATTGTAGAAGGAATAATTGTCATGACTGAGCACCTTGACCGCCTTGCCCCACGGCCCGGTGGGGGCATCTGCTTCGGCGTACCAGAGTTCGCCCATGGCCGACGGTTTGCCAAACGACTCCATAAAGATGGTCACCCAGCGGCGGCGCCAGGGATTCCAGGCGATGTGGCCCGAATGCGGTTTGACGGCTGCACCATCCGTCGCCGAAGTGAAGGCGGATTGGGGTTCGAGGGCCTGCCATTGTGAGGGGTCTTGCCAGGCCTCAAAACTGGCGCGGCAGCGCATTATGGGCAGCGGATTGCCAAAGAGCACCCACGTCTGTTGCCCGTGGGCATTTGTCCAGAAAGCCGGCTGCCCCCACGGTGCCAGGGTCGGCTTGGGTTGGGAATCGGACTTGGTCCACAGCACCCGATGCGGTTCGAAAAGCTGGCGGTCGTCGTTCCACACGCAAAGTCCACATTCATAGGCTTCCATGCGTGGTTTAATCTTGGTGTAAGTGCTCACGAACCGCGGGGTGCCGTGTTTATCCGGCAGGCTGACGCACCCGCTAAGCCAGGTGGGGCCGCTGCCAGGCAACCGCGCCACCGCACGCGGAACCCCATTGGTATCAGCAAAGTAATCCAGTTTGAGCCGGAGTGGCGGCGCAAAGCCGGCCAGCGGCTGGATGGCACTGGTGGCGCAGGTGGTATCAAAGATGCCCAGTGGATACTGCGGCACGATAGTATCCCCCCAGATCCAAAAGA
>JALHHX010000398.1 GCA_022837245.1 Lentisphaerota bacterium
ATCCAGGTTCGCAGCCACTTCGCGACGCAACCGGGTCCCGGTGTCCGGGGCCGTCTCGATGGTCACGGCGGCGGCCTCGATCCCGGGCTCATCGGCGAGATTCGCCAGCCAGTGACCCCAGTCCGCGACCCACGAGTCCACCTGGTCCTGATCCACCAGCGAGGCCCCATCCGGGTCCGTGCCGATGACGACGGTGTAGCTGCCGGTGGCAGGGGTCTGCAGCAGGGCGAAGGGGCGCCCGTAGGAGTCGGTGTACTCGCTCAACCGGGTGGGAGCTGCGATCCCAGGGAGCTGGAAGGTCCCCCACCGGGCGTGCCCCAAGGGTCCGGAGCGGTAGAGGTTCTCCCCCTTGGCCCGGGCCCGCCACCACGCGACGCGGGCGGCACTGCGCGTGAGCACGCTCTTGCCGTGCCGGTCCTTCGTCAGCACCACGGCAACCGCAAGCAGCAGCAGCCCGGCGAGGATCAGGGCCTCCTTCAGTCCGGCGGTCATCACCACGAGCACCACCAGGACCAGCCCGACGAGCAACATGTTGGTGCCCATCGAGCCCAACCCGAGCAACCCCGCCGACGTCGGTCGCCGCCAGTTCCCATACGTGCGCACTCCCCGCGGAGCGGTGTCAACGACTGCCACTTGGACCATCCCCTTCTCCTGTCGCCTCTGCGCCCACGCTGCGGGCCGTCCCGCTGGCGGCGCGTCCCACTGCTTGCGCGGCCCCAAGTGCCACTCCCCCGGCGACACCCGCCGGCCCAGCAGCCGCGCCGGCTGCTGCCGTCGACCCCGTCGCCGCACCCGCACCAGCAGCCCCACCGGCCGCGGCAGCGCCACCTCCGCGTGAGGCGACGCCCACCGCGGCTGAACCGCCCGGTGGTGGTGGCGGAGGTCCGGAGGTGCCCGTGCTGCCCACGGACCCGTCAGAACCGGATGCCCCGGTGTTTCCAGTGCCCCCAGGGCTCCCCGCGTTCCCCGTGGGGCCCACCTGTCCCGACGACGCGGTCGACGAATGTCCGGCCGACAGGCGACCGAGGGCAGCTGCACCGGTCGGCAGCATGACCAGTCCCCCGGCTGCGCCGGCGGCCGCCAAGCCACCTCCCCCACTCGAGGTCGCGGCCACCAGCGGGGTTACGAACCGCATCAAGGCCGGCATCGCGAACA
>JALHHX010000399.1 GCA_022837245.1 Lentisphaerota bacterium
CGGGATTGTATCGGTCGGTGCCGACACCTGGGGGGTGGACTATGTGCTGCTCGATGAGCGCGACGAAATGCTGGGGCAGCCGTTCGCGTATCGCGACGCCCGCACCAACGGCATGATGGAAAAGGCGTTCCGAAAAGTGCCTCGGGCGAAAATCTTTGCCCAGACCGGCCTGCAGTTCATGCAGTTCAACACCTTGTTCCAACTGCTGGCCCATAAACAGGGCGCTCCGAAGATGCTCGAAAGGGCGGACGCGCTGCTGTTGATGCCGGACTTCATCCATTGGGCGTTGTGTGGCTCCCGTGTGGTCGAATTCACCAACGGCACCACCACCCAGTGCCTGCACCCGCTGACCCGCAACTGGGCCACCGGCCTGCTGAAACAGTTTGGCCTGCCCACGCGCATTTTTCCGAAAGTCATGCCGCCCGGCACCCGGTTGGGCGTGTTGCGGCCCGGCGTCGCGGAGCGCACCGGCCTGCGCAAAATCAACGTGGTGGCGCCGCCTACGCATGATACCGCCGCTGCGGTCGCCGGGGTGCCCACGGCCCACACGGGCAAAGCCAACTGGGCGTACCTGAGCTCCGGCACCTGGTCGCTCATGGGGGTCGAGATTCAGAAGGCCTCCTTGAGCGCGCGCACGCAGGCGTTGAATCTGACCAACGAAGGCGGCCTGGACGGCACCTATCGGCTGCTCAAAAACATCATGGGCCTGTGGCTCGTGCAGCAGTGCAAACGCGCCTTTGATGCCCGCGGCCGGAAATACGACTATGGCCAGCTCGCGCGTATGGCTGACCGGGCCCCGGCGCTCCGTTCCATCGTCAACCCGGACGACGCGCGGTTCCTCAATCCGCCCGACATGCCGAAAGCCATCCAGGCCTTTTGCCGGGAAACTCGGCAGCCCGCGCCCCGGACCGAAGGCGAGCTGGTCCGCTGCGCCTACGAGAGCCTCGCGCTCAAGTACCGCGAGGTGCTGGGCTGGCTCGAAGAACTCACCGGCAATTGCATCGAGGTCATTCATATTGTCGGCGGCGGTTCCCAGAGCGCCATCCTCAACCAATTCACCGCCGACGCCTGCCAGCGTCCGGTGGTGGCTGGCCCCGTCGAGGCGACCGCGATGGGCAACCTGCTGGTCCAGGTGCGCGCCAGCGGCGAACTGGC
>JALHHX010000400.1 GCA_022837245.1 Lentisphaerota bacterium
CGCTGGTAAGGATGTCCAACCCCAGCAACTCCCCGCTGCTGTCATCGACCACGACCTCTATCTCGACACTCTCCCCTTTGACCTTCACGAACGTGCCATCCGCCCCGATCACCGCGCGTTTTCCGCCCCGTTTCACATGCGCCTGCTGCTGGCGGCGCGCCATTTCCCCCGCTGCCTGCACATTGTTGTACACCGTCGTCTTTCCTATCCCGCCCCCCAAAGCATTCACGAAATCCTCAACCGCCCCATAGCTCAACCCCAGCACGTACAACAACACCGTCATCGCGCGCAGCCGCTGGCTCTGCTGGGCGCCTTTGCTTACGCCTCGCGGATACACCCGGAAGCTCCGCCCGCATCTGACGCACGTATAACGATAGCTCAGCACCTCTGCGTACTTCACGTCTCGCAACGGCTTGCGTTCCCCTTTGATGCCATGCCGGCGATACGCCTGCCCTCCGCACCCGTAAGGGCACGTCGCCGGCATCTCGTACGTGTTCGGCTCGACCTGTGGAAAGCGGACCTTTAAGCGCATGTGGTTCCTCCTCCGCGGGGGCCGCGGGTGAGGATCTGCGTGGGCGTCGCCGGCGGAAGCGGGGCTCACTCCGCGGTAAGGACCGATGCAGGTCGCTTGCGGACCTGCCCACAGGCAGGCCTGGCGACACCCACAACGGTCTCCGCTTCGCGGCCGTCCCGCCGTCTGGTGGTTGGCGTCACGCCGGGCCGCCGGTCGCGGCGCCGGCCTTCGCTGGGTTACCTACCGGAGGGGAGTTCGAAACGTCGGGTGGGTACCCCGCCTGCAACCTGGCTGTTAAACAAGACGGGCTGTGAAACGGAGAATCGGAGAGTTCGAAGAGGATATGCGTGGGTTGCGCCTGCAACCGTGGGGGTTGCGCTTGGACCCCACGCGCTTCATCTCGAACCGGAGAATCAAGGGGGATGTGCGCGGGGTCGTAACTCCGCGTGAATCAAGGAGAAAAGCAAAGACCCCGCCGGGTCATCCCGACGGGGTCTCGCGTTAACCAAGAACCGCCAGAGTTGGCGGATTGAAATCTGGCTCCTCGGGCAGGACTCGAACCTGCAACCTAGTGGTTAACAGCCACCCGCTCTGCCTATTGAGCTACCGAGGAATAAAGCTTTTTTCTTTTCCAGT
>JALHHX010000401.1 GCA_022837245.1 Lentisphaerota bacterium
ATAAGCTATTACTGTCCCATAATTTTCAGGTACTTTATCTGTATCTTCAAAAAACTTCGTCATAGCTTTGGCGTAATCTTTCCCACTAAATAGACCTCTGATAGCCTCAAAAAATACTTTAAAAGATTCAAAAACAACAGAAATATGATCCATACTATTTAAAACAATACCTAAATCATTAAACATCATGCTTATTAATTGAGAAAAAGCTTTAAGTGGAGAATCATCTTTTAATAATTTAAAAAATATTTGAATATAATCGCTTATAATTTTAATTATTTGTCCTAATCCTTTAAATTTATCTGCTACCGAAGTAAATAACTGTCCACTATTTTTAGCACTATTTATAAGTGCCATAAAGGACACTATAAACAATCCCATAGGTGTGAGTGCAACTTTTAATACTCCAGAAAGAGTAGCTATTGCAGCAAATATACCATAAAACAAAGTTAAGTGTTTTACTAAGATACTCAATGATACAGTAAAACCACCAATAGATACCTGACCTTCTCTAAGCCAGCCTAAAACACCTCTCATAACTAAGGAGATATTATCCAAATAGTACACTAACGCATCTAATACTGACTCAGAGAAAGTTATTTTTAAAGACTCCCAAGTAGCTTTTAACTGATCTACTCTAAAAGCAAAACTCTCCTGCATCTTACTAAACGCAGCGTCCATAGACCCTGTAATATTATCTATACTATCGGTCTGAGCAAACTCACCTAACAAGCTAACATACGCTGCGTAATTATTCATCAGTGATCTTAGAACTCTTCTAGCTCTCATATCAAAGCCTAAACTACTCATCATAGCCTGTGTAGTAGCAGTGGAGAAACCTTTAGTGGCTACTATTAAATCTCCTAATATAGCTTCCAATCCTCTAAAATTACCTATTGAATCAAATACTTCAATATTCAACTTTTTCAAATTATTAATAATTCTAGTATCTGATAATGATTCATACATTCTAGCTAGACCAAATCCTGCCATCTCAGGACTAAGCCCCACCCTAGTCACAAATGCCATAGTAGCATACATTTCATTTATTTGCTCAAAACTATCAGATAAAGCCGCTGCAGGAGCATACACCCTGCCCCTAACTTTAGCTAACTCTTCGTATCTTAAAATACCACATTTAACAGTAGCA
>JALHHX010000402.1 GCA_022837245.1 Lentisphaerota bacterium
CGCGAGATCACCAGCCCGCTCCCGGGCGAAACCTCCGCGCAGATTCGGGCGCGGGTGCTGGCCGCCCGCCAGCGCCAGCAGACGCGCCTGCGGGATAAACCGAAGATCACCTGCAATGCCCGCCTGGGCAGCCGCGAGCTGAAAACCTATTGCGCCCTGGACGAGCCGACGATGGAACTGCTCAAGTTTGCCATGAGCGATCTGAACCTCAGCGCGCGCGCCTACGACCGCATCCTGAGGGTCGCCCGCACCATCGCCGACCTGGCCGGCGCGGACAACCTCGCCAGCGAGCACATCTCCGAAGCCATCCAATACCGTTCGCTCGATCGCCAGTTGTGGACCTGACCCGCCGCGGAAACTGCCCGCCGCAAAAACCAGGAGGCGCCCTCTGCCAGGGCCGGGAATAAGATTGCCCGGCGGCGGGGCGGCGTTAGGCTGGAGGAGTTATGGTTTCGACGCCGGTGCAAGAACTGATTCCCGTGCTGCAAATCGCCATTGGCCCGGTGATCCTGATTTCGGGCGTGGGCCTGCTGCTGCTGACGCTGACGAACCGCTACGGGCGGGCCATTGACCGTTCGCGCCAACTGCTGCGGGAGCTGCGCGCCGCCGCGGGCCCCGAGCGCCCGCGGCTCGAAGGGCAGGTGGCGATCCTGTACCGCCGGGCGCGGTTGCTGCGGTTGTCCATCACGCTGGCCGGGGTGAGCGTGCTGCTGGCGTCGGTCTTGATTATCGCGCTGTTCCTGGCGGCGCTGCGGCCGGCGGGGACGGCCTGGCTGATCAGCCTGCTGTTTATTGCCTGCATGGCGGCCCTGATCGGCTCGCTGGCCGCTTTTCTCCGGGAACTTCACCTCTCCCTGGGGGCGTTAAAGCTCGAGCTGACGGCGCCGCCGCCGCCGGACTGACCGCCGCCGGCTTTTCCCGTCCGGTTCCCGGCGCCAAAAATTCCGCTGGCTTTCCCCGCGCAATCGTTCTACATAGTGCGAACAGGCCCGAATGCCTATGAATGATCGAACCTTTATTGCGAATCAGATCGCCACCCTCCGGCGCGAGGTCGGCCGCGGGACCGCCATCAACGCGCTGAGCGGCGGGGTGGACAGCGCGGTGGTAACCGTGCTGGCGCACCGGGCCCTGGGCCGGCAGTTGAAGACC
>JALHHX010000106.1 GCA_022837245.1 Lentisphaerota bacterium
AGTGTGGAGACTCTGCCACAGTAATCTTACATGGAATTGCGGGATTACAATAATCCCGCGTGGCAGGGTGGAGACGCTGCCACTGTAAATCACAGATCGAGTGTTATATGTTTCCGGCAGGTGCAAAACAAAATGCCCGTGGCAGGGTCTTCACTCCGCCACGGGCTTGTATAGCTATGTACGAGAGATTACTACTTCAACTCAATCCTGAATAGATTTCTACCATCCTCAAGCTTGAAGTCCTTCTCAGGAACTTCCTTTTCAGTAACCATGTTGACTATCCGCTTTATGGGACGTGAGGTCTCAAGCTTCACGGCTTCAGGATTTCCTGCCATTACCATTAGCGAATATGCTCCATCGTCAAGCTTTGCCGCACGCCAGTCGTAGCCATTCAACGAGTTGGGATCTTTCTTTACTTCATCCGTGGCCACAAGACGAACTTCGCCGTACAGATTGTTTTCCGTTGCGAGCTTATCAATCACACTGTAATAAACAGGGCGACGTTGATCAGCATTCGGGGCGCCACCCATGCTTTGGCTGCCGTCAGTTACATAATCAGGCAGCATCTCGATTTTATCAATGCATATGGCCTTGCCTTCGCCTACTGGATATATACGGGCGTATTCGCCATATGCCTCGCCGCCTTCGGCCTTTACGAGTTCGGAAGCATCGCGGGGATCGCCGTATTCGTTGCGCTTGAAGCTACCCTTCATGACAACGACCGTGCCGCCATTCTTGACGAACTCCAGAACTTTTTCGTATGTTGAATCTTTCACATAGTCGGATTCGGTGGCGATCAAAAACTTCTGCTTGCCAAGCTCGCCTTTCGCGATGCGTGTTTCAGTCGCGTAGAAAGGACGTAGCCCAAGCCAGTATTGCGGAACTGCCATTTCGAATCGGATGCGCTGAATCTTAATGTCGCTACGACGCTCTACAACGTCAGGGAAGAGCGTTGCGATTTCCTGCGGCTTAACTACAACTGCATGCACGTACGGGTACATCAAGCGCTGCAGGTCGAGACCAGCAAACGTGAGAGCATCCATCGATTGGGCATTGCTGATGGAATCAGAGAAACCCCAGTTGGCATGCCAGCACCACCAGTTTTCATTTGCAAGGCCATGGAGGGCAAGACGCCATGGGTGGCCTTCAACAAATTTCTTGCCGCCATACCAGATATGACCTTCAGTATTCGAGAGGGGCTTCTCGGGATATAGCGAACGGCAGAAGTCGTAGAAGATTATGTGGTGATCGCCGGAGTTTCCGTCGTGACCAGCAATGTCATAGATTTCCTGCAGGCGCTCAATGCTGAACGAATGCAGAGAAGGTGCCATGAACTTGGTATGAGTCGGCATGTTCGGGTTGTATTTCTTCGACAGCGTATTAAGATAGCTGAAGAAGTCCACCAAAATATCGTCGCGGAACATCTGGAAATCATACCACTGGGCGGTATTATCAGGCTGCGGCCAAGTAATTAGCTTGATGTCCGGGAAGCTCTTGTAATCCGTCTTCCAACGCTTATTGACAGCACTTATGTCGTTGTTGTATTTCTTCTTCATTGCCTCGATGAAGTCAAGACGGGTCATCTCGCCGTAGTTGGTGTACCAAGGCTCATTCCAGAGCCAGTAGCTGTTTATACCAGGGAAATGCTTCCAGAACTCTATGCTCTTCTTGAAGCCCTCTTCAATACGCTGTCTAGCCATTGGATGCTGGATCACGAAAGAAAGAAAGTTATTGGGATCCATGTTCTTCAGTTCAGGATGCTCATTGAGAAGTTTGGAGGCCCTGACATCAGAACCAGTGAGGTTTAGATCCGGGACTTCCATGGCCACGTTGACATGAACTCCACTGTCCTGGAATATCTTCATACGAGCCACGCTCTCGGCGTTTGTCGCTCCAAATCGAAACGGAACTTCAGGGCAGACTGAGTTGTTCCCGAGATCAATTACGCGCTGCTGTTGATCGCGCCACTCCCAGAACACGCAAGGGCCAAACAGGAACACAGGGCGGTTGCCGTCGTACCAGTACCCGTCTTTGATGACGAGTTTCTCTGGCTTGAACTTCGGTGGAACTTTTAGTTGCTTCGATTCATCCTTGAGGATCTCGTTCATGTAGTCTGCCGCCTTCTTATAAACTAGGCGCAGATGATCCGTATTCATGATAATCCTATCGGAATACCCACCTTGGAGGTTGGAGTGACTCAACGGGATGAACATCTCAAGTAGAGTGACATACGCCTTCGGGTAGACAGTGTCAAGACCGGCCTTCTCGACACGATCGTATAGATTTGTAAGAGCTGCGTAGTTGCGCTCGAGTTCTGCTACACGCTCTTTGATTTCAGCCACGAACTGAATGCTGACTTCGTTGCTGCCACGTGGCGCATAAACCGGAAATTCAATTTTTGCACCGCCTTCAAGCATAAGACGGCACATAAGCTCAACGCGTGCTTTTCCAACAGACTCGGAGTCAACTACTATATTCGTGCTGCTGTAGCCTGCCGGCACATTAACATCAATCTCTGTAAACGGCTTGCCTTTACCGGGCGCTTCAAGAAGCTGAAGTTTGCCCTTCGTTGCCGCTCCGCTATTGAGAAGAGACACTTCTGCAGATATTGGACGCTGTAGATAATGGAAAGCGCCCACCTGCGCGAAAGCATCCACACCTTTGCGGCCCTGAGGCGGCTCGAAAACAAGAGTAGGAGAATGCGCTCCGCTGAACACTCCTATGAGGCCGGGTGTCCAAGCAACAACGCCGTTGACCTGCTCAAGGCCCCCGCCATCCTTGTCGTGCACGGCGATGTTCATTTTCAATTTGTTGTCTCTGACTGGATCAAACGGGAGCAGAGATTTCCATGGCATCGCGAATTCGGCGAAAGTCACGGATTTGCCGTCTTTTTCGATTTTGCGCGTAACCTTAGTGTATATCTTGTGGCTCGCAGCACTCGTTGGTCCCTTCTGCTCCAGAATCGCACGGCGCTCAGATTCGCTTCCGTATGAATCCTGCACTTCCGACCAGTCCATGCGGGTTTGCAGGTGCGGCATGTGAATGCCGACCGCATCGTCCTTGCCAATCACGAAAATCGTGTGGAGATCGTCAGCCTTATAGCGACGTCCAACGTCTTGCCATCCAACAATGACCTCGGTCTTGTAATCCACAAACGACATTTCAATCCTGTCTGTGAGGGGAAGTTTGTCGTCCTTTACTTCGACTCCGATGTAAAGGTTGTCGAAATCACGTCCTAGCCAAACGTCCGCGGCAAAATCCGCGTCACCACCATACTTGCCCTTAAACCAGGTGGCGTGCTTGTCGCCGCCCAGATGAACAGGCTTGACTCCGCTCTTCACCCAATCAGACTTGTCGCCGTCGATCTTTATCGGCGTGCTCATCCATTTTACCTGCTGTTCAATGTTCTGCACAGGCACGTTCACCACGCCCTCCTGCGCCTTTATTGAAACCGCTCCTTCCAAAGCAGCTTCCAGCCCTTGAGCATTAGCGGAAAGCCACATTCCGGCGCATGCCAGCGTACTTGCCAGTAGGCATTTGTATCCTTTTGTATGCACTTTTATTCTCCTTTTATTTTGAGTAGTTCTTATAAAATCCCTGTTTTTGAGATCCCCGTCGTCAACAATGTCGACGACGGGGATACTTTTAGCACCTTCCATGCCACACAGCTATCTCACCACTATTATGGTCTCCGACGGAGCTGCAGTCAGGAAGACCACCGTGCCGGCCTGTGCCTGCGGCGTCCATGAGGAAGAGCCAGTGCCGCCGAGAACAGAGGTTGTTCCTGTAAATTCCACCGGCACATCGGACACTATGCCACGCAAGCCTCCGCTTGCAACGACCGCCTCGTGGTCAACGGTCAACCCGAGTCCATACCACACGGCAATGCGTCCTCCTCCTCCACCCATGCCATCATTAACGCCAGTATTTGCATTTCCGCCACTGGCATTAATTGTGCCGGCACCCGAAAAACCGCGACAGGTAACCAATACGCCGCCGCCAGAGCCAGCTCCACTCCGGAAGAATGTATAGTCCTTGCCTTTCGCGAATATCGATCCGTCTAGCAACACTGATTCAACGGCTTCAATTCTGACGCTTCCGCCACCAGCACCACCAACCCCGTTGGGGCCGCCGCCGCCGCCGCTGCCAGGCTGGAATGGAGCATTGGCAGTACCGTAGACTTGGCCGCACACTGCATTGGTTCTACCTCCATGTCCACCATATCCGCCGCCGCCGGAGCCCGAACCAAGGTACGCACCGCGTCCCGGGCCGTAGCCATCCGAGTTAATTGCGCCACCCACAAAACCGGCCGCCGTGGCGTCAAATCCACCGCCCGCCGCTATGGTCAAGTTCCGCATCGTGAACTTGGGAGACCCGCCGTTCGTCGGGTGCGAGTAAGGATAAACCCATGAGTTCGGGCCGACCGTCATGTCGCCTGTTACGTTGACGGTCGCTCCGTAGCCCCCCTGCTTCCCATCCGTCATACCACCTCGAACGAAGAATCCTGATTTCTCAAGAGTCAGGGTTGCGCAATTGATGGTTGTGTTCGTCAGATCAAGACCATGCAGACGATAGTCGGTTCCAACCAGCGTGAATGCCCCGGCGACATCCAACGTCAAGCTGGTTACAGTGCGCAGGAAGGCATTGCTGACGACGAGGGAATCTCGAACCAAAGTTGACGGCATGTCCTCACCTAGCCAAATGCCTGTGTGGACGATTGGCCCCGGCCGATCGACCAGAAAACGGCTGTCAGGGAAGTAGAGTGTGCCGATTTCACCATATCGCGTTGAGCAAAGGCCGCGTTGAGTGGTAAATACTACGTCCGGAACAGGTACTGTAGCCTGCTCAACAGTGTCATAGACTACAGCGATTCGCCCGCCACCGCCACCACCACAGGCACTGCGGGTTGGATTAGAACCGCCGGAGGCTTGAATAACACCTCCAGCGCCAATGAATGTCTTGCATTTTATGTATACACCGCCGCCAGAGCCTCCTGATCCGCGGTTGCCAGAACCTGCCCCACCATTCGCCAGGATTTTGCCATCAACCCTCACAGATCCTGGCGTCTCGAGCCATATTGCTCCACCGCCAGAACCGCTGGGCTCGACGTTATCGCCCTGATCGCCCTGACCGCCGCCACTACCAGGCTGTATAGGCTTCATAGGGTCGCCGTATGTAAGACCTCTGGTGGGATTGCCTACATTGTTGCCACCGATTCCGCCGTAGCCGCCACCTCCGGTAGATCCCGAGCCAAATCCGCCACCTGGGCCAAAGCCCGGAGTGTTCTTCTTGAGACCACGGCTAAATCCGATATTAGAGGCATCAATGCCGCCAAGACTTCCAAACGAGAAGTTCGCCGCCTCAAAACGGATAGATCCGCCATTAGTGGGATGTGAATATGGGTAGATCCACGACGCTCCAGCTGTGATCAAGCTGCCTGTAACGCTGACAAACCCTCCCGGAATCAGTGGGTCCGCAGTAATTCCCGCTTGAACATGTAAAGCCGCCGCATTAGATACAGTAAGATTACCGCCGCAGTATAGCGACGAGCCAGTTTCGGCACCGCGGTAAAGCGCCAACGTGCTCTTGTCCAAATGCACGTCCCCGCCACATGCCACAACTGCATTAGTTATCTCAAGCTTATGAATGCGATTGTCAGTGCCTGTGATAACGAGGTCGTTTGTGACATACAGGCCAACCCCCGCTTCTAGGAATCTAAGCCATGAATTTTTCAGAACCAGGCTGTCGCTCTCTAGGCTATTGAGGCCCGGGGCCATCCACTGCCCGCTCTGGGTGATTGCCCCGTTAGCCCGCGTCAGCAACTGACTGTCCGGGAAATAGAGAGTCCCCAAGTCTCCAGAATTGGCAGAGGCTGTAAATGATGTGGAAAACTCGATAGTTGGAACGGTCTCCGCAGACTGTGCCACCGTGTCGTATATGACGGCGATGCGTCCGCCGCCGCCGCTGCCTGCCAATCCGCCGCCGTAACCGCCTCGGGCGTAGACTTTGCCAGCCGTTCCCCGAAGGACACGGCAGGAGATGCACACTCCGCCACCCGAGCCTCCGGAACCGTAGTTTCCATTGCCTGCTCCCCCATCTGCGTCGATTATTCCATTGATTTCGACCACGTCCGTAGAATCGATTCGCAAGGCTCCGCCTCCGGCGCCTGCATAAGAGGACCACGGACCCAGTCCTCCGCCGCTTCCGGGGTCAACAGGATTGATGTAACTGCCGTATGTCAACGCACCGCCATTGCCCGCATTTCCTCCCATGCCGCCGTAGCCGCCGCCGGACGATGTATTGGGCGCCTTTCCTCCGCCTGGACCATAGCCGGGCGAATAGGCAACTTTGCCTGCCCCGTAACCTTTGCTTTTGATGTCTATCTTACCGGTTGAGGCCAGCGTAAAGTTGCCGCAAGCGATGTTAACGTGGGCATCAGGCATCCAGCCATCAACGGCGTTCGTATCCGAGTTAGCCGCGTGAGTGACCGTTCCAAAGATTTCCACATCCGAAGCATTTAGAACAGTACCCCAGCCGCTGAACGAAAGGAAGCCTCCGGCATTCACTGCTGCGGAGCTCAGTTGCGGTGTGGCATTCGTGAGTGTGACCGTATGACCGGTCGCGACTGTGACTGCGGCGCCAGCACGGGGTGCTATGTCCTCCCCCCACGTGGCGGGGTCCGACCAAGAGCCGCTTTTAACAGACGTCCATTCTGCAATGTTTGAAAACGTCGTGAAATCGGAAATCTCGGAGTGGAATTCTCCATAGTCGTTGACCGCATTCGCCTGCCAGAAATATTGAGTGGCTGAATCAAGTCCCGTCAAGTCGGCGAAATAGCTGCCCATCGGCACATAGCCTAAGCTATTTGTGTTGGTAAGATTGTCTGACGAGAGCCCCCACGAGAAATAGACGTTCGCGTAGGTCCCGTTGTCTAGTGTCGCGGAGAGCCGTGAGGAAATATCTGTTATGAGGCCTGAGTTGACTCCAGACAAATTCGGCGCGCCCAAAGTTCTGAAGCTTGGCGCCCCGCCCGCTGAGCCCCACGCCATGCCGTAGGCGTTGCTGGCCATGAAGTTGTAATAATAAACTGTATTTGGAGTGAGCCCTGTGGCCGTTGCGGATGCTTCCACGCCCTCCGCGGCTCCAGAAGCCTCGGATGTGCCACCACCATTGGCGAGCCATGCCGCGGCGCTGGTTCCGCAATCATTAGTGGCCCAGAATGCGTAAAGCTTCGTTGGCGGCGCCCCTTCGTAAGTTATCGTGCCATGCAGCGTCGCAGAATTGTTCAACACCTCGGCCGCAGTGCCGTTTTCGGTCTGCGGTTCGCCGGGAAGCGTTGTGAAGCTTGCCGATGATGGAGCGAACACCAGACCGTAGTCGTTCGTCGCCGCGAAGCGGTAGTGGTACGTCGTGCCCATTGCCAGCCCCGTCAGGGGGAGGCTGAAATTCTGCGGTTCCTGCGTGGCGATCCCC
>JALHHX010000403.1 GCA_022837245.1 Lentisphaerota bacterium
CGGAAGGGGTTGGATATGCGGGAGGGCATCATTGACAATCTGTGGGTGGAATATAAGAACATCGCGGAACTGCCGTTGACCATCAAGGTGGGGCGGCAGGACTTGATCCCGGGCCGGGACTCACTGGCCGGCGACGGCTGGTTGCTGGCGGATGGCACGCCGGGGGATGGTTCCTGGACCTATTACTTCGATGCGGTGCGGCTCAAATACGAGTTCAAAGAACAGAATACCACCTTTGAAGCGATGGGCATTGCCCAGGACCCGCGTGATGACGGCTGGCTGCCGACCCTCAACAACCAGAACCTGCCGCAGGGCGACCAGCGCGAAAAGGGCGTGGTGGTGCAACTCGCCAACACCTCCCACAAGTCCGCGAATATGGCCGCTTACTTTATTTACAAGAACGACGACCGGGTTTCGATCCACTACCCGACGGTGGGGGATGACGCGGATATTTATACGATCGGCGCGCGGATCAACGGTTTGCTCGATGATCACTGGAAATACTGGATCGAAGGCGCCTACCAGTTCGGCCGCAAAGCCGATCCCCGGGTCCAGTTCCCGGCCGGATCCAGCACCGCCTCGCGCGACCTGTCGGCATACGGCGTCAACGCCCGGCTGACCTACCAGTTCAATGACAAACTGAATAATCAGCTCACGCTCTCCGGCGAGCTGCTCTCCGGCGACGACCCGAAGACCAGGCAGGATGAGATGTTCGACTCGCTGTGGGGCCGCTGGCCGCGCTGGTGCGAAATTGGCCTTTACGGCGTCGCCGCCGAAGCGCGCATTGGCCAGCAGGCCAACCTGCTGCGCCTGGGCCCCACCTGGTCCATTGACCCGATCAAGAATCGGATGCGCTTCGTCTCCAGCTACTACGCCTTGTTCGCCATGGAAAAGGCGGCAACCCGCGGCGCACCCGGCCTCTTCAGCAATGACGACCATTTCCGGGGCCACCTCGCGGCGGCGATGGTCGAATACACCTTCGGCAAGCACATGAAGGGTCATCTCTGGGGCGAACTGCTCTTCCCCGGCGACTACTACGAACACCAGAAGATGATTTCCTTCCTGCGGGCCGAGGTAATGTTCACTTTCTAACGCGCGGACGCGCGTGGGGAATGGCGCCGCCCGCGGCGGCGCGGGGCTGAAG
>JALHHX010000404.1 GCA_022837245.1 Lentisphaerota bacterium
ATGGTATACCTTTGCCTTTCGGCGGGTGCTGCCAACACTTTCACGGCGGTGTCCGGCAGCGACTGGAACACGGCGGCCAACTGGAGCGAGGGCGTGCCCATCGCCGGGCAGGCGGTCGTCATCGACGGCGACGCCACGCTCACCAACGCCACCCCGGCGCTCGCGTCGCTCACCGTCAACAGCGGGAAGACGCTGACCTTCGACGGCTGGGACACGCTGCTCACCGCCACGAACGTGACGATCGCCGGCACGGTGACGCATGCGCAGAACACGGCCACGACGACGAATTCGCTTGGCCAATGGGTGCCCAACGCCCGCGTCAACATCGCCTGCGACGATTTCATCCTGGCCTCGACCGGGAAGGTGGACATCAAGGGCAAAGGGTATCGCGGCGGACTCGCGAAATCCACGCCGGGCTCGGGCCCGGGCGGCGGCCGTGGCACCAATGTGTCTGCTGGCGGCGGGTATGGAGGCATGGGCGGGCATGCTGACATGGGCGGCGCGTTCACCTACGGAAGCCATCTCGATCCGGTCGATCCTGGGAGCGGCGGCGCATTGGGTCAAATCGCCGGTTCCGCGGGCGCGGGAGGGGGCGCGTTGCGCATCGTCGCCGCCGACGAGATCCAGGTCAACGGCATCGTCGACGCGGACGGCGTCAATGGATCCGGGAACTACGGGTCGGGTGGATCGGGCGGCGGCGTCACGATGTCCTGCAGGGTTCTGAAGGGCTCCGGAGGTAAAATCTACGCACGGGGCGGAACGGCAGGCGGCGGGTTGTCCGGGGCCGGCGGCGGCGGACGCATTGCCATCGTCTACGATACGGAGGATCAGTCGGCCGCCAGTCTTCCGGGCATCGAATGCGCGACGTCAGGGGGCGCCTCGACGTATTCGGGCGATCTGGGAACCTTGTATTTCCCCGACAGCCAGATGCTGACGCGGCCGAGCGGCGCCATCACGCAGAGCGGGCAGTGGATGGCTCCCGGATTTACGGGCTGGGAGCGCCCAAGCCTGACCTTGAACAACGCCTGGCTGCGGTTCCCGGCCTTGCGGGCGATGGCCAGGGGCCGCAGCCCCCGCTCGGCCGCGTTGTTCTCCGCCGGCATGCGCGGGTCTTCCGCCCAGTGCCATAGGCGGTCCGGA
>JALHHX010000405.1 GCA_022837245.1 Lentisphaerota bacterium
GAAGCGTTTGGTGGGTGAAGTTGAACGGAATGGATGAGGCGATCGCGCTATTTCGCGTCTTTCGGGTTTTCCCTCCCTCGCCCGGCTCACTGGCTCCGCTCCGGTGCCTTGGCCTCGATTTTCCGTCCGCCAGTCGCCGCGCGATAGTTCTCCAAACGCAGTTTCCGGACTTGAAGTCATCCAGCCCCGGGCAAAGGCGCGGCTGCGTGAGAGGCTTGGCGTTGGAATTGCTCGCAAAAACTGCCGTAATCAGTGGAATTGCGCGTCGGGCCGGCCGATGCGGGAGAGTAGCTTTCGTTGGCCGGAGGCCGTGCGGGCGTGTTCAGGAAAAAGGCAGGTTCAGCTTGTCTTTTCGCGGGGACGCGGTATTTTTCCTGCTGAGCGGTGAATTAAAGAAAACGAATAATGGTCGTACATGTGTGCAACAATCCCTGAAAAGGTGGAACTTCCTATGAAAAAGCTTAACGAGTCAGTTTGGGATGGAATCGCGGGCCGGATGTGGGTTGGCGGTTTGAGCCTGTTGCTGGTGGTTTTGCTGGCGGGTTGCCAGGGGCCGGGAGCGAAGCAATCGGCTAATTTTGCGGAGATTTCGCCGTCGGGCGCCGTGGCGGCGTCTCCGGCTTCGCCCTCGGCGTCTCCCACGGCGGAGTCGTTGATGCTGCGGGAGGGGGACACGGTGCGGATCACCTTTCCGGGGTCTCCCAACCTGAATACGATTCAACAGATTCGGCGCGACGGCAAGCTGTCGCTGCCACTGGTGGGCGAGTGCAAGGCCGCCGGGATGAGCCCGACCGATTTGGAGAAGGAACTGGTCAAACTCTATGCGCCGCAGTTGGTGACCAAAGAGGTGAATGTGGCATTGGAGTCCTCCGCCTATTTCGTGTTTGTGACGGGCGCGGTGGCGCGTCCCGGTCGGATCGCGTTTGACCGCCCGGTGACGGTCCTGGAGGCCGTGATTGATGCGGGGGTGGATTACGCGAAGGCGAATCTGAAAGACGTGACCGTAATTCGGCGCCAGGGCGAGCGCGAGGAGCAATATCATTTGAATTTGAAGCGGCATTTGCAGGGACAGGGTGGCGAGTCGTTTTACCTGCAGCCGTCCGATATTGTCTTTGTGCGGGAACGGTTTACG
>JALHHX010000004.1 GCA_022837245.1 Lentisphaerota bacterium
GTGGCTGTGTTGGAACCCTGCCACCGTACCTTTCGGCATGACTAAATGTTTTTTTTAGGGGTTTGTACGCACCGTGTGCCGCAGGCATATAACACCATGGCAAAGGCAGACCGCTGGTTATGACTCTCTGCTGTTCAAACAATAAGCCGAGGGGAAAATGGGGAAAGTCCGGGTTACACGCTTATCCCGATTTTTTCTGATGCCCTGATTTCGGAACGTTCGGACGTCACCGGCCTCGGGGCTTCTCTTCCGCCTGGAGCCGTGAAGTAAGATGGCGGTCTCCGCCATGTTCTGCTAGAATCAGCAGTGTAAAAAACAGGAAAGAAACAGGAACGGAGACCGCCATGTCCGATAATATACTAAAAAACGCTTGCCGTCACCTGCGGAGATTTCCTCTCGGAGGTCTACGGAAAGACGAGCCGCCCCCGGTGGACCGCGCTGACGACGATCTTCAACGGGGTGCTGACGAACCAGTCGACGCTCGTGAAGGACATCTCGGGGCACCTCCGGGGGAACTCCTCCGCGGCCGAGGGCAAGCGGACGCAGGAACGCGTGTCGGGCTGGCTGGGGAACTACGATTTCACGGCGGATGCCGGGCGGTTCCTCCTGTCGGGGATTCCAGTGGACGCGGGAGACGGGCAGACGTACGCCCTCGACTTCCCGGACATCAGCAAGGAGTTCGGCGGGCGGGGCATGGACGGCATGGCGATGGGCTGGGACGGGAGCCGCGGCGTCACGGCCATGGGGCACGACTTCGTCGACGTGTCGCTCGTCGGCGCGGCGTTCCGCCGGCTTGAGAACATCTTCACGCTGTGCATCCTCGCCTACGTGTTCGCGACGCGGTTCCTCCGCGAGGCGAAGGGGTTCAGGAGAATCCTGAAGTGCCTCTCCGACAACCTCGAGGCGGTCTCGGCCCGGACGCACGCGCTTCTCGCCGGCATCCGCGTACTCGTGAAGGAGGAGCGCATCCGGTTCATAGGCGGACGTCCGCCGAAGAGACGCGTCGCCCCGCCCGTACAGCTGCTGTTCGCGTTCGCCTGAGAGAGTCGGGGAACGTCCAGACCGGCCCAAGACCCTCCGCGACTCCCCTCCGCGGGGACGGGAGACGCCGGAGGTGTCCCCTGCGCGCGTCCGGCGGCGCGGAAAACGGCCCCGGGGCGTGGAAAATGAGGCGGAAGAGCGATTCCCGGAGAAAGTCCCCGGCCATTTCCGCGGCGTCCGGAAATGTTTTTTCGCCAGTATTTAAAGGGGTTCGTCGAAATCCGAGATAAATTATCCCGAAAAACCGGGATAAGCGTGTTGGGAAATCTTGCAAAACGGGCGCATCTCTGTTTAGCCACCGACTTTTTCTGCAGCCTTGGTGACGGCATGTGTCTGCGGCACATTGGTTTGCAGAAGGCGTGGAAAAATTCCTGCAGTATTAAAAAACGTTTTTGGATTGCGACGGCAACCAACGGGCGGCGCCGCTGTGTGGCGCAGTACCCGCCCCGCCACACGCGATTATTTAAATCTTGCAAAAACATCCAGATTATATAAACGAGATTTCCAGTGTTTGCTATCCAACACCGTAGTCTGGCACCGTGGAGGCGTTCCAACTCTGCCACTTGAATTTATTGTAATCCCGTGAATTTGTGATTCAAGACTACTGTGGCGGTGTTACCACCCTGCCACGGGCAATTATTGTAATCCCGTGTTTTTTTCACCGGATTACAATAATTGTCTACGAATTCCGCGCAATGGTTCCGCGAGGAAAAACGTGATCGGCCCGAGCTGGCAATTATATCACACTGAGCTGATATATCTTTTCTAAAAGCGGAACGGTTGAAGCTTTCAACCGTTCCAAGATCTTCTCCCAGTTTTCCGGCCAGATTACACTTGCGCAATTCAAACAAATATGCAAATATTTTCAAACGAAAGGCGCGACATTTCGTGCGTGCCGCCAATGGATACGATAAAATGTCAACTATAAGAACTCTTCTTTTGGATGCGGCGGCTCAACGCCCGTCGGCGATTGCCCTCAGGTGGAAGGCTGAGGGCGAATGGCGCACATGGACGTTTGCGGACTACCATTCCAAGGCGCGCAACGTGTCGGAGGCTGCGGCCTCACTCGGGGTTAAGACCGGAATGCGCGTGGCGCTCATGATGGAAAACCGTCCCGAATGGATCACGACGTATCTTGGGCTCGCGTGCTGCGGGATCGAGGTGGTGCCGGTTGATATCAATTTGCGCGAGAGGGAAGTGTCGCATATCCTCCGCGATTCCGAGGCCACGGCGCTTTTCGCCTCGGGCAAGGCGTGGCCGCAGATCCACGCTATCGAGACGGGCGAGCTAAGGCTTGACTCCCTCAGGAACGTCGTGTTGCTCGACGGGGTATTCAAGCAGGAGAGGAAAGACAACGGGATATTGCATTCCGACTATGAGTCGCTTCTCGCCTCCACGGAGAAGGCGGCTTTGCGGCCTGACTCTTACTTCGACAGGAACGTGCCTTCCGAGTCGGACATCGCCTCCATAATCTACACATCCGGCACCACTGGCCGCTCCAAAGGCGCCATGCTCACGCACGGCAACTTCACCTTCCAGCTCGAATCGGCTCTGCAGTATTTCACCGTTTACCAGTGGGACAACTTCCTGCTCGTGTTACCTCTGCACCACGCCTTCGCGTTCACGGCCAACTTCCTCGTGCCCCTCGCCTGCATGTGCGAGAGCAGCATGGTGGAGAATCTGCGCACCATACCCGAAAACATGAAGGAAGTTTCCCCAACCATTTTGCTGGCCGTGCCGCTCTTGGCGGAGAAGATGCTGAACTCCATCCAGGCGAAGCTCAAAAAGAACACGGTCGCGAAGCTGATGATCAGCCTCGGAATGAGCAAGATAATCGGCAAAAAAATCGTTGAAAACCTGGGCGGGCGCCTGCGCATGATCATCTGCGGAGGCGCGGCGTCCGATCCCGGGATGTTGCGGGCCTACAACAAGCTGGGAATTAAGACATTCGAGGGCTATGGCCTCACTGAGACATCGCCAATTGCGGCGCTCCCCCCTGAAAACGAGATCCGCTTCGGCACCGTGGGCAAGGCATTGCCCGGCTGCGAGCTTAGCATCAAAAATCCCGATGAAAACGGCATCGGAGAAGTCCTCGTCAAGGGACCGATCGTCATGAAGGGGTACTTCCACAATGATGCCGCGACGGCCGAGGTTTTTAAAGACGGATGGTTGCATACAGGCGATCTCGGCAAGCTCGACGCTGATGGCTATCTAACGCTCACGGGCAGGAAGAAGAGCCTTATAGTCAACCGCGAGGGCAAGAACATTTACCCCGAGGAAGTCGAGCTGGCAATAAAGGAGAGCGAATACATTCTCGAATCCATTGTCATCGGTTTCAAGTTGAACGGTGAAACGGGCGAGCGCGTCGGAGCCATAGTCGTGCCGAACCTCGACCGGATTGAGGAGGACAGGAAGGCAAAGGGTCAGTCGATGTCGGACGACGACATCATCGCCCTCTGCAAGAGCGAGGTGCAGCGCACGGTCAAGGCGATTGCCGAGTACAAGCGCCCGCGCCGTATTCAGGTCCGTTTCGAGCCCCTTGAGAAGACGACGACGCAGAAGGTCAAGCGCTATCTCTACAACCTGGACAACTCAGGCGAGTAATCATCGCGCCACGGCTACGCAATGCAAGCTGTGGCTAGCGGCGGCATAGCGCGGCATAGTAGCCGTCTTTGGCGAGGAGGTCTTCGTGGTTTCCGGATTCGAGAATTTCGCCTTTGTGCATAACTAGGATCGTGTCGGCATCGCGGATTGTGGAGAGCCGGTGGGCGATGACAATGCTTGTGCGTCCGCACATGAGGCGGAGCATGGCCTGCTGGATGTGCATCTCAGTGCGCGTGTCGACGTTTGAAGTGGCTTCGTCGAGGATGAGGATCGCGGGATCCGAGAGCGCGGCGCGCGCTATTGATAGGAGCTGGCACTGGCCTCGAGAGAGGGCGGTGTCGGCTTGGTTGATCTTGGTGTCGTAACCTTCCGGCAGGCGGTCTATGAAGAGGTCCGCGTTTGCGAGTTTTGCGGCTGCAATGATTTGCTCGCGTGTGGCATCGGGGTTGCCGAAGCTGATGTTGTCGGCGACGGTGCCCGTGAACAGGTGGGTATCCTGGAGAACGACGGCCATGTTTTTGCGCAGGTTTTTCTTGGCTATGTCGCGAACATCGATGCCGTCGATCGTTATGCGGCCTTCTTGGATTTCGTAGAAACGGGTGAGGAGGCTGACTACGGTGGTTTTCCCTGAGCCCGTTTCGCCGACGAGTGCGACTTTGGTGCCTGGCGCGACGTGCAGTGAGAAATTGCGCAGGACTGTGGTTTCGGGGTTGTAGCCGAACGAGACGTTGTCGAAGACAATCTGGCCGCGTGTTTCGGGGCGGGAGAGGTGGCGTTTGCCGGCGTCTTCCTCCGGGGGCATGTCGAGCATGGTGAAGACGCGCTCCGCGCCGGCGATGGCCGACTGTATCATGTTAAACTGCATGGCGAGTTCGTTGACCGGGCGCCCGAACTGGCGTGAGTACATCATGAACGAGATGATGACGCCGACGGTGATTTGGCCCTGTATCGCGAGCCATCCGCCCGCGACGACGACGAGCAGGAACGAAATGTTGTTGATTAGGTTCATGGCCGGGCCCATCATGCCGCCGCGGACTTCGGCCTTGAAACTGACGCGCCGCAGCTCCTCGGAGATGTAGTCGAATTCCTCGTCTACAATCTCCTCCCGGCAAAACGCCTGGACAACGCGTTGCCCGGTGATCATCTCCTCCGTCAACGCATTGAGCTCCCCGACTGCGCGCTGGCGTTTTCGGAAGATTTTGCGCGAGATTTTGGCAATGACGCGCCCAACGATGGCGGACACCGGCAGGGTGATGCAGGCGACGAGCGTCATACGCCAGCTTATGATCACCATGAAACAAAACGTACCGACGAGAGAGATTATGGTGCCGGCGAAGTTGAGCACGCCCGGGCCGAGCGTGTTGGCGACCATGTCGGTGTCGTTCGTTAGGCGGCTCATGAATTCGCCGTGCGTGATAGTGTCGAAGCGTTTGATCGGGAGCGACTGGACGTGGTGGAAGAGCATCTGGCGCATGTCGCGCACGGAGTGGTTGGAAAGCATCGTGGTCCCGTATCCGAGGAGCACGCCTGCGAACTGCCCTACTATGTTTGCGGCGAGTCCGACCGCCATGACTCCGGCGAGCTTGCGGAAATCCACAGATTCGCCGGGGCCGAGAGTCATGATGTCGGTCGCGAGTCCGAGGACGCGCGGCCAGATGAGGCCGGTGACGGAGCCGACGGCGAGGGGGATCAGGAGCAGCACCATGAAGCGACGGCGGCCTTTGAGGAGGCGGAGCAGGCGCCGCATCGTTGCGACGGGGTCCTTCGCGTGTTCGACCATGCCGTAGCGGCCGGCGCGGCTGCCGTAGCCCAGGCGCGAAATGTGGTGCGGCACGTGGCCGGCGGCGCGTGAAGCAGCATCAACGCGGGATGTGCGCTCTTGGCGGGTTTTTGAGGATTTATCAGGATTCATTTTCGTTCAACCCTCTCAGCGAATCCTGCGAATCGCAGATGTCGCGGTATGCCGCGCTGGTGCGTTTTAATTCCTCGTGCGGGCCTATGCCGGTTATGATGCCGTCCTCGATCAACACGATGCGGTCGGCATCCATGACAGAGCTGACGCGCTGCGCGATTTTGATGACCGTCATTCCTTCCATTTCGCCGCGGAGCGCACTCTGGATCTTGGCTTCGGTTATGACGTCGACGGCAGAAGTGCTGTCGTCCAGGATTAGTATTTTCGGTTTTTTGAGTATGGCCCGCGCGATGGAGAGGCGTTGCTTCTGTCCGCCCGACAGCGTGACGCCGCCCTGTGCTATTTTCGTCTCGTAGCCGTGAGGGAATTGGTCGATGAATTTCGTGGCGCCGGCGATGCGCGCGGCGTGCTCGACCTCTTCGTCGGTCGCGTTTTCATTTCCCCAGCGGATGTTTTCCGCGATGTTGCCGAAGAAGAGGCGTGTTTCCTGCATGACGATGCCTATTGAATTGCGCAAGGCATCCAGAGAGTATTTGCGCACGTCCATGCCTCCCACGAACACCTCCCCTTCTGTGGGGTCGTAAAAGCGCGGGAGAAGGTTCACGAGCGAGGTTTTGCCAGCGCCGGTGGAGCCCATGATGGCTATGTGCTCCCCGCTTCTTATCGAGAGGGCGATATTGCGGAGCACGGGGTCGCCAGCGGCGGCGGGATATTTGAAGGAGACGTTCCGAAACTCGATCGAGCCGTCTGGCGGAGGTTCGTCAATGGGGCCGCTGGTGATGGATGGCGCCGTGTCAAACACCTCGTTTATGCGTTGCGAGGAGACCATCGCGCGAGTGAGGTGCATGATCTGGGTGCTGAGGGTTATGAGCGACATCATGACCTGCGTGGCGTAGTTGATGATGGCGGACACCTCGCCGATTTTGATAAGTCCGCGGTTGATGTCGCGCGCGGAGATGAATACGATTGCGATCACGGTCAGGTACTGCACGAACGAGAGCCAGGGGCCGAGGGCGACCATTATCTTGCCGGTTTTGACGCTCGTCTCGGTCAGGCGCTCGTTGGCCTCATCAAAGCGCTCTCGTTCGTGCGGCTCGCTCGCGAACGCCTTGACCACGCGTATGCCAGTGAGGTTTTCCTGCATCACGATGTTGACGTCGTCGAGCCGCGTCTGGATCTGCTTGTAGAGTGGACGTGTTATCTTAATCCGCCAGACTACTATAGCGGATAGCACCGGTGCGGCTGCCAGCAGCGGGATCGAAATGCCGGGGTTTGTGACCATCACCAGGTAAATGCTTCCCAGCAGGACAATCGGGGTGCGGAAGAGCATCCGCGTGATCATGATCAGGCCATGCTGCAGTATGGTGATGTCGCGGGTGAGTCGCGTCACGAGCGAGCCCGTGGTGAATTTGTCGGTCTCTGCGAACGACAGGCGCTGGATATGGCGGAAGAGGCTGCGCCGCATGTCGTTGCCGAACGAAAGCGCGGCGCGGCTCGAGCAGACGGAGCTTGCGAAACCGGCGAACAGGCCGATGATCGCGAAGATCAGCATCCGGACTCCGTAGTGGCGGATGGCGTCCTGATTGCTGAGCGTGACGCCCTCGTCCACGATCTGGCTCATGAGCTTGGGCTGCATCAAGTCCATGGAGATTTCCAAGACCATGAGCGCCGAGGACAGGAGAAGCCAGAATAGTTGTGGTTTTAGAAACTTCAGTAGGCGGCGCATGTCACTTCAGAAGCGTGCCGCTCCAGTTTAGTTTGCGGCGCAGGGTTTCGAACGGGGAACGATCCGGAAGCATCACGAGGCGCACCTTTCGCTTGGCGTCCGAGATCCTCACGGTGTCGCCCACGGATAGCGTGGCGCCGAGCTGTCCGTCGATTGAGAAGTTGAGTGGGGAATACGCACGCGAGACCCGCAGGACGATTTCGGACACGATCGGCCCGCCCGCCGAGAGTGAATACGCAGTGCTCCCTGTGGGAGTCGCCACTATGAGGCCGTCGCAGAAGAACGCTGTCACGTCCTCGCCATCGACGCACAGATCCAGACCTGCGGTGCGCCCGGCGTCCGGGCGCGAGACAACGGCTTCGTTCAGCGCGTAAGCCGGTGGCACCAGTGGTTCGCCCGTCTGGTTGAAAGCCTCCGCCTTCAGCATGCGGCGATCGCTGATTATATAGGTCTCGTCCACAAGATGGCGCAGAACGGCGTCAAGCTCGTCAAGGCCGGCACAGGTGAGATAGCCGAGCGAACCGATGTTTATGTTGACGAGCGGGACGCGGCTGCCGCCGACTGAATGCACGGCACGCAACACCGAGCCGTCGCCCCCCAGCACCAGGTAAAAGTCAGGCGTCTCGGCCGAGCTGGCATCCAGGACTTCGATGCCCAGCCTGTCGGCGGCAATCCGCAGCTTGCGCACCGCGGAATCTGTGCCCTCAATCGTCCTGTTAAGGATTACTCCAAGTTTCATTGGCAAAGCATGTGTGGCAACATATAAGGTTTTGGTTCTTTTACTGGGTGGCGATTCTACCAGCTTGCGCAACGAAACTCAAGCCTCTTGGACGCCGCACGGTAATCACTGGCCGATTACGGCTCTCCAGAAAAGAATTCTGGACATCCGCAAGTTAAGTTGGATAGAATGCAAGGCAACGAAAACAATGCGTGTCCAACACTCGAAATGAAAGCTGAAAGGGAAAAGAAATCTCCGGAAATCGACAGCCCAGAAGACGAGGGCTTCTTCGGGAGGCTGAGGCGCCGTTTCCGCGAAGCCTGGGCGCCGACATGGAAACTGCTGACCACGGACGTGTGGGATGTGGAGGCTGCCGCGCTGCCATACATCAAACGGAAACTGGTGCGCACCACCCGTATTTTCACCATGGTCGGCAAGGGCTTCAAACAAGACGAATGCGGATTGCGTGCGTCATCTCTCACATATATGACGCTGCTCTCGTTCGTCCCCGTGCTTGCGCTCGCAGTCTCGGTGGTCAAGGGCATGAGCGACACCGAGGTTCTGCGCCAGAACTCGAAGAACTTCATCAGGTCGCTCGTGGCAGACGTGCAGCTGAAGAGCGAGGACATCGTCCCAGACGACGTTACGAACGGCGTCCCTGTCACAGCCGTGGAAGACATGACGGCGGACAACGGCGATGCGCCCGCAACGGCGAACCACACCACGGTGGTGAACGCGTTGGAAGACGGCGCAGCCCCGGCAATCGAAGAAGAAGACGAAGACGCACCGCCCGGGGGGCTTACGATCGAGCGTATAGAGGAGATGATAGACTCAGGTTTCGACAAGGTTGAGGAGTTGAATTTCGGCGCCCTCGGCGGCATAGGCCTGATATTCCTCTTTCGGTGCTCGGCAACATTGAGGAGGCGTTCAACAAAGTTTGGGGAGTCACGAAAGGACGGACTCTTGCCCGTAAATTCACAGACTATCTGAGCGTCCTGATAGTAGTGCCAGTGCTAATAATGGCGGCGTCTTCGCTCCCCGTTCTTAAAGTTATACAGGAGAATCTGAACAGGTTCGATGATGTTCTGAAGATTTCACAAACCGCAGGTTGGCCAGTGTTCGAGGGTCTCTGGGTGCTCTTTACCACAACTATCGCGTTCGCATTCATCCTGATTTTCACCCCGAACACGAAGGTCAAGGTCAAGTCCGGGATTATCGGGGGTTTCGTGTGCGCTATCGGGTTCGATTTGTGGTTGAAGATATGCGTCGCAATGCAGGTCGGGGTAGCAAAATACAGCACGCTTTTCGGAAGCTTCGCGATCGTCCCGATCGTCCTGTCGTGGGTTTTCGTGAGCTGGGAGATTTTGCTTTTCAGCGCCGAGGTGTCCTACGCATTCCAGAATGTAGATATCTATAGCAAAGACATGGGATGGCGCAACGCAAACCAGAAAGGCCGCTTCATGCTCGCAGTGGCGATAATGCGCGAGGCAGCGAGGAGCATAGCGCAAGGCGACGGACTTATCAGACTAGGGGATTTCGGCAGGCGCCATGGCCTCTCCCCCAGGCTGGTGCGAAACGTCGTCTCCGATCTGCAGGCAGGCGGGGTTCTGGTGGAGACGGCTGGCGATTCCGACGTGGTCGCCGTAAGAGTGGATATCGATTCATACACGGTGGGGGACGTAGTGCGGACACTGCTGGAGCTCGGGGTTTCGCCCGTGTCTCTCGGCGTGACGCACCTGTCGACTTCGTCCGTTGCCGGCGAAGAGATAGAGAGGGCGATTGCGGGCGGCATGGCGACAAGGATCAAAGATTTGCCCGACAACGAAGCGCGGGTGGAAGCGGATGGCTGACGCAACGCGCAAAAAAGCGGATCTGCGGCATCGCGTGGCGGTTCTCGCGGAAAAGATTTTCTCGCTCGTGGCCTTCGCTTCGCTCGTCCCACTGTGCATGATGATGGAGGGATGCCAGACGGCGCAAATCCGGCCGGATCCGCGGTCGCAGCCGTTTACCACCAGCATGGAGGTGACGGGCTACGACAGCGGGCCGACATCCTGCGGATGGACGCGCGACTGGCTTGGCAGACCGGTCTACTCCTACGGGCCGTATAAGGGCAAACGCAAAGAGGTCGGCATCACCGCAAGCGGAAGCCGCGCCAAGCGGGGCACGGTTGCGGCCGACACGCGCTATTATCCCTTCGGCACTATTCTGCACATCCCGGGATATGGGTATGGGCGCGTCGAAGACCGCGGCGGCGACATCAAAGGCGCACATCGGCTCGACCTCTGGTTCCCGACGGAGCGCGAGGCGCTCAAGTGGGGACGCAGGAAAAACGTGCGGGTCACCGTGTGGCGCCCGCCCCCCAAATAACTACTTGCCGAGTGGCGTGGTGGAGAAGAGTTTGCCTTCGCGCCAAACGCCACTGTGGCGCGAGCCGTCTGGCTGGACGTAAGTTCCTTCGCCCGAGATCATTCGTCCCGCTTTCCACTCTCCATTGACTTTGCCGCCATTGGCGTAGGTGAAGACACCTTTGCCGTGCGGGACGTCGTTCTTCCAGTTGCCGGAGTACTTGTCACCGCTGACGTAGGTGAAAGTCCCCACCCCGTTCCTCTTGCCTTTGCGCCATTCCCCTTCGAAGAATTCGCGGTCGTTTCTGCAGATCATTCCGAAGCCTTCGAACTTGCCGTTTTTCATCCCGCCCTGGTATAGCGAACCGTCGGGCATTTTGATGGTATTGGGGTCGTTTAGGAAGCGCCTGTACTGTTCTGCGACCGAGAGCCTGTACTCGGCGTCCCCGCCCGGCGTGGGAGGGGTTGCCGCTTCAGCCGCCTGAACGGGTTTGACTGGTTCGACCGAGGCTACTGATTCGGGTTTTACCGTCGTGGCGGTGTTCGCTTCGGGCACAGCAGTAGGCTGTGGCGTGGCAGCGGGGAACGCCATGGCGGAGGCGGCCGCAATGGCGGCGATTTCGGGTGATATGCCCCCCGCCTGAACGGGCGCCGGACGGACAGAGGGACGGCGGGCCGGCTTAAAGACCGCTATAGCTTCTCCTGTTGCCAATTCCGCGGCGGTTTTGCCGACTTTGTTTTTAACGGTGGCGGACGCACCCTTCGACAGGAGGAATCCCGCGAAAGCGCCTTTGCCGCCCGATGCGGCGAGATGGAGCGCGGTGCCGCCGCGGCCGTCCTGGGCGTCGATGGCGGCTCCGGCTTCGAGGAGGAATTTAGCGACCTCGGTGTTTCCACTACGCGCCGCGAAGTGAAGCGGAGTGAAGCCGTTCTTGGCGGCTGCGTTCACATTGGCATTCTGTTTGAGCAGCAGACGCAGCGTGTCCTTCGCGCCTTTGTCGGCCGCCCAGTGCAGAGGCGTGGTGAGGCTGCCCTCCGTCTGGGTATCAACGGACATGCCGGCGTTGAGCAGACGGAAGACGGCCTCCGTGCTGTCGAGCGAAGCGGCATAGTGCAACGGCGTTATGCCGGCGCCAGTGCGCGACCCGAGGGTGGCTTCCTTGTTTGTGCTGAGCATCGTGGACACGGCGTCCATGTCATTAAGCATGATCGCGCCGAAGATGTCGCCCGCGACTGATTTTCCCGTCTGGGCCGACGCGATTCCCGCGCATGTTGCGACCAGTGCCGCTATTATCTGTTGTTTCATGTTCTTTTTCCTGTTAAGGTTAAGTTGGTGGTTAAGTTTTTGATGGGGCTCGCGGACCTGTCGGTGTCAGGATCCGCAGCGCGCCTTTCTCCACGGAAATATCGAGGTTCTTCGGCGCGTCGCGCAGTTCGCCGTCTATCTGTATTGACTGCGATTCAGTCCGTTCGATGCGCACGTGCTGTATTTTGCGGTAGATGACGTTCGGGAGGTTTATAACGCCGCGGCTGAAGACGTCGGCGATATTCGCGAGCAGTAGCGGGGCGTCCTTCTGCCGTGCCGCCACGAGCTCGAGCTTGCCGTCGCAGCCGTCGGCCGCCTTGTCGATAAGCGCTCCGTAGCCCCAGCCGCTGAGGTTGCCGATCGTTAGCAGGAGCGGCCGGTCGATGTCTATCGTCTCGCGCCCGTCTATGATTATCCGCACGGGTCTGGACGAAAACTCGAAAAACGAATAGACGCCGGCTATTACGTACGATCCGATCCCCCGCAAGGGCGACATGTTGTAGGCCTTTACGAGGGCGGCGTCCCATGCGGCGCTGGCGCTGATTAGAAACGGCGTTTCGTTCACGTAGCCCACGTCCATATCCCTGACGAATCCCGATGCCAGCTGCTCAATCGCCTCCACGGCGTTGAGCGACTGCGCGAAGTGGCGCGCGAGGCCGTTGCCGCTGCCGAGCGGCACGACTCCCATGCAGACATCGGAGCCGATGAGTTGCGTGCCGATGGTGCTGACCGTGCCATCGCCGCCACACACGATCACGCAGTCCGTCCCATCTGCCAGCGCATTGGCGAGCATGGCATGAGATTCCTCTACGTTTGCCGGAAAATACCAGGCTATATCGCGGGCGGTTTTGCGCCAATACTGCGAAAAAGCCTCCAAGACACGCTGGAGGGATTGACCGCCGACGCCCGATTTGCTGTTGTAGAAAACTCGTACTTTCTCAAAATTCATCGCCGGGTTTCTATTCAAGAGCCTTGCGCACCTCGCCGAGCCTCTCGCGTTCCGATATCGAAAGCATCTCCAAGTTCTTGTCGACGACCCCGACCGCCTTGGCGGCCGCTTCTTTGTCGCCATTCTCAAGGCTCAGTTCGGCATAGCGCAACTGCACACGCGGGTCTTCTCCGCCGGGCAGCGCCACGGCCTTTTTAAGCGATTCAAGCGCCTCCGCTTTCTTCCCGAGACCCGCCAGTGCGGCAGCTAGCGTGTCCCATACCGCCGGTTGTGTATCACCGCCCGAGGCCAGCGCGGCGCGCGCGAGGTTCTCGGCAAGTTGGAAACTCCCCATCTCGACAACCATCGCCGCGTAGTCGTTGGCCACGAACCACGCGGGATTCTGCGACAAGCTTATCTGGAAATGGCGCTCCGCCGCTTGGTACTGCTTCTTGCCCACCAACAGCGTCGCCTTCACGTAGTTGGCGAAAAAGTCCAGCGCGTTCATACGCAGCGCCGTGTCCGCGTGTTCGCCGGCCGCGATTGTGTCGCCAGTCATCATATCCAGCAACAATGCCGAACGGAACGCAAAGTCGGCATCGGCCCCCGCCTTGACCGCCTTATCGGAAAACTTCTTCGCCGTCGCGGCGTCATTCGCAACGAGCGCCTCAAGGCTCTTCGCCGACAGCCCGATCCACTCCGGCGCGCCTTCCATGGCACCCAGCTCTTTTACGACTTGCAACAGCTTGGCGTTGTCGCCCATGTCTGAATAAATCGATGCGCATTTGCGCAGCACTTCAGCGGCGTTTCCTTCTGTTTTGGCTCCCAGCACGGCCTCCACAGCCTCAAGGTGCCTGCCCGTCCGCCGCAGGATGTCGGCTCTCGCGAAAGCCACCAGTTTGGCGTCCGCGCCCGGCATAGTCCCGGCCTTCTTAACCGCCCGTCCCGCGCGCACGGCATCGCCCATTATCATATGCATCTCGGCGATTTTCAAAAGATATTCCCAAGTCAGCCCCTCATGCGGAAATTCCGAGAGCAACATCATCGGTGCCTGCGAACCTGCTGTCTGCATCCCGACCGACAGTGGCATCTGCTGCATGATTGCCATGCGCATGCCTTCGTCTTTCACAGCGCCCATGGCGCGCGCGTAGCTGTTCGTGTCCGCGGCGCCGATTCCGGAAAACGTCCATGTCCAGCCTGCCTCCAGAAAGTACTCAGGTTTCAGCACGTATCCGGCATTTGCGGCGAGAGTCCAGCTCCCGCCACCCGCACGGCCAAGCGCGTTAAGCTCGCCCGCAAAGCGCTCCATCAGTTCGGGCCGGGCGCCCTCGCGCACGAGCGTCGCCTTGTTCAGCAGCGCGCTTAGGTTGTCCTTGTCGATCGCGCCCGCTTGTATGAAGACATTCAGCGCCTCGTTCGTCATGGCCGCGTTGTATAGCAACACTCCGAGGTTGTTGCCTGACATCGCCGTCTGCGCGCTGATCCGCTTTTTCAGCGCATCCACATTATCTCCGCCCGGCACCACCGCCACCATCTCCCCAACGGCGTCGCGCTCTTGAAGGTATTTCCCCAGCACCTTCTCCAGCAGGTTGGAATTGACCTCCTCCGGTTTCCGCAGCAAATACACAAGCCCGGAAGGCACCGCCTCGAAGCCACCGAAAGCCGCGAGCGAGGGCCACGCCGCGAGGGCCAAGTTCGTCGCCGCCACATCAGGCTTCTCCTTCATCCACGACAAAGCGAATGGCACCGAACCCAGCATGGCCGCTGCTTCAAGCTTGGGAGATCCGAGTTTTTGAACAGACGTCTCGAACGCATCCAGTTCCGCCTCGGTGGCCTGCCGCCCCGGCATCACCACAAGCCCGGCAAGACCCCTGGATTCCGCTCGCGCCGCCAGCTGTTCACCCAGAAACCCATCGCCCAGAACCCACTTGCGCCCTTCAAGGGAATCCAGAATGGAGTCCGAATAGAAAGAAGCCATCTGCTCCGAATCCGCATCTGGCGGACCGCCGGGCGATTGCACGGCTACCGCAGCGGCCACCCCGCCCGTGCACGCGATTACCGTGCACAGCGCGATAAATGCGACCTTATGGAATTCCGTGTGTTTCATAGGTTAAGAACATGGAGCGGGTGATGGGAGTCGAACCCACGTGGCCAGCTTGGAAGGCTGGAGCTTTACCGTTAAGCAACACCCGCGCTCTCAAAAACACAACGGAATTTATACTATTCGCCCCGCAAAAGCAACAAAAAACGGTAAAGGAATGTGAAAGTCAGCGACTGGGGGGAGTGACAGGATGTCGGAATATTTGAATGGAATAATGTGATGACGGGTGAAGGTAGTTTCGGGGACATGCGGCTAGAAAGCCATCTGGTAACATCGAACTTGAACCCATTGTTCCCAGACCTTGGCGGCGAATCCTTGCCGCAGAGCGACACGGAGGCTTCCGCGCATCCGGAAGCCCCCGCCGTTCGCTGAAAGAGCGTCTATTCCACTATGAGGATGACCACCGGATCGACGAGTGTCATGTCGGGGCCGTCAAAGGTGACGTCGAGGCGGACATGGCATGCAAGGTCCGTGAAGGGGAACACTAGCTTGTCCGTCGGCGTGATTGTGACTGGCACCGCGTTTGTCGAAATGCCCGTGATTGTGTAGCGGAATGGCACTGCGATGGTAACATTCGTGCCGCCTCCGAATGGAACCTCGAAGCGCGTGATCTGCGGCTTGTTGGGCAACGGCACGCTGAAGGCGCGTTCGATGATCAGCGTGTCGGGCTTCCTTTCGATGGCCGAGACGCCGACGCGCGTTCCCGAGAATTCGCGGCGCGCGCCACACTTCCGCTTGCCCCGCGAAAAATTCCACCCTCCCCGAGCACTACCCGATTACGAGATTTCTGGGGATATTCTCTCCCCATTTTTCCAAGCCAAAGCTCAGTTTTCTGGGTCAAATGCTCTTCAATTTTGATGGGTAAATTACGCCTACGCCAAAACTCCGGAAAAATGGGGGAAGTCCAATATCACGTTTCCACTTGCACGAAATGGCGTCAAACTGCATGTTGGCTTTCTTTTGCATTTTTCTTTTTCTCCGCGGCTGCGAAGTTATGAACAGAGAATGTGGTTACGGCGTAACAATCTCTGCTTCAACGCCGAAACTTGCCGCGACCTTGGCGATGGTTGCCGCATTATGACCAATCCCAAGGGCGAAATGATGAGTCGGCCCAGCGAGGCTCCACCGGCGCAGGAAGGTGCGCATGTCAGGCGAAAATCTACCGTGTGTGTTAGTGTTGCCAGTAGGAGGGATCGGCCCAGCAGTGGATTCACCTTCCGCAATCACGAACTTGAATTTGCCGTCATGCATGCTACTAATGCTCAGCAGCGTTATCGGGCCTGTTTTGATGTTGAATTCCACTCCGGCACCGGATCCGGGTTTTCCATGGTATTTGCGAAGACTTCGCAGAACGGGTTTGCCGTCCGCGATGTTGAGGTGGTGCGGTCCATCGTGGCCGACGAGGACAGAGTCGCGTTCAAAGTCCATGGGATGGAATTCCGCGAAGCTACCGCCGATTTCGAGCCGGTCCATTATTAGCATCGCGATGCAAGTCTTTATGTCAAACTCGCCGCACATAGGGAAGCCTGCCGCAGTGAGAAGCGAGTTGCCCACGATAAAGTTTGTGACAAGCTTTCGCATTTCAGATCCAGGCTGCGCCTCGTAGTAGTAGGCAAATCCGGAAAGGTTTTTCGAATCGATGAATCGCTCAAGGGCGACGGCGGCGCGTGCGGCAGTGAGCAGGTCCGCATCTGTGAGTTTTGTCGTTAGTGGATCTGATGCCGGTTCCGGCGTGTCGAAGAATGTTAGAATGCGCTCCTTCATAGCCTTGACGGCGCTGTCGTCAGCGTCGAGCTTTACGAAGTGCGTCATGATTTCGTCGGGCTCGCATTGCACGGCGTGGCATCCGAACGTGCCGGTAAGCGCAGTGACGTCGGTCTGCATGTCCAGCATTGATTCAAGCACGTGCCCCATGTGTCCGATGCGTGCGCGCCGCAGGTCGCGGCGCACATGCGCGATGCGGCACCATTCTGCGAGCGCGGCATCGGCGGCCTGGTCGTTTTCAAGAGTGCCCACGATCACATCAGCCACAGGCTTTCCGACCCGGATCGCGACGCCAGTAAACTCGGGCACGCTGCAGTAGTCGTCATTGCAGAGCTGCATATACGTCGTGCCTTCAGCATATTTCATTGCCTTGAGCGGCTGGAGCGCAACGAGAATCACGGGGCAGTTCATCTCGCGCGCAATGGCGGCGAACGTCGAGCTGGTGGCATACGTCACCATATCGAATAGAAGTATGTCGAGATCGGCCGCTTTAATTTTTGGGAGTGCCTCGTAGGCTTTGGCGGCGTTGTCAACCATGCCGAAATCAAAAACCGTCACCTGGTTCTGCTTCAGCTTGTCAATCAGGACGCCCGTCTTGCGGTTCATCTCGTCGAGAAGTCCTGGGAACTGTCCCCAGTAGGTGTCGAGTCCTACCGAGACCACCCCAACGTTCGCATCCAGCTTTTTAATCCGTTCAATTTTCATTTTGCACCGTGTCCCATTCCTCAAGCACGGCGAGGACCGTTTCGGGATTGCATCCGAGACCGATTTCAAACTGCACGAAACATCCGCCGCTACGGTCGTAGAAGTGCGACGCCACTTCGCGAACAGCCTTCCTCCCAACCTCTGGGTCTTTTGCCGGCAGCACGTGCTGCCGGTCGATCTCGCCCCAAAATGCAATCTTTCCCTTGGCGCGCTTCTCGAGGTCCGCCATGTCCATGCAGAAGAGCTGGGAGTTGATGGCATCTACCCCTATTTCGATTAGATCGTCGAATATCTCGGATATGAAGCCGTCAGAGTGCATGAACGTGAACTTGCCCGCCGCGTGCGCCATGTCGCAATAGTCCTTGTACATTGGCTTGAATATCTCCCGCCATATCGCGGGAGGGATCAGCAACTGTCGCTGCGACCCCCAGTCGTCCATGAACCCGATGGCGTCGACGTCCGTGGAGCACCAGAATTCGCACTCCGCCATGTAGAACTCGTGCATCCGCTTCAGAATCCCAAGCATGTCGTGATCGTAGTCCATCACGTCCATCATCGCACTTTCAGTTCCGCGCAGAAACTGGTACTGCTCCCACGGACGCGGATTCATGTTGGCGCGGATGAACTTGTCGCTCGCCGCATAATCGCGGTTCACGGAGTCGCGCGCCTTATCAATGTTTTCCGGAAGTGTTTCCCAAGGTGGCTGCACGACCGCTTTCCAGTCCGAGAGATTCGTCAGGATTGGGTGTTTTACCTCGCCGATCGAATCGTTTGACAGGTTTTCGAAAACGCAACCCCATGTATCCGTGTACCGCCCCCTGGCGTGCGGCTTGCCCCGCTCTCTTTTGGACGGCCTGTAGACGTTTCGAACCCAGCCCATGTCGCCTGGCCAGCGGAACGCTATTTCCGCCAGCGTTTCCGGGATGTGGTTGCTCGCCCACGGCAGCGCCCACAAGTCGCGGGGCATTCTCTCAGGGTAATCGAAAGTCAGGGACTTCCTAACTATTTCCCGTGATGTCCGAGCCATGTTATTTCCTTAATTTCCCGATGCGAACGGTTTTACGCGCCGGGCATGAGTACAAGCTTGACGCCGCCGTAAGAGTGGCGCCCTTCAAGCGAAACGTCGAGCATCATCTCGAGTCGTGCTCCGTCGAAATTCGACGCGTCAACCACGAAACTCGCCTCAGCCTTAGCACCCCACACTAGGTTGAGCGGGAGCGTGACGCAGCGCTCTGATAACACAGCCACGCTGGGCGGCGTGTACAGCGAGAGCCGCGCCCAGAGCTGCAGGTTGGTCGAGCCTGAATTGATCACCGTAACCTTGATTTCGCGTGGCTCGCATTTCTTGAACCCGATCGATCCGCCGAAGTCGACCATAACGTCGAACAGCGGGAACGAATGACGTACTATGTACGGCGACATGGCGCAGACTTCGGCCATCGAAGGGAGCTTGTCCTTGCCGCCGCCATTGATCCCGGGGAGGTATTCTTTGTAGCGGTCGACGCTGAATAGTCCTTGCCCCTCCTCGCACTTGATGGTGTAGCCCCCCTCGGCGAACAAGTCGCAGCGGCCGACACCAAGGAAGTTTGGCGTATTCCTGAGCACGCGATCCGTCAGCTGGGCCACGGTGCGCGGAACCCACACTTTGCCGTTGGTCTTGTCTATGCAAATCGTCGCAATGACGTCGTTGAGCGGGGCCTTCCATTTTTCCGGAATCCCGGACGCCCCAGATATGATGCCCATCGTCGCGCCGAGCGTGGCGCAGGAGCAGTCCGTGTCCTCGCCAAAAGCGTTTGCGCAGCAGATTGATTTACCGAAATCGCCTTCACCATAAAGCCAGCCCGCGATCGCATACGCACAGTTCTCTGGCGCGTCGAAGCCCGGTTCTCCCACCTTGAAATCGGGATCGGAGCGGTCTATCTGCGACAACTTGCAGCCCTGCACGCCAAACGTACCAGGCGCAGTGTTGTGGATACGCCTGCGCGCCTCTGCCAGCGGGACTCCTTCTTCCTTGCATCGGATGGCCTCGTTGATGGCGCGCGCAAGCGCGGATCCTTCCGGGATGTATGAAAGTCCGATGTCGATAAGCGTGCGCAAATCGCTCTCAACGAACGCCGCGCTCTGCAATGCCGAGAAAAACACCTCGCCGTACACGCCCTCGCCAGAGTGATCCACGCTGCCGTCCTCGAAAGCATAGCGCGCGGCTATCTCCGGATTCCCAGGCGCGAGGCATGCCCAGATCTCGGACCTAATGAAGCAGCCGCAGGAGTTGCGGTACACGTTGTCGTGATGACCCGATATAGGCGGCATAAGACCGGCGCGCATGTTGCTTTTTCCGGTGCCGTACTCCACCCAGTTGGGGATCACGAAGCTGAGCCAATATTCTCCGAGTATTGCGGAGTTGACTTGCCTGCCGTATTTTTCCACGGCGGCAAGCCATACAATCTGCAGGTCGAGGTCGTCGTTTGGAGGCGGACCCTTTGACAGATCCTGAACGTAGAAATCCACTTCATTTATCTTACGCTGCCCCTCAAACGGCGCACCCAGCACTCCCCCGATGTTTTTACCAGTCCAGCATCCGGCAACCTTGTCCTTGTATGTCTCGAAATCAAGTGTTTTCATTTTGTCTCGCACTTTTTTGTCGTTATCTCTGAATCAAAAATCAATGTCCGTAGCTGAGTCTATTCGTATATGCTGCGAGCGATTTTACGCATCACTTTGGCGTCCTCCGGCTTGACGTACGGCGACTGGTACCCATCCTCCGGCACCGGCTCACCAAACAGGAACTGGTACCATACGCACCCGAGCAGATAGTGCCCGGCGGAGCTGGCGTGGATCGCATCCTGCACAAGAACGTCCCCTTTTTTGCGATCTTTAATCCAATAGCCGTTCCTGTGCAGCGCAAACTTCTCATTCACTGGCAATGCCGGGTGAACTGCTTTTTCCCAGTCAAAATCGGGATCTGGCTGGAACTTGCCCCAATCTGGCGAGTGCCTAGCCGCCTCGAACGCATCGCCAGATCTAATCTGGCGCAATCCGTACTTCTCTGCGAGGCCGTCGTACGCTTTCTTCAACTGGGCATACATGTCGTCCGCCGTGAAAACTCCGTTCGTGAACGCCCTGTGGTCGTCGCGCCACGCCCATGTCTGGTGCACCACAATCTCCGCGCCGGGCGCGTTTTGATGAATGTATTCCACCAGCCTGCCAGCATACGGTTCGAACGTCTCCGGTTTAAAGCTCTTCGGGCTTGCCTGCTGAATCGTCACGACGTCCCATTTTTCCTTCCGCAGAAGTTCCTTAAGGCTCCTTTTCCCATAAGGCGTCGCCACGTGTGCGGGGCCGTTCGTCTCGAACGCTTCCAAACCGCGGACATGATCCTCCAGCGAACCGCCTAGTATTATAGCGTTTTCGTACACCAGGGTGTGCCCTTCGGTCTTCACTATGAACGGCAGTTGGGTCAGCGCATCGCGAGAGAAGCTGTTGCCTATCGCCATCACCTTAACCGTCTTCGGAGAGGCGTTCGTCTTTATAACCTGCGGCTCGTCTTCGCCGGCCATCACCGTTGCAGCGGTCATCGCTGCCAGCGCCGCCGACATTATAATCGTTTTTTTAAATTTCATACCTTACAAGGATTTTACCCAACTTTATAATTGATCTGCTTCCGCACTTCGGCGATTGGAACGTCCTCCGGCTTTTCGCCTCGCTGAGCGGCCAATGCCGCGATTGCCCCCGCCGCTTGGCCAGTTGCCATGCAAGTCGCCTGAACACGCAACGCGCTGTGCGCGAGCCTATCGCTCGAAATCACCTTGCCCGCCATCAGCAGCCCCTCGCATCCCTCCGCAACAAGCGCCCTGCGTGGCACGGTGGGGACTACGCCAGGTTCCAGTTGCACGCAATTGAGGCCGCGCCCGCTCATCTCATGAAAGTCTATCGGATAAAACGAATTGCATACCGCATCGCGCCATTTACGTCCCGAAGCGTAGTCTCGTGCAGTGATCTCCACAAGCCCAACGACGGTTGTCGATTCGCGCACGCCCGTCTCCTGCGCAACCCATTCCGCATGCAGGCCGCCAAGACCCGGGCGATCCCTGAGCCAGTTCACTATGCGGCGCACGGACGCTCGCGCCTCGACTTCCAGACGCGTCCGCCCTTCGCTAGTGCGGACCTCCGAGTCTACAGGAATATGGTTCGCATTGTTCCCGCGGTTGGAGAGCAGACCTGACACTCGGGGGTTGTTGCCACCCCACCCGGCGTCAGTCGCTTTCAACACGTCTGTATCCACGGCTTGCGCGAACTCGGCGTCAAGCGCCTTCAGATCCAGGCTTGTGATGTCGTATCCCGCAAGGCGGAAGCACAGCGTCCCCGGCTGGCATTCTCCGTACATACGGAGTTTGGCCCCGCACACCTCCGCCACATTTGCATCGCCCGTGCAGTCGATAAGCATTTTGGCGGACGTTTTGCGCATTCCCTCCTTGCAGCACAATGTCACGCGCCAGCCATCCTTCGAGCGCTTCGCGTCGCCAGTCATAGTATGCAGCAGCAAATCGGCGCCGGAGTTAAGCACCTCTTCGTCGCATATGGCGGCGAAAACCGGAATCGGCACTCTCACCTGGTACCAGGAGTGCCGCATACCGGGCGTGGTGAAATCCTGCAACGTTCCGCCGCTCTCCGAGACGGTGCGCGTCACGAGACCCCATCCTATGCCGTCGATCACCTGCTTGCCCCAAGCATGGAAAATCCCGGGGAAGTTGATCCCAACATTAGTGAGCGTGCCGCCAAGCCTCGCCTCGCGCTCCACCAGCAGGGTCGACGCCCCCGTCCGCGCCGACTGTATGGCCGCGCAAACTCCGGCCACCCCGCCGCCGAACACGATGACATCGTATTTACTTTTCACGGCAAAGCCCAACGCCTGATCCTAGAAGATCTCGAGATAATCCGCCGGCGGCAGTTCAGGGAACTTAGTGGCTGGACCTTCCTGATACCAAAACGCCACGGACGCAATGTCGTCCTGAAGCGGCAGGTAGCGCCCGTCCTTGCGCCATCCGAGCGCCTGGATCGTCACCTTGAGGTCCTTCTCGAAGCGTATCGGGTCGGTCACGTGCCAGCGGTACATGCTGAAGCGCTGGTTCGCCTGATAAACACCATCTGGACGCACGATGTGCGGCACGCCCGTGTATGGACCGGTGAATTCCTGATACTGGCCCGTCGCCTTGTTTTCAAAATTGTACGACCCGCAGAAATAGTCCTCTGTGCCGGTGCCGCATATCGTTGGGAACCCGGTCGAACCGGCAATCTCCTTACCACCGGACAATTTCGGATCAGTGTCGCCATCCATGTAGAACTTGATCTCGCCCTCGCCCCACCATCCGTTGTTGTTGAGCTGCCACGCCATATACGTCCCAACGTAATGACCTTTGCCTTTGACGCCGTCGAGAATCGTGTAGACATCCCGTGCCTTGAGAGGATTCACTCGGCGAAACTGCGCATGGAAATACGCTGCGTTATCCGGCACATTGTTGAGAGCGTAGTCGATTTGGTAGAAAATCGTCTTGGTCTCAGAGGCGCTTACATTCTCAAGCGTTATTTTGATGCGCTTGCGGAACGGCATGGGCCAATAGCAGTTGAACGCGTTGCCGGGGTTTACGCAGACGGGAATGGATTTGATCGGCGCAAACACCTTGAAGCTAGTGAATGCAGATGCGAAGAAATCGCCAATCGGGCATTCCACCGAAGGGTTCTCCGCGCCGTCGTAGTAAATCCGCATTATGGTTGTTCTATTGTCGCCTGTCGGAGTCATCCATATATGCTGTATGCATCCGGGGCCTTCAATATCGGCCATCAAAAATGTTTCGCCCGGTTTAACACCGTCGCACGGATGCACCTTCCAACCCTGCCCCAGAGCTCGCGCCGGGCCGACTGGCTTTCCGTTCTCGTCCACTGGAGGCATAGCATGCGCGCCGCCGGACTTCTCTCCCGTCCTGTTTTCTCCGCATATCGAACGCGTCTTGGCATCGGACATTAGCGCCATAGATGACAAATCGCACATCAAACCGTCAAAGCTCATACAATTATTCCTTATTTAATCTTTGGTTCCCGCAATCCTGCTATTCGTCCTCTATTGTACCGTTTTGCCTCAAAGCTTTCAACCATGCGTTTTGGAATTGGAACGATGGAATATTGGATGGGTTGATTGTTGGAATTATGGAACACTGCGCGCTCCTCGAGGCTAGGAAAGGCGGGATGTGGGTATCACGCGAAAACGCGACGACGCGAAGCTCTTGCCACGTGGGGTATGGATCCGCAGATTGACACGGATTTTCTCTTGCTACGCGGGTTTTGAGGGACTCTGCAGACGTGCTCTTGCAACGGTGTGGTGGACACCTTCGGTCAAGGGCCAGCCCGCAGGAAGTGAGTACAAGCGACGTGGATGAAGACGAAATTGACGAGGCAGGCATCTTAGCTGGCAATATGCGGAAGTGAAGCCTTTCAGCCATTGTTCCAGCATTCCATTCCTCCACCGCTCTCCAATGCGGGGCTACTGCGCTCGCGGCGAGGAAAGGCGGCGCAGGCGAACCGTCATTCGCGCAGTAAGGAAAAATCTGCGCATGTCTGTGGGAATCTGCGGATAAATACCACGTAGCAGAGAATGGTCGTCTGCCGTTTCCATCCCGTCATAATTGCATCGCATCCGCTAAACGGCTATAATCAAAGCCATGAAAACAAAAACAAGCATATTACTCTTTTCTGGTCTCGTCTTTTCCGCACTGGCATTCCTCTCTGCTGGGTGCGCATGCAAATCAACATGGAAAGGCGACCCTCCTCCGCAACCCATTAAAATCGCCTGCATCGGCGATAGTCTCACGTTCGGCATGAACATCGAGAACCGCGCGAGTTCCAACTATCCCGCGCATCTCTCGCGCCTCGCCGGTCCCGGTTTCGAGGTGGAGGGCTTCGCCGTATCCGGAATGATGGCGCTTAAAAACGTACCCGGTCGCAGCTTCTGGGATCTCCCCGAATTCACTAACGCCCTCGCCTGGAATCCCGAAATCGTCGTCATCTGCTTCGGCGCCAACGATTGCTGGCCCGACATCTGGAAAGATCACAAAGACGAATTCAAGCCAGATTTGGCGGCAATGGCCAACAAATTCAAGGACCTCCCCTCCAAACCCGCCGTATGGCTCGCATCCCCTACGCCGATGGGCATACCCGCCGACCGCTTCCCCGGGAACGTGCAGCTCAAGATACTAAGCGACGAAATTGTACCTGCCGTGCGCGATGTGGCAAAGGAATCCGGAAGCGGCTACATAGACTTCTTTAACGAACTTAGCGGCAACCCCGCATGGTTTCAGATCGACAAGGTGCATCCCACGGCCGCCGGCTCCGCCAAAATGGCCGAAGTCGTCTGGACTGCCATCAACCCAGGGAATTAATCATTCTGGAACGATCAGCTCTTCCACACTATTGCAAGTGTGGCAGTGTTTTTGTGGATGTGGTGGTGGCGTCAAGGTAGCTACTATGCCACGGATGTCACGTAGGACATGCTTCCCGGGGCTTCTCGTCTGACCCATTTGATATTGGAATTTCCCAACAGATTCATGACGAGGCATTTTCGTTAAATGCAGTTAATGTGAAACTTTGCGACGAGGAGCAGTAGGCTTTTTCGCGGAGGCGGGTTTGCGGGGCTGGATGGTTTTGGCTGCAGGCTTTTTGCTGGGTTTTTTCGATGTCGTGGCTTTTGGGGGCTTTGGCGGCGGCCGGTCGTCGGAGATTGCAAGCAGGATCCCGGTCATGAGAAGCGTTGTGACAAGCGAGCTGCCGCCATGCGATATGAATGGAAGCGGTATGCCTGTGAGCGGGATGGCCTTCACGACGCCGCCGATGTTGAGAAGCGTCTGGATGCCGAGGCAGGCGGCGACTCCGGTGGCAATGGTAGCCAGATAGTGGTCGGACGTGCGTTCGGCGATGCGGATGCCGGAAATCACTAGAGCGCAGTAGAGCAGCGCAACGCAAATGCAGCCAAGTAGGCCTAGCTCTTCCCCGATTATGATGTATGCGAAGTCGGATTCGATGATTGGCACTACGCCGGGCGAGCCGCCCCCAAGCCCGGTTCCGAAGAATCCGCCGGTGTAGAGCGCCATCAACGCCTGAAGCGGTTGCCATCCGGCGGAGGTGGCAACATCGAAGGGATTGAGCCAAGCTGCCAGACGGGCGCGTCCACGGGACGATAGCGGAATGAGGAAATATGCCAGGACGAAAATGGCTGAAAGGCCGCCGACGAGATACGCAGAGCGGTTTGTCACAGCATATAGCATTACTATGAGCGTGGCATTCATGAGGGCGAACATGCCCATGTCGCCCTGAAGCGCAAGAAGCAGCATGGGCGGCGCCCAGAGCACACCGACTGTCACGATGATGTTAAGTGGCGGAAGCGGTATCCCGAGGAAACCGCGCTTAAGTAGCACGCGGTGACCGGAGAGCATGGATGCGATGAAAATTATTAGAAGCGGTTTTATGATTTCAACGGGGTTGATGTTGCCGGGAAGGAATACGGCGCCCCGGTATTTGCGGCCGGCGATAAGAACGAAGAGAATCACTGCCACCGACAGGCCGAGAAATACAAGCCAGAAAGGCTCGAGCTTGCTGATGCGACCGTAGCGTCCGGCCCAGTAAACTCCGAGCATGATGACAATGCCTATAGGAAGCGCAAGCTGAGAGATGGAAGTTATTTGAAGAGCTTGTATTGTGCCGATACGATATTGCAATACAATACCAAGGCCACAAAGCGCCAGGGCGGCGGCAGGAAATGCGATCGAGCCTCGGTAGCGGAGGAGACGGAGGGCGCCGTAAACGACCAGCAGAACGATACCGAAGATGATAGTCGGCGTAAATTGGTCGAACCCCAGCGTTGGCGTATTGGACAGGTGCACCGCGAGCAAAGAGAGCTGCAGCGGGAACACGATCATGAATGGAAATAATACGAGCCAGAGGAACATTACCGAGTTCCCACCTGTGTTGCCCGAACCGCCTCGTTGGCGGCATTTTCCTCCAGCAGCGCGGCCGCTACAGGAAGCGCGGCGGCGGAGCCGAAGCCGGCGTTTTCGACTATCACGACGATGGCGATCGTGGGGTTTTCGCGCGGGGCGAAGCAGACAAACCAAGCATGGTCCTCGCCGCCGGGATTCTGGGCGGTGCCGGTTTTGCCGCAGACGTCCAGTCCGGGGATATCGGCTTTGCGCCCCGTGCCTGTGGTGATTGCGGCACGCATAGCCTGCTGGACGCGCCGTGCGGTGGCGCGGGAGAAGAGCATGCCATAATCCTCGACAGGATCGGATTCGGCGATTCGGGGCTTTATCATTTGCCCGTCGTTCGCAATAGCTGCCACCATCATTGCCATGTGGAGCGGGGTTGTTGTGAGGCGTCCTTGTCCGATCGAGAGTTGCGAGAGCTCGCGCCGTTCCCCGCTGCCTAGTTTCGGGATGTTGCCAACTTGCGATGAGACTACACCATTTGTGCCTGTGAAGATTGGGACGCGCGAGTTGAAGCGGAGGCGCTCCGCCATGTTGTTGAAGGCAACGATGCCGCATTGCACGCCGGCATTGGCAAAATAGGAGTTGGATGATTTCGCGAACGCGGTGTCTAGATCGAGCGTGCCGAAACCGGGCCAGTTGAGGCCGCGCCGTTCGTACGCGTAGTATTCGTGGTCGCGGATTGGCCGGCGGGCACCGGGGGGATAGTATCCACCAGCTGGGCAGTGGATGTTCAACGGGATGCCGCATTCGACGGCGAGGCCGGCGATGGCGATTTTAAACGTCGACCCGGGCGGATAGCGCCCGTGCAGGGCACGGTTCAGAAGCGGCGAATCCGGGTCAATGTTGAGGGCGCGGTCGTAGTTGTTTGGATCGAACGAAGGAGAGGACAGAAGCACACGTATGGCACCGTCGCGCGGGTCGATCGCGACAACCGCGCCCTTGCGCCCCTCCATCAGCGTGTGGGCGTAGGATTGCAGGTCGGCATCCAGCGTTAGGACGAGGTTTGTGCCGACGTGGCGGACATCGCGTGTGCTATGCAGCTCGGACGAGCCTATTTTCTTCAGCGCGCTTTCGCCTTCGGGCATGTAGCCGCTGAGCAAGAAGTCGGCAGCGTTTTCAAGGCCGGTCAAACCCTCGTCTGGGTGGCGGAAGCCTACTACATGGGCGCTGGTGGCTCCGTACGGATAGTCGCGCAGACCTTTTGCCGTGGAATCGGTTTCGGCAAGGATTTTGCCATTTCTGTCGAGTATGGCGCCACGGACGAGTTTGCCGGCGGCGTTGTCGGAGCGCGGGTTGTGGCGTTCCATGGAGCGCACGAACTCGCGCGATCTGAAGCCAGCCAGTTGCCATGTTGCCTGATAAAGCTGTATTGTGCCGATGGCGGCTAAAAAAAGCACAGGAAATAGAAACAGGATGCGGTAGCGCGTGCGTGGGAGCATCGGGCTGCGCAACATGAGCATCGCGGTGAAGGTGATTGCCGCGATGCAGAACATGGCACTGAACACCGCGAGCGTCGTCCGGGTGTGCTCAGGTGTAAGGAAGTTGGTTATGGACTGCAGCACGTGTGTGCGGCTCCTGGCTTGTTATTTCGAGCTTCGGCGGCGGTACATGGCACGCGCGTCGGGCGTGAGCGCCGGGTTCGCGAGCAGGCGGCATTCGATTCTGCCGCTATAGAAAGACCCGCGGTCTTCGGCGACGATGCCGGCGATTTCCGCGATCTCGGGGCTGCCTGTGAAGATAAAACCGTCGTATGAGGAGGCGTTGTCTTCGAGAAACACGCCTATATCGGCATAGGTGTCGCGCAGGAGCATTGGGTCTCCCATGCGGTCGCCGTATGGCGGATTAACCAGTATAACGCCACGCTCTGTAGTTTCGGGAACAGAACTCATCGCGACATCCGCAACCTCGCAGCGTATGCGGCCTTCGGCTCCTGCGGCCTGGGCGTTTGCAAGTGTTGCCTCAACCATTCTGGGGTCGATGTCGCTCGCTATGATTTCGCACGGAATGGTTTTGTCAGGCTCGTACGCCTTGACGGCATCGGCCTTGACTTTGGTCCAGAGCGAAGGCTCGTAGCAGGCAAGGTGCATGAAGGCGAAATTCTCGCGCGTGAGCGCCGGAGCGCGGTTTTGCGCGATCCATAGCGCTTCGATGGCAATCGTGCCGCCACCACACATAGGGTTTAGGAAATTCGTGCGTCCGTTCCAGCCTGTGGCCTTAACCAGCGCGGCGGCGAGTGATTCACGCATTGGAGCATCAGATGATTCCAAGCGGTAGCCGCGGAAGCTGAGCGACTCGCCGGTGGTGTCAATGTAGATTGAGGCGCGGTCGTCCACCCAATGCAGGAAGAGGCACGCCTGGTCGCGTTCGTTGCCGGAATCGGGGCGGCGTCCGAACTTCCCGCGCAGGCGGTCGACCACTGCGTCTTTCACCTTGAGCGAGGCGTAGCGCGTGTCGAGGATCGTCGTATTTTCGACGGTTCTATCTACGGAGAAATAACCGTCTGGCTGGATGTAGCGTTCCCAAGGAATTTCGACGAGCGAGTTATAGAGGTTATTGGCGTTGCGCGCGCGGAAACGGTCGAGCGTATAGAGAACGCGGTGGGCGGTGCGCAGCTTCATGTTGAGCGTCATGCAGTCGGCAAGCGTGCCCTCTGTCTCGACGGCACATGACGACTCCCACGCGACGCGGAATCCCAACTCGCGCACTTCGTCGGCCAGAAAATGTCCGATACCGGCGGAGCAGGTTATGACGATTACGCTCGGCTCCCCGTCGAAGACTCCACTCATTCAGCGCCACCCTGCTTCTGTTTCGAAGCGATCTGCTTCATCAGGCCGCCTGCGAGAACGATCGCCTTTTGCCTCTCGGAGAGCTTGGTGACAACCTCAAAAGACGTGTTCTTGGTGGTGTTGCGGACCACAAGCCCGCCGTCGCCGCGCACTGCGTCCGCAATGCCTTCGAACTCAAGCGCGTCGCCGGCTTCGACGCCGTCGTATGCGGCGGGGTTGCTGAAGGTGAACGGCACGATTCCAAAATTGACCAGGTTTGCGAAGTGGATGCGCTCCATGCTTTTCGCGATCACGGCGCGCACACCCAGATACATGGGGCACATGGCAGCGTGTTCGCGGCTGGAGCCCTGTCCGTAGCTTTCACCGGCAATGATTACGTTTGCGAGCCCCTTTTCTTTGTTGGCGAGCGCCTTGTCGTGGAATTTGGGATCGACCGGCTCGAACACGTATTTCGAATACTCGGGGATGTTGGAGCGGTATTTAAGGCGCGAACCCGCGGGCATGATGTGGTCAGTCGTGATCTTGTCGCCTACTTTTATAGCCGCCACGCCGCGCATCGATGGAGCGAGCGGCTCGCCGGCTGGGACTTTGCCGATGTTGGGGCCGCGCACTATTTCGGCATCCGGCACGCCCTTGGAGGCAGTGTCGCGGAAGAGGAACATCGAATCATCGATAATGAATTCAGACGGTATTGCCACAGCGGGGGCCGTTTCGACTGTGGTGGGATCGGTGATTACGCCAGTGAGCGCCGCCGCGGCCGCCGTTTCGGGGCTTACCAGGTAAACCTGCGCCGATTTAGTGCCTGAGCGGCCTTCGAAGTTTCGATTGCTTGTGCGCAGCGACACGGCATTCGTGCCTGGCGACTGGTTTAAGCCGATGCAGAAGCCGCAGGCGTTCTCCAGGATGCGCACGCCCGCAAGCACGAGTTCGCCGAGCAGCCCTTCTTTCGCAAGATGCAGGACCACCTGGCGTGAGCCAGCGGCGATGCCGACTGAAACGTTTGGGTTGATTTTCTTGCCCTTGAGCAAAAGGGCGACGGTCTTCAAATCGCGGTAAGAGGAGTTAGTGCAGGAACCTATGAGCACCTGATTCACCTTTTTGCCGGCAAGAGACGAGATCGCCATGACGTTCGCCGGGTTGTGCGGCCCTGCGGCGAGCGGCACGATTTCAGAAAGATTTAGTTCGAACACCTCGGCGTATTTCGCATCTGGGTCGGCCTTGATCTCGACCCAGTCCTCTTCGCGCCCCTGAGCGGCGAGGAACCGGCGCGTAACATCGTCGCTGGGGAATACCGAAGTCGTGACGCCCAGCTCCGTGCCCATGTTCGTGATCGTGGCACGTGAAGGCACATCGAGCGTGGCGACGCCTTCGCCTGCGTATTCCATCACCCTGCCGACATTACCGGATGAGCCGTAGCGCTCGAGGACCTTGAGGATCACATCCTTCGCCGAAACCCCGGGACGCAGCTTGCCTGTGAGGTTCACCTTAACCACTTTTGGAGCCGCTAGATAGAACGCGCCGCCGCCCATTGCCACGGCAACATCGAGACCTCCGGCGCCGATTGCGATCATGCCGATACCGCCGCCGGTGGGCGTATGCGAATCCGAGCCGATAAGCGTTTTTCCGGGTTTGCCGAAGCGTTCGAGGTGTAGCTGGTGGCATATGCCGTTACCGGCACGAGAGAATATAATGCCGTATTTGCGAGCCACCGACTGCAGGTAAGCATGGTCGTCGGCGTTCTCGAAGCCAGTCTGGTCCGTGTTGTGATCCACGTAGCTGACGGACACCTCCGTTTGCACCTTGTCGACGCCCATGCTTTCGAACTGCAGGTAAGCCATCGTGCCAGTGGCATCCTGTGTCAGGGTCTGGTCGATTTTTATGGCTACCTCCGAGCCCGGCTCGAGTTTGCCGGATAGGAGGTGTGCGTTTAGAATTTTTTCAGTGATATTCATCGATTCCTCCGCTTTCTGCAGGTGTGCGGGTGCGGTATGGTGTATTAAGAGGTGTTTTAGGGTACATTATGCTGGTGTAAAAGTCCATTCTTTTCACCACAGGAAAAAAACAGGGGAAAAAGAAATAATTCAGAAAAAAGGGAGATTACACCGTAAACAGGCCAAGAACTCGCTAATGCGCCCCCGGAAAGTGGCGCATGAAGAACAAGTGTCGCCAACATTCTTCAGCGTCAATGTTGGTTTTTGGTCGGCTTTGTCGCTGTTGGTTGCTTACCTGAATATTATCATCGTCTCGTTCGGGGGTGGGAGGTGTTCATATACACCGATCTCCACCGAGGAGCCGATGATCCGATCCATGCCGAGCGGATCATCGGCTCCGGCCATCCAGTCTAGGACTTCCCCCGCGTCGATGCACGGCGAATGGTTGGCCAGACGGAAGTCGGACGAACCCACATTGTAGAACATCGGGGCTGCGCTGATAGAGTTTGTCGTCGAGTATTTGTCGTTACCTATGTCTATGGCCAAATTAGCGGACGGGTTGCCGTGGAGGTTGTTGTAGCGGTCAACAAGTACATCCATCCAATCGTTGTCAGAGTTTATACCATATTGCGCGTTGTTAGCGGAAATCGTGTTGCGCACGGTCATGCCGGAACGCGGCGACAAGACAATGCCGCTTTTGTTTGCGTAAACAACGCAGTTCTCCACGATGCCGCCGCCCGTGTCAACCCCGCTCTGGATTCCGTTGCCCAGATTGCGATAAATTTCAGATTCGCGAATGGTGAAATCCGAACCGCGCCTATAAAACCACTCATATCCTGCGGGAGCCGGTTGGTTGTGATCGTAGTTGAAACCAATTCCGCTGTTTTCGCGTATGATGCTGCGAAAGACCTGGTCTAGTCCGCACCCGGAGAAGTTAAGACCGGCCCCCGTGTTATTGGCGACAACGCAACGGTCGAATGAGTTTGCTGGACTAAAGTTCTCGCCATGGATTCCATTAACGCCATTCGTCAAGACGGAGACATCGTTGAAAACGCCGCCGCCAGACTTGCTAAGCCAAACCCCATGGCCACCGTTGCCGGCGATAATGGTGTTTTCCATACCATTGGCTGGCGAGTTGGTAGAGGCAACGCCGTTGCGGCTGTTCCCGATGATTGTCAGATTCTTAAACTGATTTCCGTACGAGCCAGACAATGCCACGCCGTCCACGGCGTTGCGTATATCGAAGCCTTCGAGAGTTACCGACTCTACCGCCTGGAGCTTGACGGCATAGGGAAGCGATCCGCCGCCGTCTATTATGGCGGTTCCGCCGTCGGAGCGCACCGCGACCCCCGACTTTGTGAATACGACTTCCTGCTCATAGGTCCCCGGCTGGACAAGAATGGTGTCGCCTCGCTCCGCAACGTCGGCGGCTCGCTGAATTGTAAGAAAAGCCCCGCCAGCCGCGTTTACCAGCCCGGAGCTGGAGTCGTCGCCGTCTGTTCTAACATAATACGTTTCCTGTGAGGGCAAGTCCAATGGCTCCCCGGCCGGGTACACGCCGATGTGTCGGCCGTCGTTCCCGGCGTTAAGGCAAGCTGAAGTTTCGTACAGACGGAAATCGCCTGCGAATGGATCGACGAAAAGCGGATTGCCGGTGACAGAGTGTCCCCCGATGTTGTCGCCCGCATGCGACCTGTACAGATATTCGCCCGCGTTTCCGAAAATCAGGTTGTAGTCGGCGGTAAGCGGTGTGCTCGACTCCCAGTCGTTAGCCTTCGCGAAGGCCGGTCCGAGATTGCCGGCGATGATTGTGTTGCGCACGCTGACCGACGCGCGAGGATCTTGAAACACTCCGGCGTACCGGTTGCCGAATACTACGCCGTTCTCAACCAGCCAGCCTCCGTTGTCAACGCCAAGATGAATGCCGAAGCCGGAGTTGGAATGCACACGGCACTCGCGTATAACACCGTAGTCACCATCGCCGTTACCATCGGATTTCAGTCCATCCCGCAAGTTGCTGTGCAGGTTGCATCCAATAAGAGAAAACCACGCACTGCCGTTGATAAGGTGCACGCCATCCTCAATAGCATTGCGAATTTCGAAACCCTCGATAGAAATATAGTCCGCTTTGTCGAGCCTGAATCCAGAGGAACGCACGCCCCCGCCATCAACAACGGGGGTCTCTCCTGATTTTGCGACGATGCGGTTCGCCTTTCCCGCAGTCCCCGAATGGGCGGAATTCAGCGACACCATTTCCGGATACGTGCCGCCGGCGACAATAACCATGTTGCTTGCTGTAGCATAGAAGACCGGGTCGTCAACACCTTCTTGTATGGTCCGGTAGGCAGTTTCCCAAGATATCCCGTCAAATACTGGACCCGGCGATGCGGTATCGACGTAAACAATGCCACCATCGACCGCAGTCGGTGCAGGACGGTTTGTAATCGTGACAGTCGCAACCCCCGGAGGTGTAATCTGGTAGCTCCCCTCGTCGAGCGTCAGAACGACAGTCGTGTCACTCTGAGAACTCCAGTCGTTTATAGCGGCAACTGTGACTGTGGCCGACGAAACGCCTGACGGCAATGTTACCCCAACACCCAAAGTCCCCGCATAGTTCACACCCGGTACGGCCGTACCACCAACTGAATACGGAACAAACATTGAAAAATTAGCCGCAGTTTCGGGACGAGTGATTGTGAAAGAGCCATAAACCGGCCCTATTTCAGAGGCCTGAGTCGTCGCTTCCGCTGAAATCTCTCCGGTTATTAGCACTGCCGTTTCTTCCGTCCAGACCGTCTCAACCTCGTTGCTGGCGGCGAAACGGAAGAAATAGGCGGTGTTTGCCGAGAGCCCGGTCAGCTCGTATGTAAAGTCCCCGGGGTTTTGCGGAGCGGCCAAAACAGCTGAATTAGCCCATGATGAAGCATTTGTTCCGCCATCGGCCGTCCCCCAATATATGGAAACCGCCGTTGATGCAGTACCGGTAGATGTGAGCAAACCTTTGATCCATGCGGACGATAGCGTGACATTTGTCGCAGGTAGCGTTTCAATATTGAGCGGGGGAATTGCCGGGATGCTTTCAACACCTACAAATTCTATCTCACGATAGCCGACGTGACCGTTCTCCTGAGCACCGAAATTGATACGCAAGGAGTGGACGTTCTGGGCAATCGGACCACCGACCGCAGTGTAACGGACAAGAGCTGTAGACGTTCCGCCTTCGTAGTTTACGGCCGTGCCGGGTATGACGATAAAGGTTGTGGGATCGTTTGCCGTGGAACAGGCAAGACTAGTCACTGTGATGTTATCACGTCCGGAATCCGCCCAACCAGAGTAGAGATTGACTCCAGTGATATCGTAGCCCAGTTCCGCATTCCCCAGAGCATAAGTCAGCACGGCGTTGTCGCCGATCGTATAGGTGTTCGCTTTGTCGTGGATAATTGAGCCATCGGTCAATTTTGTCACAGGGCCAGTGCTTTCTGCCCCTGCGGCGCCGTTCGCCACCGCGCTGGGCTCCATGCCGGCAATCAAGTTGCCTTCCGCCGACGTGAACGAGTACGTGTTGGTCGTTGAAATGGATATAGTGCCGACCTCTGCCTTTGCACAGATTACGGCGACAAACGAAATCATGAATCCAAGTATTTGAACTGTTTTTTTCATGTAACACCCCATCTGTTTTGTTGTTGCGTGGAATCCAATAATGCTCCGCATGATACTGTTGGTAGGTGGAAAAGAGATAGCTTAACTTTTGAGAAAATCAAATCTCAGTCAACATTGTTGAGGATGCGGGAAGCACCTTTAAAATACGTATCTCGTCTGGTGCGAGTGTCTGACTGGCCGGTGCAGGCGCGCCATCCCATGTGGCAAGCGATTCGCCTTCTTCGGGAAGACGCACCGAGACGCGCCGCAATTTGCGAGTCAGGTTCACAATCATCAAGGCACGGGTTCCATCGTCCTGTTCGGCGCATGCAAGGAAGACGTCGAAATCTCCTGAGAGGGTTGGCGCTCCGGCTAGAGGCGCGATAACGCGGCGGATTGCACCTAGAACCGCATCGCGTGTTTCGGGCGGCGTCGAGTGCCATACGCACGGCACTATTATCCAGCCGGGCTTTGTGAAGAGAGACCCGTCGCGTGTCCACTCCGTTGCCGACTCGAACGTGACGATCCCGCCGTCGCCCTCAACCACATTATCCACGCCAAGACTGCGGCGTAGCTGCGAATCATGAAGCAAAGCCGAGCCGTCAAGCACAACTGTTGATCCTTCAAGCCACTCATGCGGAGTGTCAAGCACGGCACGTCCCATGACTGCCACAACACGCGCGCCGCCGGGTGGCACCTGACCGGGCGAACGCGTGACAACCGTGCCTATTCCCGCAAGGTTGAACCATGGGAATATTTGGCGGTCCGCTGCACGCTTGACTGGATCGCTTGAGCCGAACCCGGCGGCTGGAGTACGTAGGATTACAACAGGATTGACCAACCGGGAGCGATCACCGAAAGCCGCGCTCCATTGCCGGATTTCCGGAAGATCGGCTTCCAGGAAGTCCTGGTGGCGGATCCATCCATCTACGCATGGACAGTAGGAAATTTCCTTAACCCCGGCTGCAAGCGCTAGCGCGATTTTCTTGCGGATGTCCTCATGACGAATGCCTTTGAAATAAGTCGTCTCGCTGAGCACCTCGACGGAAGGCGGCAGCCAACCGACGTGGTGTGATACGGAGAGATACGACAGCACAGGCCCCTGCGGGTCGCTGTATTCGTTAGGACCGAAGTGCCCTTCCCCAGCTCTTACACGCACGTCGCCCTTGAAGCTTGGAAACAATTGATCGAGATCGATGCCGTCTCGCTCTTCGCCGCCCCAGCGAACCATGAGACCGAGCTTTAGCTTTGGGTTGACCGACCTGCCTATATTGCCGACGGCCTCCCAGAGTGCGGTCAGACGATCGACCTTCATGCGGATCCACTCCCCGTGCAGCTCGGCGCTATTCATGACGTCAACGCGCCGTACCGTACGGCCGACGCGTTCAGACAGCTCAGCCATGCAACGGTCGCAGTAGCAAGAAGCGGTGCTTCCAGCCGCATTGCCTGCTCCTTGGTCGCCATCGACTCGGTAATCATCGTCGTACCAAATCTCGTCGAACACCTCGGCTAGCGCACGCATGATGTTCACGTTCCCTTTCATGCATGCATCATCCGGGCAGGCACAGCAGAAGACGGGATTCCCGAATTCGTTGACGGCGTATCTCCAACTGCGTGGCAGCGGCCCGGCGGTCTGCCAGTCCGCCGCAACCAATCCGCCCGTGTAGAACGGTATGGGATCAGGGGGAGTATCGCGTCCGCCGTAATACTTGTCCATCGCAGGGTGCCCGATCGCGTAGATCATGCCGAACACGGCGATGCCGTCGCCTTCGAGGCGGCGGCGCATTCGCAGCATCGCTTCCGGCTCGCCCATGAGCTTTCCGGTCATAGAGGCGGTGATTGCTATTTTACCAATGGCCTGCCGCCGGCATGATTCCAGAATTTTGTCGTACGATTCTTCCAAATGCGCCGCGGATACGGCGTACGCGCTTATTTTCATGTGCCAAACTACCTTATCAGTATCATGCCCATATCATTGCCAAAAAATTCGTAGGCGCCCATGTCCACAACCTTGTGGTGTATGCGCGGGTTGCCAGCAAAATCCAGAGCTTCATCCATCCATTCCACTACGTTTTCCCCCTTGTTGCGACATGGGGATCTCCAGTCGAGCGAGTAGCAGAAATACAACCGTTGTTCGTGCTGAATGCGAGAATCGAAACCTTACCCACATCAGCCATGAGCACCGCCTCGGGATTCCGGACGCCGTTCCAAGGGATGTCCGCGTTGGGACCCCTGAGGGTTACAGGAACTGCGACATTGATCGCGGTGGGATATTCGCCTGCGGCGACCTCCACTACATCGCCATCCGCAACATGAATCATCGCATTAGTAATAGACGCCCAAGGGGTGGCCTGATTCTCCGCCTCCGCAGGCGTACGCGCATCGTTCCCATTGTTGGCATCGACATAATAAGTCGTCGCCATAGCCCCGCCCGCAAAGGCAAATCCGGCTGTTAGGAGTCCCAATATGCACTGTAACGTTTTCATATCAATCTCCGAAGCTTATTGTTTTTTGTAAAGCCGTAGCTCAACTTTCACGAGTGATTAAACCAGAACCCACACCATAACGCAAGGGGAAAAAAACACTCTGAATATACAAAAAAACTATTTCTATACAAAGCGTGCTATGTAGGACTAGGTTGGCTTCGCTGCACGATGCAGCGCGAAAACGCTATCGAAGCACTCCACTATCCAATTATTCCTTTGTCCATGGCATCTAGCTTCTTATTTGCGCCTGTTCCCCATACCCTATTTTACCGCACAATCATCATCGACGGTGCCGTGAACACTTCGTAGGCTCCGATGTCGACAATGCCGCCCGCGATGCGCGGGTTGCCGTCCAGATCGAAGGCCGTGGCCTCGCCCTTGGCCATCCAGAGCTGGTTCGCGCCCGCGTCCACGCACGGCGAGGCCGCGAGAATGTGGAAGTTCCCGGTGGCGCGGCCGCGGTAGAGCGGATCGACCGAGATCGAGTTGACCGGTGTGATCGCGTTGCCCGAGAAAGCCGTGCCGTTGCCGAACACGTCGCAGTTGACCACGCTCAGTCCGTACTGCGTCTCCCGGTAGATGCCGCTGCCCGTGTTGAAGGTGACCGCCGTGTTGCGGATCAACGTGGCGTCGCCGCCGAAATAGTTGACGTGGATTCCGCCGCCGTTGCCGTCGAAAACGGAGTTCTCGAAAGTCCAGTTGTGTGAGGCGGAGTCCCGAGCGGTGGCGAAGCCGTAGCCCGTGTTCTGGTAGACGAGGCTGTTGCGGACGACGCCCCAGACCGCGCCGCCGACAGAGCCGCCGCCGTAGCGGCCGCTGTAGATTCCAGCTCCCGTGTTCCCGAAAACCCGGCAGCGGTCGAAGAACGTCTCTCCAGAGAGATAGAGCAAGGCGCCGTTGACCTTGTTGCCCGAAATTGACGTGTTGACGAACTCGGCCTCGTGCGAGCGGTTGAGGAAGGCGCCTGCGAGCTTGCTGCCGGTCAGCGCGCAGTTTTCGAAGCGGCAGCCCTGCGCCTCGTTCAACTCGACGCCGTTGCCGTTGGCCGCCGTGAACGCGAAGCCCTTGAAGGCCACGCGATTGGCGCCTTGCATCGAGAGCGCGGGGCCGGAGGCGTTTGTCACCGCCACCGCGCCGTCGGCCACGAAGCGCACCCACTGGTCGCCGGAGCCGCCGGTGGCGATCGTCGCGCCCGCTGCGTACGTCCCCGCCTGCACGCGCACGGTGTCGCCCGGCGTCACGGCGTCCGCCGCCTTCTGCAGCGTCAGGAAGGCGCCTGCAGGCGTGTTGTCGAGGCCGGTGTTCGCGTCGCTCCCGTCGAGTCGCACGTAATACGTCTGGATCGGCGGGAGCGCGACGCGCGGCCCGCTCGGGCTTGGCCCCAGGTCTTCGCCGTTGACGCCGTAGCCGGCCGCCGGCGCGCCTTCGTAGAGCCGGAAGTCGTTGGCCCACGGCGCGACGAAGCCCGGATCGGCCCAGAGGTTGTTGCCGCCGTCGATGAAGTGCTTGACGCCCGGCACGAAGTGGTTGCGCGCGGCGTAGAAGCACGTGTAGCTCACCCGCACGCCGGTGCCGTAGTCGGCATCGGGATACAGGTCGTACTGGTGGTTCGCCGCGAGAATGCTGTTCGTCAGCACCATGCCGCTGTTCCAGGCGCCCTTGTCGATGCCGCTGCCGTAGTTGCCGTACGCCAGACATGCGTCGATGATCCAGTTGTCGGAATGCGAGTCGCGCTGCAGCGCGACGCCCGAGCCCGTGTTGCGGAGGAACCGCGAACGGCGGAGGACCACGTTGTCCGAGCCGGCGGCGCTGTTGTTCGGTCCGGCGTAGATGCCGTTCTGCTTGTTCCACCCGAAGGTCGAGTCGTGGACGGTCGTGTAATTGGCGGCGTAGAGGTAGAGGCCGTGCGAGGTGTTGTTGGTCGCCAGGCAGTGGGCCACCACGTTGTTGGGCGAGCTGAGCAGCTGGATGCCGTACGTTCCGCTGCTGGCCGCCGTCAGATTCGTCAGGACGCAGTTGCGGGAGGCGCTGAGGCGCACGCCATCGGATCCGGCGCCGCCGGTCACGGCGAAGCCGTCCAGCACGATCCCGGCGGAGGCGTCGAGCAGGAAGGCGTGCCCGCCGCCCGTCACCTGCACCGCGCCGTCGGCCACGAACGTCGCCTGAAGGCTGGAGGGGGCGACGAGGGAGATGACGACGCTCTCGTTGTACGTTCCCGGCTGCACCCGGACCGTGCCGTTGGCGCCGACGGTCGAGGCCGCCTTCTGGATCGTCAGGAACGCGCCGCCCGGCGTGTTCGCGAGCCCCGTGTTCGAATCGCTCCCGTCGGTGCGCACGTAGTAGGTCGCGGCGCCCGGCAGGGGCGCCCCGGCCCCATCGGGCCACACGCCCATGTCGATGCCCGCGAGGCCCGTGTCAATGGAAGGGGATCCGACGAACAAGTGGAAGTCGGTGGCGCCGGGGTTGACCAGCAGCGGATCGGCGGAGATCGAGCCGGTTCCCGCCGTGAACCCGGAATAGTTGGCAAACGTGTTGCCGTAGACGTTGTTGTAGGTGCAGGCGATGCCGGCGCTGGTGCCGGCCGGCCCGACGCCGTTGCCCCGGTTGAAGCACACGATGCTGTTCCGGAGCACATGGCCCGAGCACCAGTGGCCCGCCGTCATGCCCGAGCCGCCGTTGTAGACGACCGCGCAGTTGTCAACCGTCCAGTTGCTGCAGTAGGAGTCGCCTTCCAAGCAGATGCCGTGGGCGTTGTTCGCGAAAATCGAGCACCGGTAGAGCGTCACGTAGTTGGCGAGACGGCGGCCGGCGGCGAGGTTCGCGCCGCCGTAGAGGCCGCTCCCCGTGTTCCGGGCGATGTGGCAGCGCTCGATGCGGGACGCCCCCTTGCCATAGAAGTGAATGCCATGCGAACCGTTCCAGATCACCTGCGAGTCCACCATCGTCAAACCGGCGCTCTCGTTTACGAAGACGCCGTACGACGTGTTCCGGGCGACGATGCAATTGGTGACGCGCGACTCGGACGCAAAGTCGAGCCTGATGCCGTGGGTGGCGTTCGAGAAGCAGAGGCCGTCGAGGACGTTCCAGCTAGCGCGGTCGATCGTCGCCGCCGCCACGGTGCCGGTCACCGTCACCGCGCCGTCCGCGACGAAGCGCACGGGGCTGTCGGCCGTGCCGGAAGCCGTCAGCGTGAAGGTGTCGTAGACGCCCGGCTGGACGCGCACCGTGTCGCCCGGCGTCGTCAGGGACGCGGCCTTCGCCAGCGTCAGGAAGGCGCCGGATGCGTCGTTGGAGAGTCCGGTGTTCGCATCGCTGCCGTCGGAGCGGACATAGTATGTTTCGATCGTGGGAAGCGCCACGACGGAGCCTTCGGGGTAAAGTCCGAGATCCGTGCCGCCATCGCCAAGCGCCTGGCAGTCGGAATCGGCGTAGAGGCGGAAGTCGCCGCGGTCGCCGGCGACAAAGCTTGGCGCGACCGCGTAGGGCGAATTGAGCGTGAGGCGGGTGGTCGTGGTATAGGGCAGTCCGTTGCCCCAGAACGCCGTCCGGTTCGCCACCACCGTCGCCGAAGAGTGGTTGACAACCATCAGCCCCACGGTGCCGTTGTAGGCGATGATCGTGTCGAACACGGTCGACGAGCAGGTTTCCCAGTTGTAGAGGCCGGACTGGGTGTTCGCATAGAGCACGCAGTTGGTGATCACCCACCCCGTGCTTTTGGAATTGTGCTGCAGCGCGATGCCGCTGGACTGGTTAGCGTTGTTGCCGCCATTCTTGTAGCTTGAACTCAGCGACAGTCCGTTCTGATAAATGGCGCAGCGTTCCAATGTGATGTTGTCGGACTCGTAGGTTGCGGAGTTCTGGGTCCCTCCGCGGATGCCGTTGTAGCGGTTGCCGTGGATGGCCGCGCCGACGACGCGGCTGTTGTCCGTGTTCTCGAAGGCGATGCCGTCCGACCGGTTGTGGGCGTACGAGCCCCCGGTGATGGTGAAGGACTGGCCGTCCCGCAGGAGCAGGCCGACGCCCGTGTTGCCGCAGGACGAGACGTTGGTCAGCGCGTTGTTGGTGGACAGCGAGAGGAACTTGATGCCCTCCGCCGTGGCGTTCGTCACGCTCAGCCCATCGAGCACGAGCCAGGAGACGCCCGTCGCGGCGATGCCGTTTGCGCGCGTGGCGCCGCCGTCGATGACAACCGCGCCGCTCGTGTTCGCCTGGATGCGGTTGGGTGCGCCGCTGGCCCCGCTGTTGTCCGCAGCCAGCGTCACGGTCTCCGGATACACGCCCTCCGCAACGAGAATCGTGGCGTTCGACGTGCTGGTGAAGGCGGCGCTGTCCACCGCCGCCTGGATGGTGGTATAGGCGTCGAGCCAGGACGTGCCGTCGTTGGCGCCCGTCGCCGCCGCGTCGACGAAGATCTCCGCTGCCGAAACCACTCCAGTCATCCCGGCGAGTATGAATCCAAGTATTCGAGCTGTTTTGTTCATATTAGTTCTCCGATGTTTTGTCATTTTATAGATTTCAAAGTCATATTTGAAACTCATTCAAGTCCTGATTTATAGACTGCAGGTTATACGACATGCGTTTGTCGGTTTTTGATTTCACGACATCAATGCCCCTTGGGTACACTCCTCCATCAATTGAACAGAGAGTATTAGAACAAATTTAGAATTTCATGGCAAGCAATAAAATACAGTTTGAGACAAAAAAACAAAAAAAGAACAAAACTGCATGGCTTCTATGGAATAATTGGATTGGCCAAACCTTTCTGGGGGACACATTATGACCTCGGCATATCGGCACACCAGCACCAGGACATTCCCCATTTTTTGGGAGTGTTTTTTCACGATCGGCGCTGTGGGCTTGTGTTTTATGCATAAAAACGTGGTTCAGCGTGCTTTAGAAAGCCCGCGGGCAAGAGCCTGCCCGCAGGGAGTGAATAAAAGCCACGCGGGAGGATGGCGCTATTGACCAAGGCCCAATACCCATGGCCTTCCTCTTTGCGCAAGGCTTTTCAACCACTTCCCGCAAGCAGGCTCTGTTTGCGGGCTCCAGCCCGCCCGGCGGCGGTACGGGCATGGTCAGACGCGTCCACGGCGTGGTGTTTGGGAGTGCCCCGTTCTGCGCGCCGTGTTCCGCAGGCACACACCGACACCAAGGCAGTTTCCAGCAAGGTGTCAACAAATGGGGAAAGCCCCGCTCAAACCTTGCCTTGCTATTTTCTTATGAAACGCTGGCGTTTCGGAAGATATCCGCCGCTTAGGTTGTTCACGTCGCTGACGCCGACCACTGCCTTTGGGTCGATGCTCCTGATACTGCTGAGCATATCGGTTGTCTCCGAGCGTTCAACGTAAACAAGCAAAACTTTTCTCGATGTATTGAGCCCTTTGCCGTCTATCTCCGTCGCTCCATTCCCCCTGCTGCGTACCATTTCCACGATATTGGTGCTGGCGGGTTCCGAGGAGATTACCTGGACAAGCACGTGCCCAAAAGCGAGTTTTGATTCAATAAGAGATCCGAGGAATACGCCTGTGGCGAAACCTATCGAGTATACTATGGCTTTAACGGGCGCTTCGTTAATGTTTTGAACCACGCTTGCAGCCACGAAGACCCAGAGTAAAACCTCTATGAATGCGAGCAGAGTGCCCAGCTTGCGGAAACCGCGCTGGATCAAAATGATCCGCATGGTCGAGATCGTCACCTCGATTGTTTTGACCACATAGATGAGCAAAAGCACCCACCACGGCGTGGCCGTAAGAAAACCCATGATATCAAAGTTCACTTGCACACCCCTGATTGCTCGGTTTCAAGCTTCAACAAACGCCGTTTTACCGAAACTCCCCACCGGTATCCGCCGTATGTGGCGGGATTGGTGCGCACGAAAGATGCCGGGACGATCCTGTGGCAGGGTAGCAACACTGCCAAGGAATTCCGTCCGCAGGCGGCACCCACGGCGCGTGCGGCGCCGGGCTTGCCGAGCCTCTTGGCGATTTCGCCGTAGGTGGCCGTTGAACCGTAAGACACTCGCGCCATCTGATCCCAAACCGCTTTGTCGAAGTCGGTGCCTTGGGGCGCAAGCGGCAATGTGAATTCGCGTCGAATCCCGGACAGGTATTCGCCAAGCTGCCTGAACGCCTCCTCAAGGAGCGGCGTGGCGGGGTCGGGACTCTGCCACGAGGTGCTGGGCGGCATAAACGCCAAGGCGACGATTGCGCCGTCCTTTTCGGTGATGCGCACCGGCCCATAAGAGGTGTCGCGGGTGGTTCCGTTCATAACAGCGGAATGAGGATGGAGGCTATTGTTTTATGGAGATTGCCATTGGTCCCGAGATAGCCCATTTTGCCGCCGTTGAATTCTTTCATGATTTCTCCTTGCCCACCTGCGCGGCGCAGTATGAGGTCTGCGGCGGCTATGTCCCAGATGTATATGCCGGGCTCGAAATATCCGTCCGAAGCGCCGGCGGCGACGAGGCAGACGTCGAGCGCGGCGGCGCCGCACACGCGGACGCGCTGCACGGAACCGGCTATGGCGCTGAAGAAACGGAATGCGTGAAGCGATTCGTCATCGGATTTATCGGCACCGGTGTGAACCATGGCGAGTCCTATGTCGCGGGTTTTCGACACGTGGATTGGCTTGCCGTTGCAGAGTGCGGGGCCGTCGGCGGAAGCTTGGAAAAGCATGCCGACGTCCGGCGCGCTGACGCAACCAGCCAAGGTCTGTCCATTGAGGCGGACGGCAACAGACGAGCACCAGTGCGGGTTGCTGTGGAAGAAGTTGACGGTACCGTCGATGGGATCGACAACCCATTCGTACTGTCCGGGGGCCGGAGCGCGGTTTTTAGAAGCATCCTCCTCGCCGAGTATGAAGTGGTCTGGGAAGGCGTCGAGAATTGTGCGGGAGATAATTGCCTGACATTCAACGTCTAGCTTGAGCTTGACATCGTGGGACGTGATGTCGTTCGCATCCTGGTTGCGCCCGCGTTGCGCGGCGGCGTGGTTCGAGCCGGCCGTGGCGGCGGCGATTGCGGTTTCGAGGAGTTTGCTGGTGGCGGGTGTCACGGATATGTGGTTGTTGGTTTAAGACCGCGGTTCACGGCTTGTAGCCGGATGGCGCGGGGCGCAGGTTGATTGACTTGACGATGGTCTCGCCGTGGTGTTCGTTGATGCGCCTGATCATCTTTGGCAGGGAGCTGCGTCTGAGTTCGGCAAGCCATGCGGAACCCATTACGTAAACGGTCAGGTTGCCTTTGTCGAGATTGCCCGGGATGGTGTGTTTGGCCAAGTCGGGCCCGACGATTTTGATCCATTCGCTTTGTATCAGGATTTCGTGCGCGGAAGTTTTGATGCCGAACTTTTCCATGCGCTTCAACGCCTTCTCCACCCCTTTGGATGCGGGCTCGGGTTCCTTGAACGGTGGTTGCGGCAACGGATCGGCAAGCTGGCTGCGATCTTTCTCCACGAGCCAGCGCGTGTAGTCGAAATCCTTTGGGAGAGCGCGCCTGATATATCCAGCCATGTGGTTCCGCGAAACGATTATATCCCGCCGCGCCGCTGTGAAAACAGCCAGTCGAGGTTCTTGTCGTTGTCGTACGCTGCTGTCCACACGTTATGTCCTTCGCCGCGGCGTTCCTCGAATTTCATCTTCGTGCCGCCCGCCTTTTTTATAGCGTGGTACATGCTGCTGGTGCGCATGACTGGGACGGAGGTGTCTTCGGTGCCGTGTATGGCGAGGATGGGGATGGAGACCAGGCGTGATGCCAGATTTGAGTCGCCGCCGCCGCAGATCGGGAAGGCGGCCGCGAACTTCTCGGGGAAGCGCTGCAGCAGATCCCAAGTGCCAAAGCCGCCCATGGAAATCCCGGAAACATAGAGGCGTGATTCATCCACGGGGTTTGCGGCGATTTCCTTGCGGAGGATTTCAATAACCGCCTGCAGGGCCTTGGAAGGCTTTTCGGACATCGTGTGCGAAGTGTCGCCGAAGGGGGTGTTGACCCACTGCATTCCGTTCGGACACTGCGGGGCGATGACAATCGCGGGGTGTTTGCCGTCGATGATATAGCGCAGAAGCGACGGCACGCAGTGCAATAGCTGCGAGGAGTTGTTGTTGCCGCGCTCTCCGGCGCCGTGCAGGAACAGGATCAGGGGGATTTTCTGTTTCCGGTCCCCTTCGGACTCGTAGAAACGGTATGGTATTTTCTGCCCGTCAGAGGACGTGAAGGTTTTGGCGCGCATTATATCGGACGGAAGCATTGCTCCGTTCGCACAGGCGTTGGCCACGGCTGTGGCAGCACATACTACGTCTGGCTGTTTCTTGTTTTCATTCATTTTTCCACTCCTGATCTTCAAATCTGGGTCTTTTTGATCTCCTATGATTTAATTTTTTGTTTTGGTTAAAAGTCATGCGAATCTCGTAATGCCGCTGCCTTCCTGAATCTCGCCGACCACCATTGGCTGGGCTTTGGCTTTTTCGAGCGCGTTGAGGGCGGTGGCGCTGTCTTTGCGGGACACGCAGATTACGTAGCCGACGCCCATGTTAAATACTTTGTACATCTCCTCTGTTTCGACACCGCCGTTTTCCTGCAGCCACTTGAAGAGCCGCGGCACCTTCCATGAGGAGCGGTCAAACACCGCGTCCACGCCTTTGGGAAGCATGCGCGGGGTGTTGTCTATGAGGCCGCCGCCCGTGATGTGCGCCATGCCTTTGATTTTTGCGCCCGATTCGCGCACGGCAAGCACTGGCTTGAGGAAACTAGAATGGATGGCTAGGAGCGCGCGGCCGAACGTCTGCTTAGTTCCGGGCACCACGTCGTCGATGGTCTTCTTGGCTTTTTCAAATACGATTTTCCGCGCGAGTGAATACCCGTTGGTCTGGAGACCCGTGGAGGGGAGCCCGATGAGGATGTCGCCAGGGCGGATTGAATCGCCGGCGACGTAGTCCTTCTTTGAGACGACGCCCACGATCGTGCCCACGAGGTCGTATTCGCCTTCGGGGTAGAGCCCGGGCATTTCGGCGGTTTCGCCGCCAATGAGGGCGCAGCCGTTTTCGCGGCACGCCTTGCAGAGACCCTTAACGACGTCGGCGAAGATTTTTGGCGACAGGTGCGCAGTGCCGATATAGTCCAGGAAGAAGAGAGGCGTCGCGCCTTGGGTCAATATATCGTTGACACAATGGTTGACGAGACATTGGCCGACCGTGTCGTGCTTGCCCGCCATGTGGGCGACCTTGAGCTTCGTGCCCACGCCGTCGGTGGAGCCGACGAGTATCTTGTCTCGCCCCGGCGACCTGACGAGGCCACCGAAGCGGCCGATGTCGCTCAGAACGTCGGGCGTGCGTGTGGACGACACGGATTTTTTGATCGACGCGATCATGCGCGTCTTTTCATCGATATCCACGCCGGCTTCGGCGTATGCGGATTTTTTTGCGGGGTCTTTGTTCATGCGGTTGCTATCTTGATGCAAGTGCTTGTTTTATTATTTCCTCCGTTGTTTCAGGAGGGTTTGATGATTGTGAAATGGCGTGGACTAACCTGACCGCGGCTTCCTGGGTGTTGCCGAGAGCGGTGAGGGCGAGAACGGCATCGCGGTACTTGTCGCCAAGCGGCGGAGAGTCGTCGGCGGCCATCGTCTCAAGCGGGTCTATTTTGTCGTGCAGTTCGAGGACAATGCGCTCAGCCGTCTTCTTTCCGATGCCCGGGAGTTTTGAGAGGCGCTTTGAATCTCGGTCCGCGATGCAGCGGCGCAATTCCCTCACGCTCATGGAGCTGATGGCGCCTAGCGCCGTTTTGGGGCCGATGCCCGAAACGCCCTGTATCAGGCGGAAGAAGTCGCGTTCCCGTTTCGCGGCGAATCCGTAGAGCACGTGGGCGTCCTCGCGGACGTAGTCGTGAATCAGCAAGTGGACGCGGCCGCCTTCGGGCGGGAGCACGTCGTAGGTGCTGAGCGGGATTATGACCTCGTAGCCGACGCCGTTGACGTTAACCACCACGCAGGCAGGCGTCTTTTCGTGGATCATGCCTTCGAGAAAGTCGATCATCCGTCTTTCACTCCACTATGGAGACGGGAGTGCCGCGCGGCAACAGCATGAAAACCTCTTCCACGTCTGGATTCCTCATCCTGACGCATCCCGCGCTTGACTGCTTGCCGATCGTGGAGTCGTCCCATGTGCCGTGAATGCCATAGCCGCTCACCCGCGGCGTGTCGCCCGTGGCCTCGATCGCGAGCCAGCGTGTGCCAAGGATGTTTTTGGGGTCGCCATAGGGGACCGGAGCCTTGCCGCCTTCCGGCCACCAGGGGGGCTCGGAGATTTTCTTCACTATTTTGAATGTCCCGACCGGCGTTTTGGAATACATGCCAGTGCCGACCGAGTAGTTCTTGAAGAAAACGCCGTCAAGCAGCAACGTTAGCGTGTTGGATGCCTTGGATACGACAACGGAGAACTTCGGATTGTCAGGGAACACAAGCTTGCTTCCAACCCGGATTTTCGCCGGATCCTTTATTTTGTTGGCCTTGCTGATAAGTTCGACGGGGCATTCATAGCGCGAGGCTATGGCCGAAAGGCTGTCACCGGATTTGACAATGTACTCTACTTTGCCCTTCATCGGACGGGGCGTCGTGAACAGCTCTATGCTGAGCGAACCAATTTCCCTCTCGATTTCCGGGCGCGTCGCGGCGTCCACGCGCGCGAGTATGGACAGGTATTTATTTCGCGACCCTTCGAGATCGCCCGCCGTCTTCATTCCGCGCGCCTCGGCGATGGCGGCGGCGGCGTCGGCCTTTGAAATGGGTTTGTCCGGAACGGGGACAACTGCCGCGATAGCGGGCGGGGCAGTTAGATCGGCGGCCTGTGCCCCCGTTGCGGCGACGTCCTCTTCAACAGCAGCGGGCTCCTCTTTGTGTTTCTGGCCGGAGTCACCGGAGAAAATGGCGACGCCGACGCCTATCACCAGGATGGCGACTACGATTACTGGCAGCCATGGAAATCTTCTGGGGCGGTAGTATTCCTCGATATCGTACATTTGCATGTTGAATCCTTTCGTAAGGATGCCATGGAGTATAGCATAATCACGGCAGGTTTATCAAACATTAACGGAGCGGGCGTCGCCCAGGTAAGTTATCGGCCCCAGTTTAAGCACCCTGTATTTTTCCAACGGGATGCGCTTGAGTTCGTCCGGCGATAAAATTCCATCCCATGTCCAGCCGGGATGTCCGTACAGCCCCTCTGTATAAACCGCGTTGCCACGTGCGTTGTCCACATTGACCATCCCATATCTCTGCATGGCGCGCGACAGCGTCCTAGCGGCGGGAGAGAGATCGTATTTTGAGAGATCAAGCTCTGGATCGAGTTGCATCACTGCTCCTTCGGGGAGTCCGCCGTCTTCAAAACCATCCGTCCATATGGCCGGCGCTGTGAATTGCTGGAATGCGTTATGCCACGTCGCCATGGCGATCTTATGGCGTATCTCTCCCGAAAGTATCTCGTCCCGCATCGCAAGACCAGCCACTATAGGCACGCCCGCAGCCCTGCTTGGACCGTAGAAATGTATGCTCTCGCCGTTTTTGACCGGGAAATCCTCAGTCTTCCAAACGCCGGGGCCGTCGGCCGCGTAGACCATGCCGGTTCGCGACTCCCATTCGCCGTCCGGACGGATGCGCGCGGCCCACATGTCCCAAACCAGATTGCGCGACCAATCGACCACCGCCAAATGGGCGTCAGTTCCCGGGTCTGGTATGGCGTTATCAGGTATCGGCACTTCCTTCCCAAACCCCGGGCCGTGGCTCCAATATTTGTCGCGAGGCGCCCAGCGGCCAGGTTTCCACGAAGGCTCCATCTCCCGTTGATGAACCGTGCGTAGTGGCGTGTATTCATCAACTTCATACACTGGCATCGCATATTCGTTGCAGTTTATCCAGAACGCTCCGCCAGGCTCCACTGCCAGCCGCTCCAAAAAGTCGTCGCTTCTCTCATCTGCCACGGCGTCCGCCGCAATTGGTTGATTCCAAAAACTATCCTCCGAAAAAAAACATCTAGCCATTATGTTCTTGTCTCTCTTTTAATGTTATTTTTAAATAAGCCCCAAACGCCCCTAGCCGTTAGCTTGGACAGGCACTGAAAAAGCGCGCCGTTGCTTGAACCGCCCAACCTGTTGCATTATAGTCGCGAAGCACACCAAAAGTCAACAAAACGCGCCTTTTTGCGCTTCACGCCTTTAGACTAATTGTGCTAATATTTGGTCATGGCAACGCGACACGAAGATATCTCTCTGCACCATGCACTGGTGGATATCAGGGACAGCGTCGAATCTCTGTATGATTCGCTGTCGCTGGATTCCGTCGCGGATCTGAATGGCTTTAAGAATGTCATAGATTCGAAGCTGCTCGCGCGGACCTCTCCCGACTACCCGCTGGTGGTGTCTATCGCCGGAGGCGGCAGCACTGGCAAATCCACGCTGTTCAATGCCATGACAGGTGCCGCCTACAGCATCGCCAAAGCGCGAGCTGGCCTCACCCGCCGAACTCTCGCTGCAATCCACCCAGACGTGCTGCACCGGGAAGGCTTCCTCGAAAACCTCTTTTTCGCCATTCAGCGAAGTTCCCACACAGCTTAAATCGCAATCCGAATTAACTGAGCCAGGTTCGCCTCGTTTTATCGAATGCGCCGCCATCCCGCCGAGCATAGTGCTGCTTGACACACCGGATTTCGACACTGGCGACAGCATACGCCTATTCAACCGCGATGTGGCAAAGCCCGTTCTCGAGGCAAGCGACGTGCTCATCTACACGTTCACCGGCACCACATACAACAACCGCGCCAACACGCAGTTCCTCGGCGGCGTCCTGCGTGATCTCGGTTGCCGCAAGGTTGTTCTCGTGTACCGCTGCTACTCAAGCCTCCCCGAGGAAGAGGTCCGCGAACACGCAGGTGTCGTCCTCGAAAACATATATGGTCGCGACGGCGCGCAATGGTGCCTCGGCGTTTACCGAGTAGACGAGGAGAACCTCGTCGCCGAAGGGAAAAAACCGGCGGATATACAACCGCTTTCCGGTGGACGTCCCATATATGAGGTGCTCGCCGGACTTTCGCCTCAGGATGTGCGGAGCGATTTTATCCGCGAGGCGCTACATGGCGTGCGAGAGGTCGCGGGGAAAGTCCACGACGCAGCGGAATCCGCCCGTCTTGAACTCTCGCTCTACACCACAGCCACGAAGATCGCCACAAGCTGGGCTGCCGCCGATGCCGTGCAGTCGTTCCCGCAAGCGGCGCTGCTCGACCGCTTTGCCGACATATGGCTAGACTCCAAACCGGTCTTTCTTAGCGCGCCAGTCAAGTTTACCAATTGGCTGAAGGCAAAACTCCGACCTGATACCCGCCGCGGCGACGCTATCGCTGTTGCCGAAGCGGTTTTCAAAAAGGACATCCTCGAAGCCGCCAATAAACTGCGCAACCAACTCGCGGCGGAAGGGTTCGCGGTCAAAACTTCGCTAAACGACCAAGCCGGCAAGACAGCTGCAGAGGACGTTGCGCGGCTGGAAAGCCTTGGGGTATCGCCATCCGGACTCTTTGCCATAGACAAGACCCAAGGCGGCGTCAATCTGCGAGTGTCTAAACCCCGACAGTTTGGTACGCGTAAGATCGATTCGTGGGAGGCCCGTATTGGCGAAATCGAGGAGGACGCAAGCGGAGTGATGGAGGAGTCCGAGCAGTTCGACTCCCGTCTCCGCGCAATCGCTGTGGATTTTCGCGGGGGTTTGGGGTTCAAAGACAAAGTGAGAGAATCCGTAACCGGCGCACTGCCCGCCGTCACTGCCGTGGCCGCCGTTACCTGGGTAATAGGTACTGGTGGCACGGGCGCGGCAGGCGGAGGCATCATTGCGCACATCAGCGGCATGTTCGGAATGAACGATCTCTTTGCTCTAGTGGCCCTGCCCGTCATACCAGGACTTGACAAGCTGAACCGCGCCACGCTCGCCAAACTCATGAAGCCCATAATGGGCGCATGGCTAGACGAGAAAACCACGGCGGTACGGGTCATCCTCGAGAACAGAATCGCAAAACCCTCGCTCGACGCCGCAACCGAAACAATCGCTAAAATCGAACCGCATATCCGGAAGCTGGAAGCTGCACAAGAGATTTTGCCTGGTAAAGTTGCGGGGAAGGAGAATTCGAAATGAAAGAGAAAGAAAGAGCCGACGCTGTCATTGCTTTCGAAACACAGCGCGAGGGCGTCTCCGCCCTGGGCCGCAGCCTTGACGCGCTACCGCATTGGCGCCCAGCAAAAGCGTTGCGTGTCGTCGTGACCGATTACGAAACGAGGCTCGCCTCCATGAAAGCTCGTTTCGATTCCAAGCCAGTTGTCTCCGTTGTAGGTCCTACTGGGTCAGGAAAATCCACACTCGCAAACGCGCTCGTGGGCGCCGACGATGCCGTTGTAGTTGGTACCAGCCGTCCAACTACACGTGGCGTTGCGATTGTTGCTCGCACCGTGACTGATGCAGCGCCTTTACTGAACCAGCTCTCAACCGAAAAGCCGGATCTAGTAACACTTCCAACAACAGCGCTCCCAGATGCGCTTCTGCTCGACACTCCGGACACAGACAGCGCCGAATGCGAGCGGCACCGCCCATTGCTCGAGGAGGCCATGCGCACCTCCGACGCACTTGTATGCGTTTTCGATGCCTCAAACCCAAAGCGCCGCGACAACGTGGACGCGCTCAAGTCGTGGGTCGATTCTTTTTCCGGCGAATATGTGTTCATCGTGCTCAACCGCTGCGACCGCATCCGCGAAGCGGAGCTGCGGAACGACATCCTGCCCGACTTCCGCGCCTACATCGCCCAAGCCTGGACGCGGAAACCGGGCGAGATTTTCCTTGTATCCGCCAGGGGCGGATTGGAAAACCC
>JALHHX010000406.1 GCA_022837245.1 Lentisphaerota bacterium
TGGCTGATGCGTGCCGCTTTCGCTTTCGGACTGGGGATGACCGGGAACTGGGCTATGATCGGCTTTCTCCCGGTCTTTTTGATGGCGCTGGTCTGGTTAAAAGGGCTGGGCTTCTTCAATATGCGTTTTCTCGGCCGCATGTCTTTGTGCGGCCTGGCGGGCTTGTTGCTCTATCTGCTGCTGCCCCTTCTGCAAGTAGTCGGAGATTCCGGCGCGGTCGGATTTTGGCCCGCCCTGAAGGCGAACCTGGGCGCGCAAAGAAGCATCCTGATGCTATATTACAAGTATGGCCGGCAGGTGGTTGCTTTGCTGGCGCTGACTTCGTTGGTGCCCCTTTTTATTATCTCGATTCGCTGGGCGTCGTATTTTGGCGACAGCAGCCGGTTGGGAGTCTGGCTGGCCACTTTTATGTTCCATGTGGTGCATGGCCTGTTTCTCCTGGCCTGCATCTGGGTGGCGTTCGACCCGCCCTTTAGTCCGCGCAACCGGGGCTTTGGCGCTCCCTTCCTCACTTTCTATTACCTGGGCGCGCTCTGCATCGGTTATTGCAGTGGCTATTTCCTGCTTTTATTCGGTGGTTCCGCCGACCGCCCCCGCCGACAGTCGTCCCACTTGCGCCTGCTCAACAACGCCATCACCGTTTTCATCTGGCTCCTGCTTGTGCTGACGCCGCTGGCCCTGATTTGTAGAAACTGGACTCAGATACGCACAACGAATGGTCCGGCACTTAAACGCTACGCGGAAGCGCTGGCATTAGGGCTCCCCGCCCAACACTCTTTCATGCTGACCGACGACCCGCGTCGGGCATATCTGTTGCAAGCCTACGCCGCCAGGAAGGGCCAAAGTAATCGTCATATGTTTTTAGAAACGGCGGCGCTCCGGTGGCCGGAGTATCACCGGTTTCTGCATCGAAAATATCCGCAAGCCTGGGAAAGCAATCCTCCCCGGGAAGTAGCGCAACTCGCCGAACCGTTAATGCTGGCTCAGTTGGTTTCCCGTTTGGCTCAGACAAACAGCCTCTATTATCTGCATCCCAGCTTTGGATATTACTTTGAGTTCTTTCACCTGGAACCTCACGGATTGATTTACGAGCTTAAGCCTTATTCCACGAACTATCTCTTTGCGCCGCC
>JALHHX010000407.1 GCA_022837245.1 Lentisphaerota bacterium
GCCCTCGGCGGACAGACCGCACTCAACTGCGGCGTGGAGCTCTATAAGCGTGGGGTGTTCGACAAATACAATGTAGCGGTGCTGGGTACACCGGTGCAGGCGATCATGGATACCGAGGACCGCGATCTCTTTGTGAAGAAGCTCGATCAGATCGGGGTGAAGAGCATCAAGAGCTTTGCCGCCGCCACCATGGAGGATGCCCTGCAGGCAGCCGACAGACTGGGCTACCCCATCATCGTGCGGGCCGCCTACGCCCTGGGGGGACTGGGCTCCGGCTTCTGCAACGACGAGGAGGAGCTGCGTGCCCTCGCCACGAAGGCTTTCAACTACTCCGACCAGCTGCTGATCGAGAAATCGCTCAAGGGGTGGAAAGAGATCGAGTATGAGGTGGTGCGCGACCGTTACGACAACTGCATCACCGTCTGCAACATGGAGAACTTCGACCCGCTGGGCATTCATACCGGCGAGAGCATCGTGGTGGCTCCCTCACAGACGCTTACCAACAGCGAGTACCACAAGCTGCGGGAGCTGGCCATCCGCATCATCCGCCACATCGGCATCGTGGGAGAGTGCAACGTACAATATGCCTTCGACCCCGAGTCGGAGGATTACCGCGTGATCGAGGTGAACGCCCGTCTGAGCCGCTCCTCGGCGCTCGCCTCCAAGGCGACCGGCTACCCGCTGGCGTTCGTGGCTGCCAAGCTGGGACTGGGCTACGGCCTGTTCGACCTGAAAAACGCGGTCACCCGCTCCACCAGCGCCTTCTTTGAGCCGGCACTCGACTACATCGTGGTGAAGATCCCCCGCTGGGACCTGGGCAAGTTCAGCGGTGTCTCCAAGGAGATCGGCTCCAGCATGAAGTCGGTGGGCGAGATCATGGCCATCGGCCGCACCTTCGAGGAGGCGATCCAGAAAGGACTCCGCATGATCGGCCTGGGGATGCACGGCTTCGTGGAGAACAAGGAGCTGAAGATCGACGACATCGACAAGGCGTTGCACGAGCCCACCGATCAGCGCATCTTCGTCATCAGCAAAGCCTTCCGCAAGGGGTACACGGTGGATGAGATCCATGCACTGACAAAAATTCACAAATGGTTTCTGCGGAAACTATACAATATCATGGTGACAG
>JALHHX010000408.1 GCA_022837245.1 Lentisphaerota bacterium
TCAGCTCAACGTAAAAGAGAAAAACGGTTTCTGCAACTATCTTGCATCGCTAAACCAGATTATAGCAGATAGCACAGCGGTAAAAACCTTTTTCGAGGCGTGGGCGGCCAAGCACGGCCCAGGGTATCTAACCTGGATCCGCGATGCCCTTGCGGAGTGGCCAATCTCCGTTGAAACAGCGATGACCTCCAGCAATATGATGCGGCTGCGCAACATAATCGTTTGCGAGGCACATCGCGATCTTGTGTCATGCTATATGCGTCTTTTGGAAGAGGGCAGGGCGGAGTTGGCTTTGGAGGAATGGCCTCGCATTGCCGCGATGCAGCGGCCTGATTGGGCGGAGGTTGGAGTGCAGGCTTAGCCGCTTGCAAGCTATAATGCGTATAGCTCAATTCATAACCAGCGGCGGGGAGGAAGTCACCATAGAGTTGGTTATACCACCGGCTCCTGAATATGCGGGAGACATCCGCGGTTTTCTCAGCTGGATAGACGCGGAAAACTTCCGGAGTATCACCTCCCGGCTGGCAGGAGCGTTTTGCGACGTCGCCGATGATCGATATTTCTTTGCTAAAATCGATGGGGAGATCGTCGGACAGATGTGGTACGGATGGGGCCGCCACGAGCAGCCTGTGGCCAATTTCGGCCAGGTTTACGTGGCAACGCGCCATCGCAGAAAAGGCATTGCTGAAAGACTCTTCAGTGCTTTTTGCGAACACTTCTTTAACGACAGTCCGCCAGTCGCGGCATTCTGCAGCACCGGCTCAGAATGGGTCGCGAACATATACAAGTCTGGCGGATTCCGCACCATAGATCCGGAAGCCGCCTACGGGCCGCTCTATTGTCCGAAGCCCGGGCTGCCAGACACGTTCGATGACTTTTCCGAGAGCTTTTACCATGGACAATTCGCCGGTCCTGTACATGCCGTTCCCGCCACAATGGAATATCGACACGAAATCGACTGCGTGCTCAAATTCACCTTGATTCGTAAAGGGCTGCCTCCCAATTCAATAAACAGCTTCCAGCAGGCGTATTTCGACAAGCTCGACGGCAAGGGGGATCTCGTAGTCCTCATGTCCCCGCGCGACCGTCCGCTCGGCTGGCGCTTCACCCCGTATGACGGCTCTG
>JALHHX010000409.1 GCA_022837245.1 Lentisphaerota bacterium
TCGGGTGCCGGAAGGCCGCGCCGGAGGCGGCCGGAACCGAACTGGAGCCGGATTTGCCCGCCGCAGCGCAACCCAAATTGCAGACGCTGAACCTTTGGCTGGGAGCGGAGGAAATGGTGGCTGAACTGGCGTTGACGGCCCGGCAGGTGCAAACCGGCATGATGTTTCGCACGAACCTGGCGGAGAACGCCGGCATGTTGTTCGTCTTCTCCGTTCCCCATCGCGCCTCCTTTTGGATGAAAAACTGTCCGCTGCCGCTCTCGGCGGCTTACCTTGACCCGGAAGGCGTCATCCTGGAAATCCATGATCTGCAGCCGCACAATACGAATCCGGTTGCGGCCTCCTCAGAGCGGGTTCAATTCGTGATCGAAGCCAACCAGGGATGGTTCCAGCGGCACCAGGTCAAGGAGGGAATGGTCGTTCGCACGGAACACGGCACTTTGCTGGAGACATTCTTTGGCAATGCCGCAAAGCCGGGCGGACGGCGATAATCGTGGAGAGCTCCGCAGCCGCAGGCCGGTGCGGGGAATACGAGCCAAGGGCTTCCGGCCAGAGGCACCGGGCCGGTTGTGAAGTTCTGGCTGCCCTGTCCGGTCGGCGGGGCGGGCAAATGCCGCGGGCGGGAGCACTGCCGGTTCCCGGGGAAGCGGGCTCACCCGGGCCGATCCAGTTCGCCTTGCGCGGTCTCGACGCGAACCCGGGAGAGCGCGTCCTGGACCAGTTCGAGGATGCCCGTCAGCGAATCAACATCCCGCTGCTTCACCAGGCTGTGCAGCCAGTCGGCGAACGTGGCTTCCGGATGGGCCAGCGGGTCCGGCAGGAGCCGCCAGTAGCGTTCCGCCCAGTCATAGTAAAGGCGGCGCAGATCGTAGGCGTAGGGCTTGGACAGTTGCTCCAGCAGGGTCATGAGCATGCCCCGGTCGCAGCCGGCCGTGATCAGTGAGCCCAGGAAACGCAGTTCGGCTTCCTGCGCTTCGTCCAGGCGCGGCGTATCGGCGGGGGAAAAACTGAGCCAGCCATCCTCGTAGAGCTTCAGGGCCGTCCACCAGTTCAGCCCCACTTGATCAGAGACGGCGCGCGGATTGGCGGGAAACAGCAATTGCTGTGCGGCGGTGGCGCGGG
>JALHHX010000107.1 GCA_022837245.1 Lentisphaerota bacterium
TCCGGACCGCCTATGGCACTGGGCGGAAGACCCGCGCATGCCGGCGGAGAACAACGCGGCCGAGCGGGGGCTGCGGCCCCTGGCCATCGCCCGCAAGGCAAGCCATGGCTCGCAGTCCGAAAAGGGCCGGACCACCAGATCCGTGCTGATGGGCGTGTTGCATGCGTTAGACGCCTGCTGCGCCGACCCCGCCGGCCGGTTGAAAGCGGCGCTTGACCGTTATGCGCAGGATCAGAACACAAATCTGCGCCCGGCGATCTTTGAAGGCCTGATGCTGCCCGCGCCAACGCAATAACCGCCTGTCCAGCAGGTGGGAAAATTTCATAACACGATGGAACGGCGCGGCGGCACCGGCTTGCGCGCGCGCCACACTTCCGCTTGCCCCCGCGAAAAATGCCACCCACCCCGGTCACTAACCGATTACGCTCCAAGGGAATGCCCTGTTGCTCTAAAGACACCGAGGGAAGAGTGCAGACTCATCCACGAGCTCAATTTAAACTGCTTGGTGTGAGCCGGTCTGTCTGGCTTATTTTGGCCCCAAGTATTTCTTGTTGCGTTCGATCAGATCAAGTCGCTGCTTGACGCAAACAGGTGACCGCAAGCCATCCGGCGGCGTGTTCATGCAGTAGTCAACCATGCGGTCAACCGTGGATTCTGCGACCATGAGTCTCGTGTCTGCCGAGCCATAGTAGATGAGCAGACGCCCGTCCGGTGTTGCCACCGCGCCGTTGGTGAACACGCAGTTCATGACATCGCCAATGTATTCGTCGGCATACGGGGCGATCAGGAATCCTCCCGGAGCCGCGACTGTTTTCGACGGATCTTCCAAAGATGTCATGAACGCATATACGACGTAGCGAAGTCCAGAAGCGCAACCGCGCACGCCATGCACAATATGCAGCCATCCCGTGGATGTTTTTATTGGCGTGGCGCCGTGTCCGTTTTTGACTTCCTTGATTGTGTGGTAGATGCGTCTGTCGATGATCTTCTCTTCGCCGATCTTGGCGTTTGTCATGTCGTCGCAAAGCGCATAGCCAATTCCGCCGCCTTTGCCAGCATCGATGAAACCATCTTGAGGACGCGTGTACAGCGCGTACTTGCCGTTTACCAATTCCGGGTGCAGTACGACGTTGCGCTGCTGGGCTGACTCAGATACTAGGTCAGGAAGACGTTCCCAATTGTCCAAGTCTTTCGTGCGGGCGATTCCGCATTGCGCAACGGCGGACGACAGGTCGCCGGGAGCTGCATTGGGATCAGGACGCTCTGTGCAGAACAACCCGTAAATCCAGCCGTCTTCATGTTGCGTCAGGCGCATGTCGTAGACGTTTGTGTCTGGGTTGTCAACTTCGGGCATTACAACTGGCTTGCCGCGGAAAACGGAAGTTGTCGATGCCATTGTCGGACTCCGCCACGGCAAAGAAAGATTTGCGGTCGTTGCCTTCAAGGCGTGCCATTAGGCAGACCTTGCCACCAAACGTAATTGCACCGGAGTTGAACGCCGCATGGACTCCAAGCCTTTCCTGGAAGAACGGGTTCGTTTCGGGGTTGAAGTCGAAACGCCATTCGAGCGGAGCATGGTCGCCGGTAAGCACTGGATACTTGTAGCGCTTGTAAACGCCGTTGTAAAAATCCTCACGGACTTCGTTTGGCCGTTCAATCAGCGCTTGATGCCGTGCGCGAACTTCTGCGACTGTCTTGTCAAATTCTTTTTGGGTCATGGTCGTATCCCTCTTGGTTCTGTCAAATGTTACACATCACTGCGAATTATACAGAAGCGTAACTGCTTGAGCAATCTGAATTGCCGTTGTCGAAAGGAAAACCAGAATGAAGAAATTTCCGTAGAGACAATGTAATTCGCGACGTCGACGGCACGGGCGGGCTCGATGTAATGGACTTGAGGGCGGCGCACGGCGCATGAAGAAGCGCCACGGCGTCAAGCTTGTCATGGTCGACTATCCGCAGCTGCTCAACAGCCGCGACTACGCGGACCAGGGCAGGCAGCTTGAAACTTCTAATATTTCAACCAACCTAAAGGCGATGGCAAAGGAGCTCGACGTGCCGGTGCTGGTGCTCTCGCAGCTCTCCCGCGCCCCGGAAAGCCGCGACAAGCAGGGCAAGCCGCGCATATCGGACCTGCGCGACTCCGGCGCAATCGAGCAGGACGCGGACGTGGTGCTGCTGCTGTGGCGGCCCGCGTACTATGCCGACAAGTTCGCCGGCAAGCTGCCCGAAGACGAAACCCTCGCCAAAGTCGACGTCGGCAAGAACCGCAATGGCGCAGTTGGCGTCGCTGATCTGACTTTCGAGAGCGAGTTCACGCAATTCACGGACCGCGCCTATGCCGTGGACTCCGGCATGCCGGAAGAGCAGGGCGAAGCCATAGGCGCCGCAGATTTACTGTCGCCTGTAAAGCGCCTCGGGCGGAATGCGGCGCTTGGCGATCCCCGGCCCGCCGTACATGAGGCTGAAGCTCTCGGCGCCTCCGCATTCCACGAAGATCGCGGTGATTGGATGAAGTCCCGCCTGAAGGCCTATTTCGCCGACACGCTCGACGTCGCCAAGAGCGATGTCGCTCTCGACCACCATGGTGTCTCCCACCAGGACTTTGCCCTTGTCGTCGCACGACATGTAGAAGCGGTAGGCCCCGTCTTCCGGCACGCTGATGTATCCGCTGAATTTAAGCGCGAATCCATCCCCGCGTATGCCTTGCGACGGAATCACCATCCGGTCCATCGTCATCGTCTTTACCGGCACGTTGGTCGGGCTGAACTCCGGGAACACGCTTTCCAGCGCATTGTATTCGTAGCAGCCGCATTCGATGCCTGCGACGACGTCGGCAGGATTTTCCGCTTTTCTCATGCCGACCTTGCGGTACTGGCCGACGTTGTGCATCTCGGGCGGAAGTCCGGGCTTGATTGCAAGCACGCGGACATTTGCGTCTTTGGCGATGCGGACCGGTCCGTCCGCGACAGGTGATTTCTCGTCAGGCTCGCTTCCGTCAAGCGTGTAGTGCAATGCGGCGCCGGGCTCTGCGCATTTCAGCTCCACCGACGCCGATTCAACGAAAGCGCCGGCTTCAGGGGATGCGCTGACGCGCAGCGGCGAGAGCCGCTCGTATAGCAGCTGCGCCGGCCGTGTGAGCGCATTGCCGTTGTCCGCCGCGCTAACCGCAAATATCCGGATGCGGCCATCGTCCGGAAGCTTGATCGTCTTCGCCCCGGCGGGGATGGGGACGTCGTACTTGAACAGGTAGGTGTATACGTATGGGATGTTGCCGCCTTCGGAATCATGGCGGTGTGTGGCAACCCATGCCACGTGGTCGCGCTTTATGTACCCCGGCGCGATTTTGCCCACATCGTCGACGGCGATGCCGCCCACAACACGCGAATCCCATTGCCCGATATGCTCGGAGTAGTCCTGTATGACGATGCGATGCTCTTTCCCGTCAACTGAAAACGCTGCGTCGACCGGCCCGCCGACGGCGTGCGCGAGCAGATGCACGCGGTTGAAACCGCCCTCCGGCAAAGCAATCTCCTGCCCGTTGCAGACGAGCGCGTTTTCCACGTCGCCGCCGGCGTCGCCCATCCTGAAGACGATGTTCTCGGCGACAATTTCACGCGGGAACAATTCAGCGGGTATCGCGCTGCCGCCATTAAGGCCTGTATTGCCCCGGGCTTTGTCCGCGCCCGTCGTGTCGAGGTTGAACGGAAGTTCGACCGGCACCGACAGCGGCCGGTCAAGCCCGGCTTTTGCCTTCGCAAGCTCCACCGATATCGTGCGCGGTTCGAAAGCCGCGAAATCGAGATGCAGCCTGCCGTCCTTGCCGACTGGAATGTCGCGCAGGAATTTTTCCGCCCCGTTCAATTCGCTGGCCTTCGCAATTCCGCCGCCGAGCCCCACGGCGATGTTTTTCAGCGGGCTCCCGCCGAGGTTCTGCAGGCGTATGACATAGGATTCGCCCGACTCGGATTTCTTCTGCGCGCGCAGTGCAACAGCCCTGCCGCCGATCTGCGCAAAAGAAAACGATTTGCCCAGGGCGCCGTCGTGCGGGGGCGCCTGGAACGCCACGAGCCTGCGGTTCAGCGCGGCCGCCTCCCAGTTGACGCCTCCTGCAAGCCAGTCGCCTGCGTGCCCCGCAATGGCGTACGACATGCTGTGCCGTCCGAAATCAAGCGTTTTCGATGCGAAGTTGCCCGTGCCAGGCGTGCGGACGAGCGTGAGGCGCAGCACGTTGTTGGTAGGCTTGTCCCATCCGTACTTCGAATCGTTCATCACCGCAACGCCGTATTTGCCTTCGCGCTCGTCAATCCCCGCCCAATGCTGCGCGGGGACTTCGTATTTCATCGGTGTGTTGTTGGCGCGCTCAATCACGCCCCAGCCGAGGTCGTAAACCGCCTTCTCGTTTTCAACGGACATCGGGAATACGGCCTTCACAAGCGACGCAGGGGTCTTCCAGTCGATGTCGGCGCCGAATTCCACGCGGTTGCCGGCGCCGCCTGCCGCGAGGCTGATGCGCTGGGCGAACTTCGAGCCTTCGGCTTCCCGCACTACGTCAATGCTCACGCGGACCGGCCCGTCCTCGGCTATCTTCACCTGCGCAGGGCCGGCGACGGGGCGGACGCCCTTTTCGCCAATGTCGTCGTAGTCGATTTCCCATGCCGGCCAGGAATTGGGCTCGTCGTGGAGAATGTGAAGCTGGGCCGGCGCGGAGAGCAGCTCGCGGCCATTCGCCTTGTCGGTGATTCCGGCCACATCGCCGTTCGCATCGAGCCGCACGCGATAGCGGTTGTTCTCCAGTGAGTCCCGGGAAACCTTCAAGCCCGTGTCGGCCTTGGATTTTGAATCGGCCGCCACGACATCGAACACGCTCCAGCTCGCTCCCGGAACTTTCGCGAGGAACAGCAGCTCGACAGAATTGCCGTGCGAACGAACGACCTGCGAAGGCGCTTCCCGGCCATCAGGGAATCATTGACAGTCCGGTCAAATGGAATGCGTCCGACAATGGGCACGCCCCGCTCCCGGCCAAGCGTCTCGATTCGTCCAGCCTGCGCGGCATTCAAATCCGCCTTGTTGATCACAATGCCCGCCCGCACACCAAAGTGCGCGACCAGCTTCAACACACGCTCGAGATCATGCACACCGGAGACGGTCGGCTCGGTCACCAGCAACACATAATCCGTTCCCGACACCGAGGCGATCACCGGACAGCCGGTTCCCGGGGGGCCGTCCCCCAGGATGCGGTCAAACCCCTGTTCCGTGGCGAGATCCGCCGCCTTGCGACGCACATGCGCCACCAGACGGCCGGAGTTCTCCTCGGCAATGCCCAGTCTGGCATGCGCCATCGGCCCGTACGCCGTGTCCGAAAGATACCACCGGCCCGTCACATTGGGCTCGGTCTCAATGGCCTGGACCGGGCAGACCCGCGGACACAGCCCGCATCCCTCACAGGCAAGCGGGTCAATCCGGTACGTCATGCCGATGATGTCATTGGCGGGACCGTCGAGATTGATCGCGTCGAAATGACAGGCCTGCGCGCATTTTCCGCACCCAAAGCAAAGCAGGCGGCCGCGTCAATGGTGCAGGTCGTCCCCCCGATGAAATCATGCCCTTCACGAATGGTGGGCGTCAGCAGCAGGTGCAGATCGGCGGCATCCACGTCGTTGTCGGCGAGCACTTGTTTCCCGGCGAGGCACGCCAGGGAGCTCACCACCGTCGTCTTGCCGGTGCCCCCCTTTCCACTGATCACGGTCACCTCGACATACCGGCCGGAACCTTCTCCGCCTGCGGCGGTCATCTGTCCCTCCGGCACCACAAAATTCTCGGTCTCCGGAACCGGTGGGGTCGCCGTGGCCAGTGCGTCAAAGATGGCCAGCAGGTTGTCGCGAAACTCCGGAAACCGCTCGGCGAGCATGTCCCCGGACGCATACGCTTCCGCGTATTCACGTTTGAAGGGAATCCGCCCGGCGATCGGAACACCGATCTTCTCCGCATAGTCCGCAATAATCCGGTCCTCGCCATCCGACCGGTTGATGACGATGCCGGTCGGCACGCCCAGCTTCAACGTCAGTCCGACCGCGAGCTTCAGATCATTCAGACCAAACGGTGTCGGCTCCGTGACCAGCAGGGCCGCGTCCGATCCGCCGACCGCCTTCACCACCGGACAGGCCGTGCCCGGCGAGGCATCGAGAATATTCACCGCCTCCGGATCAATCTGCTCCTTCACGGCGGCCACCACATTCGGTGCCAGGGACTCCCCGATCTCGAGCAGGCCGTGTGAAAAGAAGAACGGCTGGTTTTCCGGCGCGGATTCAACCGTGCCAATCACAGTCGGACGCTCCGTCAACGCCTGGGTCGGACAGACATGTGAGCAGGCTCCACAGGAGTGGCACAGCTCGTTAAAAATCAGGACCTTCCCCTTGACCAGCGCGATCGCATTGTAATGGCAGACCTCCGCGCATTTCCCGCAGGCGGTGCAGGCCGATTCATTCCAGACCGGTTTCAGGACACGCACCTCGCGGCGTTCTGTGAACGTCGGCCGGACAAAGAGATGATCGTTCGGCTCCTCGACATCACAATCCATCAGCCGGACACCCCGGCGCTCTCCGGCCGGCTTGGCCGCCTCCCGTCTGCCCAGGGCATACGCCAGATTCACAGAGAACGTCGTCTTTCCCGTTCCCCCTTTTCCACTCGCCACTGTCAAGACCATGCTGGGCTCACTCTCTTTTCTGCCTGACCGGGTCCGCCCCGGTGTGCCGGCACCTGCCGGCTTGAATCAATCACCGCCGCACTGGATCTGCACCTGCAGAAACCAGGATGCGGCCTGTGCCCTCCAACCGCACAAAGCGTACCAACCCGGATCATCCGGGAAAACGAATTCGCAACCCGTTCATGGACAACGGGTTGTCAGATTACCTGGCTTTCGTCAAGTCGCGCCTGTGGGTTGCATGATTGCAACGTACGGGCGCATATGTGTTGCAGTTACGCGTTCATTCATCCCCTTGACGTGCCAGACGGGCGCATCCTGGGATGGGCTTCGCATCCTCGCTCGCTGAACCATTGTTCCGCAGCCTTACGCAGAGATGCCTCGAAACTCTTGTATCGTGTGTAAGGCCAAGTTCTGGCCAATTGCCGACTATTGGTATTTTTCATGAAAGCGGTCCTTGCTTGCCAATCAGCCTTTCAGTCAGTTCCAAAGCATCCACCGGCCAGAAGCACTCTGGTCGCGGGCGGTTGACGCCGGGATGTCCGGCCTTGGGGCGGCAGTTCAGGACCTGGTCGACCCA
>JALHHX010000410.1 GCA_022837245.1 Lentisphaerota bacterium
TGATACCCCTCCGCAATTCTGGGGAGATACCATGTTGTGGGCAAAGATCAACGCCCTGGCGGATCGCAACCCCCCGCTTGTCGTAATCTAAGGACCGTCGAAAAGGCTGCCCCAATGGGAAAGCAGGCTCGACCTGAATAGCTTCCGGATCAAGATTGTGTCGAACCGGCTTTTGGACAGGTCGCCGTAGACGGCGCCGACAAACGGCAACGCTCGGACCGCACGCGATTGCCATGGACCCGAGCCTCGGAAGCAATCGGCAAGGGGTCCGGGTGTAATTTGTACCTTGGGTCGGCCGGCTGGTGCTAAGAAGCTGTCTGATAATTGGTCCGGTGCGGGCGCGGATTAACCGCGCCCCTACACCCCGAGGCCGGCCGTAGCGTAGGGGCGGCTCTTTATGCCCGTCCGATTGGGCACTGAACAGGCAACAATAGACAGTTTTCGGACAGCCTCTGAGAGACTATCTCAAAATGGCACAAAGACCGCCGGCCGTCATTCCGGCCGGAAGCATGCCGGAATGACGGCCAGGGTTAGGGTCACTCTTTTCTGTGGCGTGGCAGTGAGACCGCCTAATTGCTCTTCTTCCCCAGGTTCGGCCTCAGGAAGATGAACCAGTACATACCGCCCACCATGAGCGCGCCGCCGATGATGTTGCCGATTGTCGCCGGGATCAGGTTATTGATGAAGAAATTGCCCCAGGTGAGGATTGCGCCGCCGTCCTTCAAACCCGCCGCGACACCGGCGAAATAGGTCGGATCGAAATCCTTGATGATCAGAGCCGAGGGGATGAAGTACATATTGGCTACGCAGTGCTCGAAACCGCACGCAACGAAGGCTGAGATCGGCGGAATGATGGACAGGATCTTATCGGCGGTGCTCCGGGCGCTGAAGCACAACCATACCGCCATACAAACCAACGCGTTACAAAAGATCGCCAGGAAGGTGCATTGGATAAACCCCAGGCTGGTTTTAGCAATACCGATGTTGAGTGCGGTCACACCAACGGCACCCCCACCCATTAAATGCTGTTTTCCAAGAAATACAAAATAAGCCGTAACCACGGAACCGACGAAGTTCCCGATATAAACGATCACCCAGTTTCTCAGCATGGCACCCG
>JALHHX010000108.1 GCA_022837245.1 Lentisphaerota bacterium
AAATACTAAGGTTCATCTGATAGAATCACGAGGTGTCAGCATGCCGTGGGTTCCAGCTAGGTGGCTGAATTAAAATCAAGCCTATGGGATGCTAGTGAATAGATATCGGTTGAAATATAAATGATGAAAGAGAATAAAATAAAGATTGTTGCCGTCGGCATGGGTGGGCGCGGAAGCTGGGGTGTGCGTGAATTGTCTAAGCATCCAGACTTCGAACTTGTGGCGATCGTGGATATTATCCCCGAGCGCATGGACATCTTGGCCGCGGAGTACGAGTTGGGAGAAATCGCCAAGTTCACAACCTTGAAGGAATGTTTAAAGGCGGCGCCTTCAGATGCGGTGGCCATATTCACGCCTGACGGCACGCATGCCGATCTCGTGGAGGCGGCGCTTGGGGCGGGGCGTTATGTGTTCGTTGAGAAACCCCTCGACATTTCCGAGGATCGGCTTGATCGCATAATCGACGCGGACCGCAAAGCTGGCGGCAAGACTTTTGTAGGCCTCAACCTGCGTTTCACGCCTGTTTACACGATGGTCCACGAGCTTGTGGCGGAGGGCGTTGCCGGGAAGGTGCTCAATATACAGGCGGACGAATTCTACAGTGGCGGACGCACATACTTCCGCCGGTGGAACAGGCTTGAGAGCATCGGGGGTGGTCTGTGGATTACCAAGGCTTGCCATGACTTCGACTTGCTATACTGGATGTCAGGCGCGGAGCCAAAAACTGTTTATGCGAGCGGTGCGCTCGACTACTACAAGCCCCGGGCCGATGTGGCGCAGACTTGCCGCGACTGCCATCTCAACGACATGTGCCCCGATCGCTACGAGGCGTGGATTGGCCGCGGTAGCTTGGCTGACCGGTTGAATTCCGCAACCGAGAGGGCCACCGGGCAGCGGCGAGACCTGTGCCTTTTCAATTCCGACAAAGACACCCTCGATCACGGCATCGCCACTGTAACCTTCAGCAACAACGTCGTCGCGAGCTACGCGCTGACTGTCGTCACAGGCATGGACAACCGCCTGATGCGCATCGGCGGCACCAAGGGCACTATAGAGGCGGACGTGGGCGCGGCGAAAATCACGATCCGCAGGCGATATCCAAAAGGGTACGAGGAAATTGATTTGTCTGCGGCGATCAAGGGTGGGCACAGCGGAGGCGACGAACGCATTTTCCGCCAATTCGCATCGTTTGCACGCGGCGAATCTTCCCAGGTTGTTCGTCCTGCGGAAGCAGTCATGGGAGTCAGGATCGGGATTGCGGCCCGCCAGTCAACTAAGGAAAAACGCATCGTCGACTTTAAATAGTTTATAAAACCTTTGCTTCCCCATGAAAATATTCATCATGCTGTTTGGAAAAACCAAGGTCGCTCTGCTGATCGTCCTGCTTGCGGTCTGTTTGGCGCTGAATTCGTCCGGCGAGGTCACAGTGCGCGCGCGCGTCACCAAAGTGGAACCCGAGGCACGTGTGCGCATCCTCTGGACATGGGGTGGCAGGGGGCAGACCGCTGGTGATCCGGTAAATGGTGAATTCACAGAGGTGCCGCTGTCCAAAATGGAGAGTCCGAAGCCGATCGTGGGCGATCCTTTCTCCCTCGGCGCCGATGAACTCGACGCCTTGCTCGGCGGGCCGGGTGCGAACGATGAATATCTTGTCGAAAAAGGCAAATCCAGCGACTATCACTGGCTGCTCCCAGGAGTGTGGTCGCCTGCCGTGCCATTGTCGAGCTTCCGCAACAACGGTCTGAAGTACCTGACAGTCGGGGCTCGCGGCTGCTCGCTTGCCGACCACCGCAAGACGGTTAATCTGAAGAGCGTTGTTTTCGAATTTGAGATTCTGGAGAACGGCGAGTCGCGAAAAGTCTTTTCAGAAGCCGGACCTGATGGCCCCGTGGCGACGATCATCCTGCCCGCCCGCGCCCTCAACGCGAACCCGTCCGATCCGGCCACGTTGTATCGCGCGTGCGGCCTTGCCGAATACTCCCGGCGCTTGCGCGAGATGATGGAGGCTGTCCCCTGGGCGGAAGACCGTCTGCCGGAACGCTACGAGATAATCACCGACTGCGGCGGCTACGGGACTCAACTTTTCGCCCGCACAAGCAACCGCGAGGTGTTCGACGATGAATTCCGCATACTGCGGCAGATGGGCGTGAATGGGCTGCGGGGAAAGCCGTCGTTCTTCGACGCCTACATCCGCGAGGGGAGGCCAGGGGCTCTCGCGCTCTCGAAGGCGATGATCGGGGGAGTGGATGGCTACCCCTACATCCCCGCGCCGTGGGACCGCGATGCGAAGCGCTTCAGACCGCTGCCATGGGAGGAGGGGGCCGGCTGCCTCTACCATCCTGTCTATTCGAATCGGACAACGCAGGCGCAGGCTCAGGTCGCCAAAGCGTTGAAGAGAGTCGAGGGACTCCCCTTCGAGACATGCTGGTTGCTGAGCATCGACGAAATTGGCGATGCCTTTGGCGGCACGGCGGAGGGGCGCAGCCATATGGGCGTTTGCCCTTGTTGCATAGCCAAATTCCGCGACTACCTGCGCGGCCACGGTGTGACGCCGGCTGATTTCGATGAGAATAGCTGGGACGCGGTGCGCCCGACATTCGGATATTTCTCGAAGCCATACGTGGAGCGTGTGCGCGAAGCGGAGGAGCAGTGCCGTAAAGACGCCGCGCGCCTGCCCGACACCGTCGATCCGCGAGTGGTAAAGATGGAGCAGGATATTGACGAGCTGATGGGGGAGGTGATGGAGAACGCCGAGCCGGACGTGCCGACAGGACCGGCCGCAGTTGAATCCGACCTGCCGCTCTCCGCGCGCGGCTGGCACAAACTAACATATTGGTCGCGCCGTTTCTTGAACGACGGTTCAGTAATGCTGTTCACGCCGATGCGCGACGCCTTCGCGGCGGCCAACGCTGGAAAACGCGACGCGATCTCGGCGGGCAAGACCGATTCGCCGGTAGCGCGCCAACCGTGGCTTTTCACATATGCGCTTCGCGGCAACACTTTTTTGATGGGCGGCCAGAGCATCGACTTTTTCGACTTCTACCGTTACGCCGACACCGGCTTCATGTACGAGACATCCAACCGCGATCCGAGGGTGTGGTCGTGGGACAGCTACCTCTGCGACGTCGGGCGGATGCTACACGACAAAATGGGTCTTGCCTTCGGGATCTATATCAAGCCGCACCGCGGCGCGGGCACGCAGCGCGCGCTCTCCGCGGTCGCGCGCAGCGCACGCACGCTGTACTGGTACACATACGGCCCGGAGTGGACCAAGGGCGACTCATTTGGCGGCTCCACCAACACAATGGTTATCGTAAGCCAGACCGCCCGCCTCATCGGCGAGGCTGAGCCGGTAACGTGGGACGGACGCTGGACTTTTCCGGCCGAGGTCGCCGTAGTCCGTCCCCGTACCTCGGAATTCTTCGGCAACAGCGCCCAGTGGGAAGATGGCAAATGGGTTTACACGGCGCTCCAGCAGGCGCATCTGCCAATGGATCCGCTAGACGAGGAATGGCTCATGAGCGAGGATCTGTCCCAATACAAAGCCATATACGTCACCGGGTCGCACATACGGCGGGAGGTCGCGGCGCGGCTCATCGAATACGTCAAGGCAGGCGGCGCGCTCTTCACTGGCTGCGGTGGACTTTACCGCGACGAGGCGGGCGAAGTGATACAGGAGCTTTTCCCTGTCTTTGGTGTCCAATCGCGCACCGATCCCGAACTGTGGGGCAGGGTGCCGCGCTACGGCGCCACCGGGCTGGGCGCCGTTAGCGCAATCTCAAACGCGCCTGCGAGCGCCCTAGTTAAACTCTCCGACGGTTCATCCTTCGGGTTGCTAGTCGGCTGGGAGAAATTCAAGGCGGCGCCCGGCGCAGAAGTGTTGGCGACGTTCGGCGACGGTTCTCCGGCGCTTGTGCGCAACCGGTTTGGCAAGGGGATCGCCTATCTCGCCGGCTGGTACACAGGCGTCGAATATGCCACGTCGGTTATGAAGGAAGGCTACAACACGGCCACCGACTTCCCGCCGGGGCAACGCGCCGTCATGGCGATGCCGGCGGTCGTGGCCGGTGCTAAACCGGTGGTCGACGCATCAAGCCCTGCTGTCGAGGGCGTGCGCATGATCAACCCTGGAACTGGCCGCGAGGCTATCGTGCTGATGAACTGGGGCCGTAGCGGCCATAACCTTGTCGGCATAGAAGATCTGAGTGTCCGCATCCGCGATGCCGGCGCTTGGAAAGGCGCGCGTTCAGTGTCGCAACGCCGCGCCGTGCCCGCCCGACGTGATGGTGCGGACCTTGTGCTCGACCTCGGCCAACTCGGCAACGGGGACGTCCTTTTGCTGGAGTAAAACGCAAACTCCCAAGTAGTCTGAAAATTGTACGCTGGCAACTGAAACCTAACCTTTGGGGAAATATAGGTTTGTGAGTTGCTCCTACACTGTCCTATGCTTACACGTTGTCGCTAATCTCCCGATCGATGTAGCGTGCGATGGTTTCGTAGTCGTTCGGCAAAATTTCTTTGCGGCTTGGAAGCCCTTTCAGAGCTTCGATTTGCGGGGCAGTGGCAAGACCTGTCTTGCCCGTCGCTCTTTCGATGGCACCGGGAAATTTGGCGGGATGCGCTGTGGCTAGGCAGATAACAGGGGAGCCCGATTCCTTCTGCGAAAGCGCAACGTGTACGCCGACAGCCGAATGCGGGTCGAGGAGATAGTCGAATTCCTCGTGGAAACGGCGGATTGTTGCCAGCGTGTCGTTTGTGTCTGCCCGGCCTGCACGGATAAACGGATCAAACTCGCCGGAGCCCGTTATCCGGTCGATTGAGAGGCGTTTGTTTTGCGCGAACGACATCATCCAGTCATTGAGTTTGGCAGGATCTCGTCCGGCGCGCAGGAAAAGCCAGCGTTCGAAATTCGAGGCGATCTGGATATCCATTGAGGGGCTTAGGGTGGGAACCACTCCGCCGATCGAATAGACTCCGGTGTTGAAGAAGCGGGAGAGAATGTCGTTCTCGTTCGTGGCGAGGTAGAGCTTGTCGACCGGCAACCCCATGAGCGCCGCCGCGTAGCCGGCGAAAATGTCTCCGAAGTTGCCGGTGGGCACGCAGAACGAAACCTTCGCGGCGCCGGTGCGCGCCTGCACCTTGAACGCGCTGTAAAAGTAGTAAACAACCTGGGCTAGAACCCGCGCCCAGTTGATGGAGTTCACGGCGCCGAGGTGATGTTTGTCCTTGAACTTAAGGTCGCCGAAAAGTTTCTTGACGATACTCTGCGCGTCGTCGAACGTGCCCTGAAGGGCGATGTTGAAGACGTTGGAATCGGTCACCGTCGTCATCTGCATTTCCTGGACGGGGCTGACTCGTCCGTGGGGGTGCATGACGAAAATGCGGATGCCTTTGCGGTTGCGCACGCCATGTATGGCGGCGGAGCCGGTGTCGCCTGATGTGGCGGCTACGATATTCAGCTCCCCTCCTGATCTGGCCAGGAGGTGCTCGAACATATTTCCGAGAAACTGGAGGGCGACGTCTTTGAATGCGAGGGTGGGGCCGTGGAAGAGCTCCATGATGTGGACGGAGCCGACTTTCTTGACCGGCGCGACCTCGCTGTCGCGGAAGACCGCGTAGCTGCGGTTGACTATGCCGCGCAGATCCGCCTCCGGGATGTCATCCGCATAGAGCTTGATGATTTCGCAGGCCAGATCCTTGTAGGAGAGTTTAGCCCACGAGGGGAGCTTTGCGGAGACGTCCGGGAAAGACTCCGGCAACAGGAGCCCGCCGTCGCGGGCGAGGCCGGTCATGACCGCTTCGCTGAAGGTGGCGGGTGGGACGCCGCCCCGTGTGCTCACGTACTTCATATCAAGAGCCGGGATGGATTGCCTTGGAGCCGCGTGCGCAATGCGGGCATTCCTTTTGTTCCCATGTCACAGGCGACATCTGCAGGAGCGAGTAGTGCGGGATCGAACCAAACTTCGCGGCGCCGTTGCTGCGATCCACGAGAGTCATCACGGCTAGCACCCTGCCACCGTTGGCCTCCACGATGTCTATAGTCTCCTGGACGCGTCCGCCGCGCGTAACGACGTCCTCGGCGACGATGACCGGCTCCTCAGGCAGTATGCCGAAGCGCCGCAAGACCAGTTTGCCGTCCTGTTTCTCGGTGAAAATGCTTTTCTTCTCTAGCGCCCGCGCAACCTCGTAGCCCACGAGTATTCCGCCCAGAGCAGGGGATATAACGGTGGTAGCTTCGGTCGCGATTTCCTTAGGCAGCATTTTAGCAAGTTCAGCACAGAGCTTTTCGGCCTGGCGGGGGAAGCGCAGCAGATTCGCGCACTGGAAAAAATCGGCGCTGTGCAGGCCCGACCTCAATTCAAAATGTCCGTGCAGGAGTGCGCCCGTGTTAGTTAGAATCTCGAGAACTTGCTGTTGTGTCATAGTTGATTAAAGCCCTTCGTTGGTTGTTGTTGGGAAAGTAAAAAGAAAACCTGGCAGCCACCACCCACTTCGCGCCGCTTGAAAACGTGAGCAGTATATCGTGAACCATGGCTTCCCGGCAACAAAAATCCATTTTCACTAGTCGCGCGCGAGGGTTGCGGCTAGCACGCGCTCGGCACCGTTTGCCTTGAGCGCGGCGGCGCATTCAGAAAGCGTCGCCCCGGTGGTCATTACGTCGTCTATCAGCAGAATGCAGCGTCCGTAGACCCAGGGATGCATGTCCGGTGGCGATAAAAACACGCCTGCGACGTTTTTGCGGCGCTGCCCGGCATTGAGGTGGGTTTGAGTCGGGGTGTTGCGTCGACGTCGCAGAATTCGCGGAACGTTCGGAATTGAAATGCGGCGCGATAAATCTTCCGCGAGTATGCCAGCCTGGTTGTAGCCGCGTGAGCGTTGCTTCACCGGACTTAGGGGCACGGGGCAGATGACGTCTATATTCTCGGGACCGTAGTTTGCGATCACGCAGCCTTCGAGAAGTTCGGCTAGCTCACGCCGCAGCCAGGTGGCCTTGTTGTACTTGAACTTGTGCACCAGCGTGCGCACTGGCCCGGTGAAGGAGGCGGCGCTGCGCGCGGCGTCGAATTTAGGCGGAAGCGCGTGGCACTGTCCGCACACTGCCACGACGTTGCCGGCAGCCTCTGGGCTCATCATCATTTTGCCGCAGGTGGAGCAACAGGCGAGGGGAGGGTGGATTGTAACAGCGGCACGGCAATTGCCGCAGACGTGCGTTTCGGCTGGAGCACCGCAGACTG
>JALHHX010000109.1 GCA_022837245.1 Lentisphaerota bacterium
TGCTCAGCCCGTTCCGGCGAGGTGTGCTTCCATCTCCTCCCTCGGCGTCATCCAGCCCAGGCACTTGCGGGGGCGGTCGTTGAGGAAGGTGTCGATCCGTCGCAGTTCCTCCTCGCCAAACTTCATGAACGAAGCTTGCTTGGGGTAAATCCTGCGGATCAGCCCGTTGGTGTTCTCATTGGTTCCCCGCTCCCAGGAGTGGTAGGGACGTGCAAAAAACACGTCCGCCTGCAGCTCCCGCGCAATCAGCTCGTGGCGTGCGAACTCCTTGCCGTTGTCGAAGGTGATCCCGTCAATGGGAATTCCGGCGTTCATGAAGAGAGCGACGATCACAAGGGCAACTGCGTCCGCCTCCTTGCTGGGCGACCACCCCACCAGGGCGAAGCGTGTGACGCGCTCCACCAGCGTCACCAAGTAGCCGCTGGCGTTCTTCCCGACAACCAGGTCTCCCTCCCAATGCCCGACCTTGATGCGAAGCTCCACCTCGTTGGGGCGCGTCTCGATTCCACGCCGGCCCGGGATGACGCCGCGGCGGCGACTTTCTTGCCGGGGGAAATTTTTGGGGTCTGTCCCCTATTTTTCTCTGTCTTTTTCTCATGCGCGCATGCAAGCATATTCCACGAAAAATATCAATGTTTTTCAACGGCGGGAAATTTTGGGGTCTGTCCCCTATTTCCCGGCTGAGGCGATCCTAGAGTTTCTTCATGCTGATCGGCTCGTCGAGTGCGCGCCCTATGCAGCTAAGCTTCACGTCCCGGGCTGCTTGAATCCCGTAAAGCATCTGACCCAAAAAGCGAAGTTCCGGAATGGAGAAATGGGGAGAAAACATCCCCAAAAACCTGTGAAGTTGCTCTTGAGTTTTCGAGGCGGTGATGGCATGGTTCATGGCGTGGATTTCCTTGTTGGTTGTTATACCGCGCTACTTTAGCGTGTTCCTGCGGGAAAAGCCACTTTTTCACTTTTCAGCCACCCCGTTTCAGCATGAAATCCGCTCCCAATGGGCAGATCGTTGAAAACCAAAAAAGAATTCTGGGGAAAGTCCACGTTTAGTTTTTGCCATTTCCTCATTTTTGGGGATATTGCCGTAAATTGACTAGGTGCCTTATGCCTTTGCCGCGGTGTTGCGCGCCCGCAGCACACGGGTGCGCGGAACGCGGCACGCTCAAACACCACGCCGTAGGCGCGCCTGGCTATGCCCGTATCGCCGGATGGGCGGGAGCCCGCAAGCAGAGGCCTGCTTGCGGTAAGTGATTAAAAAGTTATGCGGGCTAAATATGCAAACCCGCAGCCAGCATAAACTTCCGCTCTCCATTGCCGAGCATTCAGTGGTTGCCGTTGCGGGCGAAATTGCGGTATAATCCGGGGCTGAAGATTGGGGTGAGGCGTTATGTTGGGCTAGATATGGATGATATAAAGAAGTTGGCGGATGAATACGGCGTGACCTTTATCGAGGAGGTGGACGCCGCGATGCTTGATAAGCGGCTGATCTCCGCGATACCCGTGACGTGGGCGCGTGAACAAGGCGTGTTGCCGCTGCGCGTCGAAGGCGTCCCTTCGTTGCTGATGAGCGGCTCCGCCGGCATGACGGCGCTTCAGCATGCTTCGCTCGTGACGGGGGAGGACCTGCAGCCGGCCTTCGCGGCACGCGATGTCGTTGCAAGCGCTATCGACAGGTTCTACTACGAGGGCAAATCCACCGCCGCAGCAGCTTCCGCGCCCGACGAAGCTGCGCAACCTGCAGCAGGCCTGGCGCTGCAAACAGATACGGATCTGCTGGTGGATCAGGTGGCACAGCCAGTAACTCAGTTTTTAAACAACGTCCTATTGGAAGCCGTGCGGAGAGATGCCTCCGACGTCCATCTGGAACCCGACCTGAACGGGTCGCTTCGCATCCGATTCCGGTTGGACGGAGTGCTCTACGAACAACCACCGCCGCCGCCGGGTTTCGCACTCCCCATGGTGTCCCGCATCAAGGTGATGGCTGGCATGGACATCGCTGAGCGCCGTCTGCCTCAGGACGGCATGGCGCAGGTCCGCGTGGGCGGCAAGGTGGTCGATATACGGATCTCCACAGTCCCCGTTTCGGCTGGTGAGCGCGTTGTCATGCGTCTCCTGAACCGCGACCGGTCGCTGCTGCCGCTTGTCGCCCTCGGCATGCCGGAGGGCGTTCTCGCTGGGTTTCAGTCGCTACTCGCTCTGCCCAACGGCATGGTCATAGTTTCGGGTCCGACCGGTTCAGGCAAGACCACGACTCTTTACTCGGCGCTCGGCACGCTCGATTCGCGCCGCCGCAACATAATGACGATCGAGGATCCAATCGAATACCGGCTTACGAATATTGGGCAGATACAGGTGAAGCCGAAGATAGGGCTGACGTTTTCCAACGGACTCCGCCACATTCTGCGTCAGGATCCAGATGTGGTGCTTGTGGGCGAGACGCGCGACGCGGAGACGGCCGAAATCGCGGTGCGCTCGTCGCTCACCGGCCACCTCGTATTCACCACCCTCCACACAAACGACGCGCCTTCGGCGGTGATGCGCCTTGTTGACATGGGCATCGAGCCGTACTTGCTTGCGTCGTGCCTGCGCGGCGTGCTCGCGCAGAGGCTCGTGCGCATGCTCTGCCGCGAATGCGCGGAGACGGTGTCTGCCGATGACAAACGTTTGACTGCGGCCGAGGCGGCCGTGGCGCGCGCGGCGGGGTGCGAAACGGTCAAGCGCGCGAAAGGCTGTGCCCACTGCCTGGAGGGATTTACAGGGCGTTCCGGCATCTTCGAGTTTCTGGAGTGCGACGCCAACGTCGCGGATGCAATCCACGCCGGCAGACTGTCGTCCGACGAACTGCGCGAAATATCAATGGGAAACAACAAGTATTATCCGATGGTCAGGGATGCGGCGGCCAAACTGAAGGCGGGGGTAACATCGCCTTCGGAGATCGTGTCGGCGATGGGGGTGATCGGCGTTGGGAAGGCCGGTGGTTGATTATGAAGCGCAAGCATGCCAAGAACATTTTGATCACGGGGGCGACGAGCGGAATAGGCGAGGCGGTGGCATTGGAGCTGGTCCGGCGCGGAGCTGAGCGCCTCTTTCTTTGCGGACGCAATGCAGAACGCCTTGCCGCAGTTGTGGGAAAGTGCGTTGAGCTCGGTGCGGCGGCTAGTGGCGAGGTAATCGATGTGACCGACTCCGCCGCCGTGGCGGAATGGATACGAAATAGCGACGAAATAGCGCCGCTCGATCTCGTGTTCGCGAACGCGGGCGTTGGTATAGGAGGGGAGGAGACTTCTGATAACGTGCGCCATACGTTCGACATAAACGTCGGCGGGGTTCTCAATACTGTTTTACCGGCCATCGAGGTTTTCTCCGAAGAGGGTGGGCGGGACCGCAACAGACGGCAGATCGCGATAACCTCGTCTATGACGGGCTACCACGGTCTGCCAACCTGCCCCGCATACAGCGCCACGAAAGCTTGCGTCAAGGCGTGGGGTGCTGGGCTGCGTGGTTATTTGAGGCCGCGCGGGATCATGGTCAACACGATATGCCCGGGGTTTGTCAGGTCCCGGCTAACGGACAAAAACAAGTTCAAAATGCCGTTTTTCTGGGAGGCGGACAAGGCTGCGCGTGTCATCGTGTCGCGGCTCGACCGCGACATTGGGCTAATCGCATTCCCGTGGCAGATGCGTTTCGCATGCTGGCTTGGCGCTTGCCTGCCGGAGAGAGTTTCGTCATGGATCTACGGACTTGTGAACGTTGCGCTTTGAGTGCCTTGTTCTTCCACCCATCCGCCATAATTCCATGAAAATTGTTTCTTAATCATCGGCGATTTGGTAAGATTCACCCATCAGCTATCGAATTGACGACTAGTTTGTGGCTGCCTTTGACGCTGTTTCTGCGTTTCGGGGCCGCGAAAAAACAGTAAGGAAACGAAATGAAATCGAAAATTTTTACGTTGAGGAACAAGAGCGGCATGACTATGAGGGTGAGCAGCCTCGGGGGCATCGTCACCGAATTGACCGCGCCGGACCGTAACGGGGTGTTCGAAGACGTGTTGCTCGGTTGCGAGAAGCTGGAGGATAATCACAGCAATGGATACATGTCTGCCATAATCGGCCGCGTTTGCGGCCGTATTGGCAAGGGCAAGTTCACGCTCGACGGTAAGGTTTACGAGTTGGCGAAGAACGCGGAGAAAGACGGCGTCGCATCGGCGCTTCACGGAGGGGCCGAGGGGTTCGACAGCAAGATCTGGGACGCACGGGAGTTCAACACGCCGGAGGGACCGGCGCTTGAGCTCACAAACCTCAGCCCCGACGGAGAATCCGGCTTTCCCGGCAACCTCTTCGTGCGTGTGGTATATACTTTGATGGAATGCAATGCCTGGAGGCTCGAATATTGGGCCATGACCGACGCTCCCACGGTCGTGAACCTGACGAACCACGCTTATTTCAACCTCAACGGAGGCAAGAGAGACGTTCTCGACCATCTGGTGCAGATCGCCGGCTCAAACTATTTGCCCACAAATCCCGGTCTCGTGCCAACAGGCAAAGTGTTGCCGGTCGAGGGAACCGCGATCGATTTCACAGCGCCGCGCAGGATCGGCGAGCACATCGGAAGCAAGGCCAAAGTCGTCGTGAACGCGGGCGGGTTCGACCATTGCTACATCATCGACAGGTCGGGGCCGGGGCTGGCGCTGGCCGCTATAGCTGAGGATGAGGACAGCGGCCGCCAGATGGAGGTCTGGACAACGGAGCCTTGCTTGCAGTTCTACAGCGCCAACTTCCCGAGGGCGGAGATCAAGGGCAAGGGCGGCGTCCCGTATCCGCCGCACTATGGACTATGCTTCGAGACTCAGCACGCGCCCGACTCGCCTAACAACGTCGGCTTCCAGAGCATACGCCTGGATCCGGGAGAGGTTATGCAGTCCACCACTATTTACCAGTTCTACACAGTCTAGCGGGGATCCCTGGGGAAGTCCAAACATCACCTCGGACGGCGGAATTAATTGAAATGACGGATGCTACAGGCATGAATGGCACGGAAGCGGGTGGGGGCGGCGGAATGCGCGAAGCCCCGCGGATCCCCGGATTCCAGATTACGAATTTCAAAAACTCCACGAGTCTTGCGGACGTGTGGGGGGCTCTGCAGCTCTCGCTCGACAGGAACGTGGAGATTTGGATCCTACGGCGCGAAATCGCCGGCGACGCCGCGATAGCCGAAAACTACGAGGAAGTGGCGCGCGCCGTGTCGAAAATCAAGCACCCTAACTTCGTGCAGATCATAGACATCTCAAAGACGGAGGAGGGTATCCCCTTCACCGTGTTCGAGGAGATCGACGGCGTCCCGCTATCCACCGAACTCGTTAGGGAAGGCAGAATTGACCAGAAGATAGCCGCAACCATCATCATCGGCATCGCCAATGTCCTCGACTCGGCATGGAAGCAAAGCGGTTTCGTCCACCGCAACATCAAGCCCGACACCGTCTATCTGGCGCGTGGCGCGGGCGTGAAGATCACTAACTTCAACAGCGCCACCCTTGTCAAGGCAGGTTCCAACCCGCTGGCATACGATGGTGGGTTCATCATCGGCACACCCAACTACCAGGCACCCGAACAGATCGAATGCCGGCGGTCCATAGATTTTCATGCCGACATGTATAGCGCAGGGGCTCTCTTCTACGAGATGGTGACGGGGCAGGCGCCGTTCCATGAGGAAGAGGATCCTCGTGAGGTCATGGAGCTCCAGCGCACCGGCACGCTGCCGAACCCGCGGGAGTTGGACAAGTCCATCAAGCCGGGCTTCGTCTACATCATGCAGAAGATGATGGCCAAGGCACCGGAAGAACGCTACACATGGTGGCAGGATTTGGTCGAGGATCTGCAGCGCGTCATTGACGGACGCCCCCCTTATCCGCAGAGCGCTGGCACGTATTCAGCGCCCAGAAGCACCATCGGGATCATGCCTGGCGACGTCTCTCCGGGAGCGGCCTCCGCGAACGGCCGCGGCCAGAAGAGAGCCGTGGGTGGTGGCAGCGGCCAGTACCGTTCCGCAGTATCTAATGGCGCTCCGGCGAGGACTTTGAGCCAGCGCGTGGCCGATACGCAACAAAGCGAAGGCCCAGGATGCCTCGCCATCCTGATGAGCCTGCTGCTGATCGTAGCCGCCGTCGTTTTGACTGGTGTCATGCGCATCAAAGACCTTGAGGAAAAAGACGAGGAGCGGCAGGATCTCCAAACCAACTTCACGGCGCACGTCGAGGACATGTACAGCCCCGGCGACTATGCCGGGCCGAATCCGGATGATGATGCCGCGCCTTTGGATACTTCCGCGGACGTGGAATCCGGCTTGGAGTCCCCGCCAGAAACCGCGACAGCCGGTGAAACCGTCTCCGAGGAGCCTGCCGCCAGCGAGCCGCCCACCTCCGAGGAGCCTGCCGCCGCGCCGCCCACGCAAAGGGAGATCGTCGCCGACATCTACGCGCAGTTCATGGCGAAGGATTTCGCCGAGGCCAAGAAGTACGTGCGCGAACGTCTCCTGAAAGCCCGGGAAGATGGCGGCTACGATGCTGCCGAGTGCGCGGCAATAGCCCGGGCTTTCGACGAAGCGGCGTCTTACTCCGACCTGGTTGGCGGTTCGCTGGCGCGTGGCGGCGTCAGACGTGATATAACCATCGGCGGAAGGAATATCAGCATCGCCCCGAAGATTTACGCGAATGGGGAAGTCGTCGGCACGATCACCATGCCCGATGGGAAGGTCTATGAAAACGCGCGTCTCAAGGTCTCCGAAATGTCGCCGCGCGAAATGTACGACACCGTGCAGTCGGGCGCGATGCCCACCGGCAGGCCATCACTTCTGGCCCTCGCGTTCCTCGCGCTCAAGGTGGACGAACCGGTTAGGTTCATAAGCACCGTGGAAAACAACAACCTCGACGGCCTCAAGCCGTTCCTGGAATTTTCGCAAAAAAAATGAAGAGTGTAGCGGCAACAGCAGTTATCGCCGCGCTCATCCTCGCGGCCTGCAACGTCATAATGGGCCCCCTCAACCAGGACGAGGGCTGGTATTTGCTTGCAGGCCTGAACACGGCGTCCCGTATGTTTACGCCTTCACCTCTCCGCTGTGGGCTCCGTCCGGCGTGCTTGGCGGCCGCCTCTTCACCGCCGCGCTCGGCCTGCTCTCGGCGTGCCTTTGCGCCGGGTTTGCATGGCGCGTTTCCAATCAACGCACGCGTGGACTGGCTGCATTGTGCGCGTGGCTTCTGACGGCCTGCTGTCCCGTATACAGCTACTTCACCGCGATTCCCAAGACTTACGCCCTCGCAGCCCTTCTGGTCTGCGGCGCGTTTTTCGTGCTCGCTGGCAAAAAGCGCTGGCGGTTCGAACTTTGCGGCATCCTGCTCGCCCTGGCATGCGGCACGAGGGCCTCGCTCGGCATCCTGCTTGCGGTCGTCGGGTTCGGCTTGCTCCTCATGCGGCGGCGCGATGGATGCAAGTTCGCGTGGCTGCGGTTCGGCACCGCCGGCGCAATCACCCTTGCTGCGGTGTTCGCTCCGTTTATGATCACGGTGAGCGACGGATTCGCCTTCTCGCAGTCGATGCACGCCTCGCGCGGCGACGTCGGCTTCATGGAGTGGCTGATGTTGCGCGCGGGGGCGGCTTCGCGCCTCGTGCAGGGATATTTCATGACGTTCGTGCTGGCTGCTTTCGCGCTGGCATACGGCGGCACCCGCGGCCTGCCGTCGCTGAGACGCGCCCATCCGGCAATCTGGCTCGCGCTCGCCGGCTGGATTGCGGCGGCGGCGGTGCACTTCCTGGCGCCGTTTCCCTACGACGACTACCAGACGCCCATAATGCCGCTCGCGGCCGCCGTTGTTTCCGCGTTTTTTGCCGACGCGGTGGAAGAGTCCCGACTCCGCCACACCGCCGGAGCTGCTTGGACGGTGCTTTGCCTCGCTGTGCTCTTCATGGGCGCTTCGCCCCTGGCAATGAACTGGGTGTCGGTCCGGCAGGATCGTTTCTGGGTCGTGATGAAGGAGAAGCCCGACGTCATGAAACTCCGCGAAGTGGGGAAGTGGCTGCATGAACGCACGGGCGAGAACGACCTAATCCTGACACAGGACGCGTACGTCGCGGTCGAGGCGCGCCGGCGAGTGCCAGACGGACTTGAGGTCGGTCCGTTCAGCCTTTATCCCGCCATTCCCGCAGAGGAAGCCGCCGCCGCGAAAGTGCATAACGTGGAAACGCTCCGCCGCCTCATTGAAACGACGGACGCCCCATACGCTGTCTTGAGCGGCTACTCGTTTGCGATTTCCGCGCCGGAAATGGCGAAAACAGATCCAGCAATCATCGCGGAACTTGACGCCGCAATCAGACGTCGCTACAAAACCGTCGAAATCATTCCCGATTTCGGGCAACAACACACAACGCTGGAAATCCTGGAACTGACCCAGTTGGGCATGTAACCCCTTTTATCACAGGTCGTTCTGGTGTCCCATAGCTCCCGGTTTTGTGACCACCGGGCGAACGGCCGTCACGGCTCTGCGCAGCCGCTCGACTTCTGTGATGATCAGCGGCAGAGTTTCCGGAGAATTTATCCCGCCGAGGCTGGAAACCGAGCATTTGTTCACGCAGGTGTATGGTGAATCGGTTTCGAAGCGGACTCTCTCGGGATTTGCCGTCGCGGCAAGCTCGCGCAATTTGACAGAGCTGGAGTGCAAAACTCGGGAGCCTATCGAGATATAAACGCCCAGTTTCTCCAGCTCATGCCAAGTCTCTATCGAGATCGAAGGCGCATGCACAAGAGTGTCTGGCAGATCGGCCGCATGCTTGCTAAGGATTCTAATGAGAGCTCCGTCCGCTTTCACGCTGTGGATGGTGACGCGCCTCTTCATCTCGCATGCGAGCGATAGCTGACGCGTGAAAACCTTCTTCTGCGTCTCGGGGTCGTCGCGCGTGAAATCGAGTCCGATTTCGCCGATCCCCGCTTCCGGGTGCTGGTCAAGAGCTGTGCCGAGTTCATCGAACCAGTCCGGAGCCGCGGATCCGGCGAACCATGGATGGAGTCCGATGGAAGGTTCCACCCCATCCTCCTCCCCGGCGATGCGAAGCACGGCGCCCCAGTCGGCCGGCGATGAGCCGCAGCATCCGAAACGCGTCACTCCAACGGCGCGGGCTCGCTGGAGAACTCGGCCAAGAACATCTGCTGGGTAAGCTTGCAGGTGCACATGCGAGTCAAAAAGGCCGTTCTCCATCGAATTCATGTTAGTTTATTCCTGTTTCGAGAGGTGGTTGCCGATATAATCCCGCACGCTTTCCTCAAGGGGTCTGAACTGCACGTCGCAGCCGGCGGCGCGCAGTTTGCGCATGTCAGCCTCGGTGTGATACTGGTAGCGGGGACGCAGGCTCTCGGGCATCGGAGTGAAGCGTATGTCGGGTTCGGTTCCGATTGCGGAGAACATTGCGTGTGCCAAGTCAAGCCACGTGCGCGCCTTGCCTGTGCCGCAGTTGAAGAGACCGTTCGCTTCGGGATGGTCGTAGAGCCAGAGCGTGACCTCCGCCGCGTCCTTCACATATACGAAGTCGCGGTCCTGCTCCCCGTCGGCGTAGTCGGGTCTGTGTGACTTGAAAAGCGATATGAAGCCCGTGTCCATAATGCCCGTGTACGATTTGTTTACCACCGAGCGCATGTCGCCCTTGTGATCCTCGCCCGGTCCGAAGACGTTGAAGTATTTTACTCCCGCGATTTTGTCTAGGAGCCCTTCGCGGAGCGCCCAGAGGTCGAACTTTTGTTTCGACCACCCGTAGAGGTTTAGCGGTTGCAGGTTCGGCGTGACGTTGTCTGAATCGCTGTAGCCGAGCGACCCGTCGCCGTATGTCGCGGCGCTGGATGCGTAAACGAACCGCGCGCCATGCTCCAGCGACCATTGGCACAAATCTTGCGTGTATGCGGTGTTGTTGTCATCAAGATATGCCTCGTCGGTCTCCGTCGTCGAACTACACGCACCAAGGTGGAAGACGCCGTCGACCGCCGCCACCGCCCCTCTGCGGAACGCTTTGCGGAACTCCGCGCGGTCCACGTACCTCGTGAACTTGAGCCTGTCGAGGTTCCGCTGTTTGCCTGGGTGGTTCAGGTGGTCGACGACGGTGATGTCGGTTTCACCGCGGTTGTTTAATTTTTCGACGATATTGGAGCCTATCAGTCCCGCTCCTCCCGTCACTATGAATCTGCTCAATTTGCCTCCGCTATAAAATCTGTTGGTGCGCCAGTTATTCCCGCGCCGCCTTCAACCGCGCCCCTGCGGGGCGCAAGGCAAGCCAGTCGGTTTTACGTCGACAAGAATACCCTTTATCAAGTTTTCGCGCAAGTGATAAAAAAGAAGGCACTTGAAAATTTGCGAGTGGAAGATTAGTATGGGGCTTCGACTCGGGGGAAAGTACTTGTGAAAGGACGTTCAAGATGAAAAGACATTCCGAAACTCCTCAATTAAACGGGCGGGTGCTGGATAGCACCATAGCCGGTTCGTGGTATCCAGGCACGGCGGCGGGACTCGACAGTGTGCTCGGCAAATGTTTCGCGTCGGCGACCACGCGGGAAGACGGTTCTGTGCCGGATGTGCTCGTCCTGCCACATGCAGGTTACTCCTACTCGGCGCAAACAGCCGCGTACGCCGTGAAACGCGCCATGGGCGCGAAGTACGCGCGCATAGTGGTGCTCGCGCCAAGCCACCACGCGTTCATACCGGAGGGCCTCGTGGCGCCGGGATCGGACGCCGTATCAACGCCGTATGGACAAATTCAAATCGACACGGATGCGATCGAAACCGTCGCGCATGCGATCAATGTGTCGCGAAGCGACGGCATCCACGCCAATGAACACAGCACGCAGATCCAATATCCGATTCTGCAATACGCGCTTGGTGATTTCAAAATAGCGCCGTTTATCGTGGGGTCGCCGGACTACAGCGGCATCCTGCGCACTGCGGCCGCCCTCAAGTCCATAATGGATGATGGCACTCTGCTCGTCGTCAGTTCAGATTTCACCCACTACGGGGACGACTTCGACTATGCTCCGTTCAGCAACGAAATACGCGAGAACGTCCGGAAAATGGATTTCGCGGCTTTCGATAAAATACGCGCAAAAGATCTCGATGGCTTTTTAGATTTTGTACACAACACCGGCGCCACCATCTGCGGGCGTGTGCCAATCGCCGTCATGATGGCGATGCTGCCGGATTCCGCAGAACTCGAAATGACGCACTACGAGACGTCGTCCGACGATTCCTGCGACTACTCTCGCTTCGTCTGCTACATGTCGATCGCCGGTCGTGCGGGGTGGGGGAACGCGGAGCAATCCGCAGCTTCAGACTTTCTCACGTCCGATGAGAAACGCAGGCTTCTCAAGTTCGCCCGGGCGTCGATCAAACACACGCTCGAAACGTGCAAGATACTGCCGGACGATCATTTTGCCGGCGAGGTGTCGCAGAACATGCGCCGCGAGATGGGTTGTTTTGTAACGCTCAAAATGAAGAACGGCGGCGGCCTGCGCGGATGTATAGGTGAAATCGAGGCGCATCGGCCGCTTTTCCGCGCCGTGACCGCCATGGCCGTCCACTCCGCGTTTGGTGACACGCGTTTCCACGAACTACGCAAAGACGAATTCGACAAAATCGAAATCGAAATATCCGCTCTCACTCCGGCGCGTCCGGTGAAATCGTGGCGTGATATCGTGATTGGCAAGCACGGAATGATAGTCGCCAAACGCGGCCGTTCGGCTGTGTTCCTGCCGCAGGTGGCGCCAGAGCAGGGCTGGACGCTGGAGGAGACGCTCACTCATCTCTGTTTAAAGGCCGGGCTTCGTCCTGAGGACTGGCGCGAAGGCGCGGAGTTCACCGTTTTCGAGGCTATAGTGTTCGGAGAGTCTCAGGTATAGCCAAGTTCTGCATGAGGCCTATATGCCGTCCGCCAAAAAGCCGGTCACAAACCGTTCGGCGCCGGAGATGTCGTTGTGCGTTTCGATGCCGTCGAAGCCCAGTTCCGACATATACCGCGCGACGGCCGTTGCCTGGTTGTCTTCGGCGCCGACCTCGAAGAAAACTGAACCGCCCGAGGCCAGCAGCATTACGCTCTCGTCGAGAATCGAGCGGATCACATCCATGCCGTCCGCGCCGCCGTCGAGCGCCTGCATGGGTTCGTGCTCGCGGACGTTGTCTGGAAGTCTCTTGCATGCGGCTGTCGGGATATATGGCGGATTGGAAATCATCGCGTCAATGGCGCCGCCCTCGAAGACGTCGGCCAAGTCGATTTCCGAGCAATTGAGGAACGAGACGCGGTCGGCCAACCCGAGCGCAGCGGCGTTTTCGCCTGCGAGTTCGAGCGCATCCGCGCAGGTGTCTATTCCCACCACTTTGGCTCTTGGGAATTCAGAGGCTATCGAGAGCGCTATGCAACCACTGCCTGTGCCGTAGTCCAATATCCGCGGCGCTTCAACGGCGCGTAGCTTTTTGCAGTCGAGCAACAACTGCACGAGCTCCTCTGTTTCGGGGCGCGGCACCAGCGCGCGTTTATCGGTCTTGAGCGTGATGCCCCGAAAATCCCATTGCCCGATCACGTACTGCACTGGCTCGCCTTTGCCCACGCGCACGACACCGCGCCGCATGGCGTCAACAAGCTTTTCGGGCAGCGTGGATTCGAGTTTTGCGTAAAGGTCGAGTCGCTTACACCGCAGGAGCCTTGCCGCGAGCAGTTCAGCCGCCATGCGTGGAGACTCGACTTTGCGCTTCTCCAGAAAATCCGCGGAAGACTGCAGTACCGCGCCCAGCTTCATATTAGAACGGCAGATCGTCGTCGTCGCCGGCAAGATCGTCGGACGCCGCCGGGGTGCCTCCAGCCTTCGCTTCGAATTCATCCGCCGTTCCGGGCGCGGCCCCGCCCTCGTCATCCAGCTTCTCGATGCGCCAGCCTTTGAGGTTGTTGAAGTATCGTCCGTTGTATTCGCGCCCGCCGATGTCGAAGGTTATTTTGACGCGGTCGGCCTCGCTGATGGGATTGAGGAGATCGGCTTTTTCCTTGAGGAATTCAAACGACACATCCTGGGGGTATCGATCTTCTTCCGAAGTCACAACGATCTCGCGCTTGCTGAAACCGCTCGGGAAAGTCTGCACTTCTCCAATTTTCTTCACTGTGCCTGTGTATTCGTATGACATAGTCTGTTGTCTCCTGAAATTTATCTGTTCATTATAACCAAACACTGGCAGCGCTATCAAGGTTAATTTTACCGCATGAAAGTGACAACTATCGATGCGCCACGCAGGCGAGGACGTGCCGGAACATGGGGATGGAGAAAGCCCGCGGGCGAGAGCCGGCCCGCAGGGGAGGACGCGCAACCTTAGCAGCGGGAGGCACGGGGCGCTTCCCGAAGCTCCTTGGGCCTTTTGCCAAAACTTTGTCTTTTACAGGTACTCCACTTGGGCGATCGGGGAGCCCTTTTCGATTATTTCGCCGTGCTTGGCGATGAATTTTATCACCTTGCATGGTTTATCGACTTTTATTTGGTTGAAGAGCTTCATGGCCTCGATGATGCATATCGGGTCGCCGCCTTTTAGGGTGCCGCCTTCTTCGACGAAGTTCGGATTGTTGAGCCCGCCGCTACGGTAGAAGTTGCCGGTCAGGGGCGCGTTGATGGTGGGGAGTCCCTTGCCGGCGGGTTCTGGCGCCGGTGCCGCGGCGGGCTCGGGCGCCGGGGCCGCAGGTGTGAAGCCTGCATCTCCCAGCGGGGCGGCCTGCGTGGGCGAGCTAGCGTCGCCGCGGAGCGTGAAGGCCACGTCGCTGCGCCTGATCGACAGCTCGGAGATGCCGAGTTGTTTGACGGTAGTCAAAAGTCCTTCTATGGCCGTGTAGTCGGAGGGCGCCATTATCGGGCGCGCCACGACTGCCTCTTTCGAGCCGTTTTTCTTCTTGAGCTCCTCGTCGGCTGGAATCGGGGGACGTTCGCCGGGAGGCGTCGCGCGCCACTTGAAGTAGGCGAGCGCAGGCTCGGGGAACAGGCAGAAGGAGAGGATGTCCTCCTCGCTTTTGATCAGTGAGGGATCGACTGAATCCACGACCCCCGGCAGGCCTGGTTTGAGGAGGTCGGCGGGGCGGCAGGTGATGGCCTTTTCGTCGCCCAGAATCTGCTTCATGATCTTCTTGTCTATCGGCGCTGGCGGTTTGCCGTAGAGGCCTTTGACGTAATCGCGCGTTTCTTGCGTTACCATTTCAT
>JALHHX010000411.1 GCA_022837245.1 Lentisphaerota bacterium
GCTGCGCGACGGCAGGCTCGTTCTCCGCATCCAGTACGCGCCTGAGTTCACGAGCACGCAAGAGCGGTAGAAGGGGGCGAATGGTTTCCGCCGCGCGCTCGATGCCGCCGATGCTGGTCGCGTAGCGAACCAAATCATACGCCGTCGCCTCGGCCGTGCTGACCAAAAGTGGCGCGACCGCTCCGGCGGCTTGCTGTGTCGGCGTCCGCTCAATCCCACGCTTGACGAAGAACCTGACTTGAATCCGCCCCACCTTGATCGTGCGGCAAGGACGGTTGGTCATCACCTGTGTGACTTGGAGCGCTTGCGGATTTGAGCCATACGAGCTGGCGGCGGATTGCAGCGCCAAGTAATACGGTCGGCCCAGCCAGTGGAAATAATCTTGCAGCCACCAATTCGCCGGCGGTGCGCCCATGCTGCGATGTTCGGGGCTGATAATCAGGTAGAACGGCTGCCTAGGGGAAACCCGAACGACCTTGCCTCGAAGCCTCAACAACTGGAACTTCGCAGCGATTGCTGACAATCCGGATTCCTTGGTCAATTCCTCAAGTGAAAAGGCGACACGCCCTAAAGCCATGCGCGCTTCGATGAAGGCTTCTGCCGCACCGATCAGGCGGTTGTCTTGAGGGCGTCTTGCCGTTTTCATCGTTTCCGTATCGTAGCGTCTGACGCTACGCTGTGCAAACGCAATAAATCCATCAAGGTGCAAAAGCGGTCGGTGCGGCCGGACGGCGCGACCGGAGAGACGAACGCATAGTCGTCCCCGCTGGCGCGACGGACAGCGGCACGGACCGCAGATGCCCTCGCCCGTCGCGGCGCGTGCGGTGGGTTGGCGGAGCGAAATGAGCGCAGCCAACCGCTCGCACGGGCCAGCGCGGCAACCCGTACTGGGCAGCTATAAGGACACAGTCATTCGCGGGGCAACCTGTTTTGGAAGAATCTTGCGTGTGAGTTCTTCGCATGTGGTTCTTGGGATTCGCGCGAGGAATTCGTCCTTGAGCGATTCGCGATCGGCAAGCTCCTCCCAAAAGACATCGCGGCCCATCGCAAGTTTAGCGCACTCGTGTAATCTCTCGGCGGGCACAATCTGAACGGTTTCGTTGAGTTGTCCCC
>JALHHX010000412.1 GCA_022837245.1 Lentisphaerota bacterium
GAATTATAAATTAGCAAAATTAAGATTCCATTCTAAAAAAATATATTTATTCGATGCGGAAACTATTTCCTATGAGGTATCCTGATGAATAAAACATAAAAAAATCAATGAAACGCATTACCGAAAATAGCATTGAAGAATTTGCTATCGAGTTACTGGAAAAACTTGGTTACGAATCGGTTTATGGTCCCGATATTGCCCCGGACGGCGAGACTCCCGAACGGGAAAGCTACGAACAGGTTTTACTGATCGACAGGTTACGTAAAGCCTTAAAACGCATCAATAGAAACATGCCCGCCGATGTACTTGAAGATGCCGTAAAAGAAATCCGGCGCATTCACTCACCGGAATTGTTGACGAATAACGAAACTTTTCATCGTTTTTTAACCGAAGGTATTCCTGTTTCAAAGCGGGTAGAAGGCGATGATCGGGGCGACCTGGTTTGGCTGATCGACTTTAAAAATCCGTATAACAACGATTTTTTGGTTGTTAACCAGTTTACCGTTGTGGAAAACAACCATACCAAACGACCCGATATTATTTTGTTTGTTAACGGTATTCCGTTGGTAGTTATCGAACTGAAAAACGCTGCCGATGAAAACGCATCCATTCGTTCGGCATTCCGACAAATAGAGACTTATAAAGCTTTGATTCCAACGCTTTTTATTTATAACGGTTTTGTGGTTATTTCCGATGGGTTGGAAGCCAAAGCAGGAACCATTTCGTCGGGATTCAGCCGTTTTATGGCCTGGAAATCGTCCGACGGAAAAATTGAAGCTTCGCATTTGGTCAGTCAGTTGGAAACCCTCATTGCGGGAATGCTCGATAAGGAGACATTGATCGATTTAATTCGTCATTTCATTGTTTTTGAAAAAACGAAAAAAGAAGATCCCGAAACGGGGATTATTACCATAAATACCGTTAAAAAGATGGCTGCCTACCATCAATACTATGCGGTGAACCGGGCTGTTGAATCGACGTTGAGGGCGGCGGGATATACGCTGTCTTCGAGAGCCTCTGACACCGTTACAGAGGTTCTGCTGCCTGAGGATCTCGAAGGCAGCTGTTTAATAGAATCGCCCGAAAGTTATGGACTTGCGGGTGTGAAAAA
>JALHHX010000413.1 GCA_022837245.1 Lentisphaerota bacterium
AGGAGGTCTTGCGGCCGGACAGGAAGTATTCGTCCAGGGAAGAGCCGGCTCGCCGCAGGTAGTAGTTGCCGATGGCAAAGGAGGCCAGCACATAGACGCCAATAATAGCGTAATCAATCAGGATGAGCTGTTTCATGGGGGCGCTCGGGGGACGGAAAGCAAGGGTCAGATCCGCGGCCGGGCGCGGCAGAGGCGGCGGTTCGGCGGGTTCGGAACGGTTGGACAATGCGTCATATCAGGCGGCAGATTAGGGCAGAAAACGGCGCCAGGAGCCAGCCTGAAATACGCGGTTTTCCGGCTCGGGCGAGCGTGAACCGGGTTCGTTTGCCGGGTGGTCTTCTGAAGCGGGCGCCCGCGTTGCCAACCGGGGTGGTTGCTGCGGCGGCTGGAACGGGCGTGTCAGGCGCCCGGCAGCGGGCGTTTTGCGTCCGCCGACAACCTGGGGGAGGAACGATGGCCGCCGGGCCGGGGAAACCCGGTTGGCCGCCTTGGGGGCGTTAACGCCGCGGTCCGGCGAACCGGCGAAGTTCAGCCCACTTCGCGGACCATATCATGGCCGCCAAAGGGATTGGGCACGCGCACGGTGCATTCCGGATCTTCGCACCATTTGCCATCCACGATGAACAGGTAGCTATGCTTGCCCGGGGGCAGCTTGACACTGATGGCCCAGGCTCCGTCGGCTCCCTTCTCCATGACCAGGGCGTTCTGCTGCCATTCGGTGAAATCCCCAACCAGCAGCACGCTGGTCGCCGCTGGCGCGACGTAGCGGAAAGTCTGCATCTTCGGTTTTTTCGATCTTCGGCTCACAAAGCAATATCCTTTCTGTGCGTTTGGTGGTTTCGTCCGGGGTCCCGAGGCCCCCCGGCAGACGCCCGCCGTTCTGGGTGTTTCTGCCACCAGCCCATTCGCTGTGGAAGAAGACGCTTCAATCCGGCTGCTAGCCCACTATCGCCCGGCTCGGACGGGGCGTCAAATGAAAAGGCGCGGGGCGGCGCCGGGAGACCTCCCGGCGGCTGGGTTGGCGTTTATAAAGCGGCCGGAAAATTATAAGTGCAAAGCGGGCGCGGTTGGTGTTTGCTCCAGGGGCGCAGATGAAACGACGTTCCATAG
>JALHHX010000414.1 GCA_022837245.1 Lentisphaerota bacterium
GAGGACGAGATGACACCCCTGACACCGCGAGATGATTTTCTCCCTCTCGTTGATCCCACTGACCTGGCGATCTTTTCTTCTCAGGGCAATAAGGTGTCAGCGCAAAGCCAGCCGCTGCAAGATCGCGACGCCAGGCGGGGGTGCTCGCGGCGGCCTCGGGACAAAGGCGCGGAGAATTTCATGGACTTGAAGCCGCCGGCAAGTAAAGTTGCCATAGACGGGAACCTATATGCCAATACCCGCACGCTCTCGTTTGCAGCAAGTCCCGATCCGCGAGGGCTGGCCCGCTGAACCGCAAGGTTTTACCCCTTGGCTCGCATCGCCGGAGAACCTTCCGCTCCTTGGCGCGGCTATTGGGCTGCGCCTTGAACTTCAGTCCCCCCGAAGAAGCGGTCGGAGACTTCCGCGCCGACATCGTGTGCAAGACTATTCCTGAGGGCGAGCTGGTTCTGATTGAGAATCAGTTTGGTCAAACCGGCCACACGCACCTCGGCCAAATTCTGACATACGCCGCCGGTCTGGAAGCGGTCACGGGCAACGCCTTCGTGCCAAAGACGCAGGAACTCTTCTACCACGATGCCGACGGCAATTTAACCAATGACGGCCGCTGGACCTATACGTGGGATGCCGAGAACCGGCTGGTGAAGATGACGCCCAATACCGGCCTCGGCCCGCAAATCTCGCTTGAGTTCGAATACGACTGGCAAAGCCGCCGCATCCGCAAGCAGGTCTGGCCCAACAGCAATTGGAGCGGAACCCCGACCAACGACGTAAAGTTCCTCTACGACGGCTGGAACCTCTTGACGGAGTTCAATGCCACCAACAACGCCCTCCTTCGCTCCCACGTCTGGGGCCGCGACCTTTCCGGCACCATCCAAGGTGCTGGCGGTGTAGGAGGCTTGCTGTTTCTGCGAGACGCCGGTTCTGCTATCGGCTATTCGGCCCCCGCATTCGATGGCAACGGAACCGTGATGGCCCTGGTCAGCCTGTCCGGCAGCACCAACTGCGCCACTTACGAATACGGTCCCTTCGGCGAACTACTCCGCGCCACCGGCCCCATGGTCAAGGCCAATCCCTTCCGGTTCTCGACCAAGTTCCAGGATGATGAA
>JALHHX010000415.1 GCA_022837245.1 Lentisphaerota bacterium
TGTCTCGCTCGCCGTCCCCGATATAGACATTATCGTGGATCTGGATGTCCATCGATTTCGGCACCAGTTCCAGCAGCTTGAACTGGCTGACCCCGATTGCCTGGACGATCGGTTCGCGCTTGAATACCGGACGGGGATCGTCGGGATGGCCCTTCTGGAGGACATCGAGCACTATGGCGTTGACCTCTTTACTGTCTGTTTTCATGGCGATCCTCTCAGAGATGTGAAGCAACCAGCTCGAGGATCCTGTCCAGTTCCTCCCCGGTCAGGGAGAATTTTTCCTTGGCATAGACGGCCCGCAGCTCGTCCCTTGTCCGGGGAGCGATATTGGCGATCCGGAACGCGATATCCGGTTTCATCTTCTCGAGCTTCTGGAGTTCATCGACAAGAACCCTGGAATCCTCCGGCGGCATTTTTGCGAGCGTGTTGGCATGCTCGATGCTCCTGCGAAGCTCGTATGACATTTCCTTTCCGGCGGCGAGTCGTTCGGCTTCCACCTCTGCCAATATTTTTCGTACCTCGGAGAGGGTTACCTTTTCTTCGCTCCGTATCGCCTTCACCTTCATGCCGGTCACCTTTCTGCAACGTGTTACTTTTGTGCTTTTAGATGTTGCGGTCTGGCGATGACGATCTTATCCTTATCGCCATCGCGGACCCGGAGTATCCAGGCACGGCCCCGCTGTCCAAGCACCGTCCCGGTCTTACCGTGGAACCGGTGGTGAGGCATGCCCTTCTGGGTACTCGGTTCGCAGACGACATGGACCTTCTGGCCGGGCTCAAACCTCTGGATAAGGGATGTGACCGGGAGGATTCCCCGTCGTCTTATGTCTTTCTTTAATTTGTACCGTGTCTTCTTTCTTGGTCCATTGTGGTGTGCCATATTCCTTCACTCCTCTTCGCTGCCACGTACTGCAATGACATCGAGCTCTGTCACCCGGGCAGGTCGGTTGAGAACCCCGGCGAGGCTCGGCCGGGTCCTCCCGGAATCTCCGGAAATAAGCTCCTTGATGTAGAGGCCTGCTTCACCGGTGACCTCAATGACGAAGCCGTCTTTTCCCTCACCGACCGCTTCGATGTCGAGAACCTTCCGTTCCCGAATTTTATCGG
>JALHHX010000110.1 GCA_022837245.1 Lentisphaerota bacterium
GGCTGGAAAAGTACCGTAGCCACGGTTACCGAACTTTACAGCGGCCTGCGGTTGCTTTTCCTCACGCTCGGCGTGCAGCACTGCCCTGACTGCGGCGGCGAAATTTCCCGCCAGACTCCAGAGCAGATCATGGAGCGAATTTTGGAGCGCCATGCCGGCAAGGATATAATGCTTCTCGCACGCCTCGTCTCCGGGCGCAAGGGCGTTTACAAAGACTTGGCGGAATGGGCGGCAAAACGGGGGTGCAAATCGCTGCGCGTTGATGGCGAGTGGCGCGATACTAAACCGTGGGAATCGCTCGACCGCTATAAAGAGCATAACATCGACTATCCCGTCGCGACAATCAGACCAACGGAGGCAGGCGCTAAGGATTTGTTGGCAGATATCAAGGCGGCCCTCGATCAAGGTAACGGACTCCTCCGCGTGCTGTCGCTCGGAGGTAAAAAGAGGGATCAAGAATATGTCGTATCCACCGCGCGCGTCTGCACGAATTGCGGGACTAGCTTCGAAGAGCCGGATCCGCGTCTGTTCTCGTTTAACTCTCACCGCGGCTATTGCCATGAATGCGACGGCTATGGCGTCGTGGCCGGACGGGGTAAAGCCGCGCAACAGCTAGATAAAAATGAAATGCGAGGCCGCACGCTAAGCTTTGCCGATGTCGTGGGCGGCGACATAGAAGGCATCGGCTCCGCGGTGTGCCCCGCCTGTGGCGGCAGTAGGCTCAACCCAGTTGCGCGCGCATTCCGTTTCCATGGAAAAGGTATACAAGAATACACTGCGATGACCATCTCCCAGAGTCTTGCGCATTTCAGCAAAATTAAGCTTACCGTGCGCGAGAAGTCGATAGCATCGTCTATTATCGCAGACATACGCTCGCGCCTTGAATTTCTTGAAAAAGTCGGGCTAGGCTACCTTACGCTTGACCGCGCAGTGCCCACACTTAGCGGCGGCGAGAGCCAGCGCATACGCCTCTCTTCACAGCTTGGCTCAAACCTCTGCGGCGTTTGCTATATACTTGATGAACCGACCATTGGCCTGCATCAACGCGATACCGAGATGTTGCTCGACACTCTCGACGGACTCCGCGACAAAGGCAACACAGTGCTTGTGGTGGAGCACGACGACATGACCATGCGGCGCGCCGACTACATCGTCGACCTCGGCCCCGGTGCTGGTGCAGAGGGCGGCGAAGTCGTGGCAACTGGATCGATTAAACAGATCATGAAATCCGAACGGTCTAAAACAGCGCGGTGTCTCAAGACTCCGATGGAACATCCGTTGAACGGGGGATATCGAGATTGTGTTAAAGCCGGACACCTGACTGTAAAAGACGCTCGTATGCACAACCTGCGCGGGATCGACCTTGAGTTCCCGCTTGAGCGTCTCACAGTTGTGACCGGCGTCAGCGGTTCAGGCAAATCCACGCTCGTGCGCGATGTTCTCCACGAAAGCATGAGGCCGCTCAACAAGCCGCGTGGCAAAGTGGAGCCGGTCGGATGCGCCGGAATCGTGGGCTTCGAGCCGATAAAACGCGTGTTGGAAGTCGACCAGACGCCGATAGGACGCACACCGCGTTCATGCCCGGCCACATATGTCGGTTTTTGGACAGATATACGCGGGCTATTCGCTTCAACGCCCGAGGCAAAGCTGCGCGGATACAGCGCCTCTCGGTTCTCCTTCAATATTGAAGGCGGACGCTGTCCCGAATGTCTGGGGCAGGGTGTCGTGCGCATCGAAATGGCGTTTCTGCCGGAGGTTGTGACGCCCTGCGAAACGTGCGCCGGGGCTCGGTTCAACCAAGACACTCTCAACGTAAAATACAACGGAAAATCGATTGCGGACGTCCTGTCAATGAGTGTTTCAGAGGCGCTTGGATTCTTCGAGCCGTTCCCGGCGATCCACTATCCGCTTCAGTTGCTTGCGGATGTCGGCATGGGCTACATCTCGCTTGGTCAGCAAAGCGCCACATTGAGCGGTGGCGAGGCGCAGCGCATCAAGCTCGTGACCGAGCTCGCGCGTTGCACGCCACGTCCCGGCTTCAAGGCGCCCGCCACCCTTTACGTGCTGGACGAGCCCACGGTCGGGCTTCACATGGCAGACGTCGCAAACCTTTTGACGGTAGTTCATCGACTCGTCGATGGCGGGCACACTGTCGTGATAATAGAGCACAATCCAGACGTCATCGCCGAAGCCGACTGGATAATCGACCTCGGTCCCGAGGGTGGCGTTGGCGGCGGCTCGATTGTCGCCGCTGGTTCGCCGACATCCTTAGCCAAAAAGCCGCCCAAGAAATCCTATACTGCGAAGTTTTTGTCTGAGATGCTGGGGTGAAGCCAAATTAAGGGGTTAGGTGCCAGGGGCTATGTTTTCATGCGCGATACGCAAGCACGAAGTGCCGATCGTGAAAAACACAAAAAATGGGGAATCTCCTGGAGTAGTGGAACAGTCTCCTTAAAGCTAGCGAAGCACTAATACAAACGATTACGTGGCGTCTCATTGTATTTTTGACAAGTGATAGGGCTTTTGATAGCATCGCGGCAATTCGAAAATTGAAAAATGGAGATCAATTAATCATGAAACGACCTCTTGTTGGCATCCTGACCACCGCCTGTTTGGCAGCGCATGGGGTCACGGATAATTCGGGCATCTTCGCGGCTTCGGCAGTAGTGGCTGGAGACGGTTCCATAAGCATCGACAAGCCCTTACTGAAGCTTTCTCCTGTTGTCATGGCTCATAACTGGAACACGATGGGAGCACATGCGAAAAAAGACGCCTCCGGCGGTGAGTCCGGCTTCAGGATTTCCATTGATCAATCGAATTCCCTTGATGGCTCTCTAAAGGCTTCTATAGGTGATGATGGATCATTCAATGCGGATTTTGCGTTTACGTCGGATGCTGAACTCGAGGTAAACACAGTATGTCTGACCACGTCGTTCAATTCAGGCCTTCTCGGCGGAGGCGTTTGGAATGCAGATGAGGCTTCCGGCGCATTCCCCGTGGAGAAGGCGGAGAAGCCAAGTATATTTTCCGGGGTTGTCACACGTCTTGCGATTACTTGGCCAGGTCAAAGTGTGGAAGACGTCGAATTCTTCTTCCCATCCCCAACACGCATACTTTTGCAGGACAACCGCGAATGGAACAGCAACTCATTCACGCTACGCATCAGTCCTGAATACACAAATCCGCTAAAGCGCGGCGCCTCGTTCAAGCTTAAGTTCAAAGTCAAGCTCCAGGGTCCGATGTCGCTTGTTGTTGACAAGCCTGTGACGATCACTGCAGGCGAGGAGTGGATTCCCCTTAAGCATAATCTCGAAATAGAGCCAGGATCTGCCTTGGATTTCTCCTTCATCAGGGAATGGCATGCGCCTGCTGGCAAGTATGGCCGTCTGGTTGCCACGACAAACGGAGCTTTCGAATTCGCGGGAATGCCGGGTGTCGAGCAAAGATTTTACGGGAACAACCTTTGTTTCTCGGCAAATTATGTATCGGCTGAAGAGGCTGAAATCCTTGCCTCTCGATTACGGAGAATCGGATACAACGCTGTCCGCATCCATCATTACGACAACATCTTAATCGAAGGGTCGCCAGATAAAACGACTCTCAATCCCGAACGCCTTGATCAGCTTGACAGGCTGGTCGCGGCATTCATAAAGAACGGCGTTTACGTTAAGACCGATCTCTTTGTCTCCCGGGCTGTTCCTTGGCGCGTGATAGGTATCGACAGGGATGGCGACATTCCCATGAACGAGTTCAAATTGCTGTGCGCCGTAGAGCCCCGCGCTCTTGGCAACTGGAAAGAGTTCACTCGCCAGTTGATGCAGCATAAGAACCCATACACTGGACACACTTACGCCAGAGAGCCAGGCTTTGCATGGGTATCGTTCATCAACGAGGGGAATCTCGGAAACTTTGTCGAGGCGCAGACTAAACTTCCACAGGTCGATGTCAAATGGAAGGAATGGCTGCAGCGCAAACGTGCCGAGGACGCGGCATACAACGACATCCCCGACACGGTGCCTGTGAACATCTACACAGATAATCCGCACAACAGCGCGTACCTCCAGTTCCTGAGCTGTCTGGAAGCGGAAATGTATTCGGCCATGAGGGATTTCCTGCGCAATGAGCTTGGCTGCGACGCACTTTTCACAAACGCCAACGGATGGTCGCATCGTCTCAGCGATCAGGTTGTCCGCAAGGACATGTATGATTTCGTGGACGACCATTTTTATGTGGACCATCCGAGATTTATTGAGAAGCCATGGAGGCTTCCAAGCCAGTCTCCAAACGATAATCCATTCAAAAATTCCGAGATGGGAATGCGTCCAAATGCTTTCCTGCGTCTGGAGGGTGTGCCGTTTACGATCTCAGAGTTCAACTACTCCGGCCCCGGTCGCTACCGTGGCGTGGGTGGAATTGTCACAGGCACAATAGGTGCTTTGCAGGATTGGGACGCGCTATGGCGCTTTACTTACAGCCACGATCGCGAGCATATGTTCAGTCCCACGCAAATGGGGTATTTTGATGTCGCTAATGATCCGCTCATGCTTGCGACGGAGCGCGCGTCAATCTGCATATTCCTGCGGGGCGATGCAGAGCCCCTCGCCAAAACTGTTACTATAAATGTTCCACGTGAAATCTCCACGCAGTTTACAGCCGATTTGCCCCGCCCGGCACCCGAATGGCTGGATGTGGGATGGAAGGCAAAAGTGCAAACGGCTGTTGACGCGCCTGACGCCGCACCCAATGAACTTGTGTTGCCGAAGGCTAAGGCGTACGGAGCCATTGGTGCCGCTGCGGCGCGGGCTTTTGTGGCAAACACCCAGTTTGGAGGCGGTGCGGTGCAGGTAGATGGGAAGTCTGGCAAATTCTCCATAAACACGCCCCGAACAGCCGGGGTGTTCTCCGAGGGAGGCACTGCAGACGCGGGGCTTCTTTCAGTCGACATCATGCAAGCTCCCGCCACTGTTTGGGTAAGCTCATTGGACGGCAAACCATGTTCCAAGAGTGATCGGATGCTGCTTACACACCTCACAGACGTGCAGAACACAAACATAAAGTACGGGGAATACGCCCGCCGCACGTTGTTGGATTGGGGGAGGATTCCGCATCTTGCCCAGCGGGGTATAGCGCGTGTGGAACTCGCCGTGGAAAACCCGGATGAGATGTCCGTCTATGCTCTCGATACCGCAGGAAGACGGACGAAAAAACTTGAATGCGACACTGCGGCTGGCCGCCTAATATTTACAGCCGACACCGCTGCCGTTCCCGGAGATGCCACACTCTCTTACGGGTTGATCCGGGAAAAATAGAGTGTACGACTCTTTGTGGTCAATATCTGCGGGTGTCTGGTCATTGGTATTCTTGCCGGTGTCTCTGAGCGCTACAATGTTTTGGGGCCCAACACCCAGCTCTTTTTATTCACGGGGCTATTGGGCGGGTTCATCACATTTCCCTCCTTCGGTCAGGAGACGGTGTCTTTGCTACGACGCGGTTTTATGGGCGCAGCTGCGCTTTATGCCGGTGGTAGCTTCGTTCTTGGCTTGGGTGCTGTCTGTCTTGGCTTCAAAATCATCGCATGGCTCCCACGGCGATGCTAAACAATTAGTCATTCGAAAACGCACAAGAAGAACAAAGTGTGACTTTGAATCAAACTCGTTACGCGGGCTGGATTTTTGATTATGGGCTGAAAAGTTTTCTATTCGATAACGTCCATGTTCCATTCTTCTGCGTAGAAAGATACCCATTGGTTGCCTATTTGATGCAGCCAGACAGTCAGACAAATTCTTTCATGGTACCAAGAAAATAATTTAATCGGAATATCCTGCCCATTTAGGCTTTCAGCAGGGTGCATTGATAGGATCTTGGGGATAGGCTCGTGCCATGGTTCCGGTGATTGAGACAAATGGCTTACTGTGTAAGTGAGAACAGTTTCTGGAGATCCAAATCGCTTTTCCAGCCTCGTTTCACTCACCCCTTCCAGTCGGTGGATTTCACGTTTGTAGAAGTTGCCTGACCGGCACGATGTCGTTAGCGTTGCAATAGCTAACAGACAACTGAAGATGGATGTTCCTGTGAAAAGTTTTTTGACACTCATTTGGTTTAGATCTCATCGTTGGAGATTACTTTGAACAGGTTTGTATTATGGATTCTATCATAACAAATGTCACTTTCAAACGGTCTGATCTTACGAAAGGGGTTATCTTGCCGATTATCGGGTTGAGGACTATGACCGGCCGTCCGTGACGTCGGATGTAGTGGGGATGGCGATTAGCGGAGCCACAGACAGTCAGATACATTCCATACTGCTAATCCAGCGGGGGAAGGATCCGTTCAAGAACGCCTGGGCGCTGCCCGGCGGTTTTTGAAGTGCGACGAGACGGTTGAGCAGTGTGCACAACGCTAGCTATTTAAGGAGACGGGGCTGAGCGTCAGAGACCTATTGCTATTGGGTTGCCTCAGCACACGTGGTCCTGACCCGCGCGGTTAGATTATCTCCAATGGCCTTTCTCACGAACATTTCAAATAATGAGAACACCCCGCAATCTGGCGACGATGCTGTCGGTGCTCATTGGTTTAATTTCGAATATGCGCTTGACGGCGAGCACCCCCGCATGATGCTAAATTCTGGAAATAATGTAATTCATCATGCTTTAAAGGTGCTGCATCATGAGCCGCGGACGAGGTTCAGAAGGGGTGAAGGTGCTGCACGAAGTCATCGATCTTACGCATTGCAGTTCAGTTGTCCGATCGGTCGTCGATAAGATGTCTTCTATACTGGAAGACCATGTTGGAGGCCGTCGAACGGCGCTGCATTCGTGCTATGAGACACGGGACGACGTAAACAACTCGGGTTGGGCCGTTTCAACCTTAGAGGCATCGCTCAGGGCTTTTCAGGCTGCGGAGACTTTCGAAGAGAGTCTGGTTGCAGCCGTCAACCTCGGAGGCTATGCTGATGGCATAGGCGCGGTCAACGGACAAATCGCCGGTGCCTTAAAACTTTTCTTTCATGGACCATTTGTGAGGATGAGTCTTTTCTTTCCAACATTTTGATTGAGTCTGGCACTATTTTAAGGACTTATCCGTAAATAACCGACACTTTGTTGAGGACAATCATGGCCGCAGCCAGATACAGCAACCCGCAATATGAAAGGTCGGTCTTCTCGTAC
>JALHHX010000416.1 GCA_022837245.1 Lentisphaerota bacterium
TCCGTGAGTCGCCACACGACTACGAACAGCGTTGCAGGACCGCTCTTGACCTTTTTGGCCGCGTCAGTTCGGCGGAAGTCGTTGCGACTCGCCTGCGGAATCTCTTGGCCCAGCTCAAAGAGAACTCTGCAGCCTGATTGTAGTTTTACACCTTCCCGGTTTCCGCTCTGTTTAGGAGTCGCATAGTCTCGTAGTCCGTGGTTTCGTGGTCTTCTGGCCCAGCTTTTTGAATGGACGTCCTCACCATCCTCCGAGCCCCGCTTGAGAATTACCCGCCGAGCCTCAATCAGGTAGCGCTTCTGGCGAAGGCGGGACTGCGGGTAGGCGTCCTTGAGTTGAGCGGAGACTCTCCGGAGGCGGCACTTCATCCCTCCGTCCGGCGCTGGCAGGTACATCGGGCCTGGAATTCGAAAACCGAGCCGTTGCCATCGTTCGTTCGGCGGTGGGCCAACTGGTTGAAGTTTGCTCGCGCCGTTCACTCACGAATTCAGGTTTATTGCCCTCGAGTCGTACTCGCTTACGACATCCTGGCTGGCGTCTTTGTCAAACCCAAGGCGGTCAGGCACCGGACCGTGTACCACTTCCATGAGTTGCCGGATCCGGAAGCGGGCGAAGGATTGGGACCGAGGCTGGGGCGTGCCCGAGCCGCTCGCTTCAGCCGCGAGGCCGACCTGGTTGTGTTCTCCGACGCCTGGCGCGCTCAATGTTATCAGCAGGACGTCCGTTTGGTGAAGCTGCCCACCGTCGTGATGAACTGCCCAATGAGGATGGACACTGTTCCGCCATCTCCGCTCGGAGAACTATTGGCGGAACAAGGCAAGAGCGGATGGAAGACAGTCTGCTATCTGGGAAGCGTCGGATGGGATCAGGGAGTGCTGGAGGCCGCAGCGTCCATGCTTTGGTGGCCGGCCCAAAGCCTATTTGTTCTCATCGGTCCCTGCTCCGCCGACATTAAGCAACGCCTTCACCAGGTTGCTGCGGAGGTCGGGACGGCGGACCGTCTCTTGTTTCTTGGTTGCCGGCCTCATCGCGAAGCGCTGGCTTTGGCGGCGGGGGCCGACATCGGCATAGCTCTAATCCAACCCACGACCCGCAATTGGCTCT
>JALHHX010000417.1 GCA_022837245.1 Lentisphaerota bacterium
GCTGTCCGCGGTCAGGACAAAGCCGGCCGCCTCCATCTCCCGCCGCATGCTGGCCGTGCCCAGGACAAACAGGCGCCGCACCTGCGGCATCTGCTCGCGCAGATATTCGATCGTCGCCATCGTGGACGTATAAAGCTGGTCGGGACCGGCCTGAATCCCGATCTGGCCCAGGCGCGCCAGGTAGTCCCGGGAACTCTTGGAGGAATTATTGGTCAGAAAGGTGTACCCGATGCCCAGCTCCGCCATCAACGCCAGAAATGGCCGGGTGGAATCAAAAAGCGTCCCGCCGCTGTAAATGGTCCCATCCATATCCAGCGCCACATGGCGGATATTCTTCAGCCGCTGATTCATGGCCTGCTTCGTGGTCGTATTCAAAACTTAAATCGTTGAGCGTTAACGCACTAAGTACCCGCTCCCCCACCGGCTGTCAATCCCCAATCTTGCCCATCCTCTCCGCCGGTTTGCAGTGCCGATCCGCCCGGCCCGGTTGCGGGTTTCCCGCGAGTCTGCCCGGGCCGGGTTGAGCGGCAATCATGGGAGGGAGGCGGAGCGCATGGCGGTCAGGGCGCCGGCGCGGGTTGAGGGTGGGGCGCGTCCGGGGTATAAAGGTTTCCGTCCAGGATATTGCCGGTATTGCGGATATTGCCGCGGAACTTGGGCCAGGGGGTGCGGGCCAGCGCCACGCCGGCGCGCAGCGCGGAGAAACCGCCATAAGGAACCCGGTTATCGGGGGTGTAAATCTGCCCCGTCGGCCCGACGGTCGGCGAGCTATACCCATAGCCGGAAAGCCCGTATTTCCCCTCCACCTCGCCTTTCGGAGTCAGGTAGCACAGCAAGCCGGAGCGCGAGACGCAGCCGACGATGCCCCCCTCCAAAACGAACGGCGTGGATTCAAACGGGTAAAGCGGGTCTCCGAACCGCTGCCACCGTTTCTTGCCCTCGGGGCTGACGGCCCAGAAATGCGCAAAGACCCCCAGGTAAATCGTGCCGTCCGGCCCAATCACCGGCGACGACTCGGTGATGCCGCCCGTGCGCAGCCGCCAGCGCAGGCGGCCCTCCAGCGTGAGCGCATACAGCCAGCCGTCCACCGAAGTGAAGTA
>JALHHX010000111.1 GCA_022837245.1 Lentisphaerota bacterium
ACGCTCATCGGGTCATCGCCAGAAACGCTTATCCGACTTGACGGACGCACAGCCTGCCTGCGCCCCATAGCCGGAACACGCCCGCGCGGAGAAAACGAACAGCGGGACCGCAAGCTCGCCGATTCGCTGTTGCAGGACGAGAAGGAGCGCGCCGAACACTTGATGCTGGTGGATCTCGCGCGCAACGAACTAGGCCGCGTGTCGCTCCCCGGCACTGTGCAAGTCACCGACTTGATGATCATCGAACGCTACTCGCACGTCATGCACCTCGTCTCTAACGTTCTATCAGAGCTGGAGCCTGACCGCGATGCATTCGACCTCTTCCAAGCTGGATTTCCAGCGGGAACACTAAGCGGCGCGCCAAAGATCCGCGCTATGGAGATCATCGCGGAAATAGAGAAAACGCCACGAGGACCGTATGGAGGCGCATGCGGATATTTTTCGTTCGACGGAAACATGGATTTCGCCATCTGCATCCGCACTGCTGTGATCCAGCACAAACGCATGACGATACGCGCGGGCGCAGGGATCGTGGCGGACTCCGACCCTGCCACGGAGGAACAGGAGACGGTCAACAAGGCAAAGGCCATGGCGCGCTCCCTCGATCTGCTCCGCAGAGTGCAGCTCCACTCCAACAACTCAACAAAACCTGAAGCGGAGGTCTCGAAATGATCCTTATGATTGACAACTACGATTCTTTCACTTACAACGTCGTGCAATACCTTCGCGAGATGGCTGCGGAGGTGGAGGTGGCTCGAAACGACGCCATTGACATCGCGGGCATCCGTGCGGTCGCACCTCAGGCCATCGTCATTTCTCCCGGCCCTGGACGCCCCGAGAGTGCCGGAGTATCCATGGGCGCCATCAAGGAGTTCGCGGGCAAAATCCCCGTGTTCGGCATCTGTCTCGGGCACCAGTCGATCGCGCAGGCGTTCGGAGGCAAGGTCGTGCCGGCAAAACGTCTTATGCACGGAAAAGTCTCGGAAGTCTCTTGCGACGGCGAGGGTTTGCTTAAAGGCCTCGGCAACGGCACGTTCAAAGCCATGCGCTACCACTCGCTTGCCGTCGAGGAAGCATCGCTCCCCTCTTGCCTCAAGGTTACCGCACGATCGGAAGATGGCGAAATAATGGGAATCCGCCACGTGGAATTCCCGCTCGAAGGCATACAGTTCCACCCCGAATCGATCATGACCACTGTCGGCAAACGCATCATACGCAACTTCATTAAACAAACTGCTTCAACCCAAGAAAATTAAAACCATGAAAGAACTTCTGAAAAAACTCATAGCCAGACAAGACCTCTCCGAAAACGAATCGTTCGAGGCAATATCCGCCATTCTCTCCGGCGAAGTCACAGACGCGCAGATGGGCGCGTTTCTCGCGACTCTCCAGGCGAAGGGCGTGACGGTAGAGGAAATCTGCGGCGGAGCTCGCGCCATGCGGGCAAAGGCCCGGCGCGTGCAATCCCTGCGCCATAACACGTTAGACACGGTCGGCACGGGTGGCGACGGCGGCATGTCTTTCAACATCTCGACGACCGTCGCGTTCGTAGCCGCTGGCGCCGGCGCCACCGTTGCCAAGCACGGCAACCGCGCGAGCTCCGGCCGCAGCGGCAGCGCCGACTGCCTCGAAGCTCTCGGCATGAATCTCGAAGTCGATCCCGAAATCATGGAACAGGCGCTCAACGAAATTGGCATCACATTCCTCTTCGCACCATCGTTCCACAAGGCGATGCGCTTTTCCGGTAAAGTACGCAAGGAGCTCGGCGTCCGTACACTTTTTAATCTGCTTGGACCGCTGACAAACCCTGCTGGCGCACCATGCCAGCTTATCGGGGTGTTCGCGCCTGAACTCACCGAGACATTTGCGGGCGTACTCAGGAACCTCGGCTCGAGACGCGTGCTCGTGGTGCATGGCTCAGACGGCATGGATGAGATAACGCTCACCGGACCGTCTCGCTGTTCGGAACTTAAGGACGGCTCAATCAGAACTTACGACATTGATCCCGCCCGCTATTTCGGCGATTACTGCTCGAACGCGGAGCTTGAGGGCGGCGGTGCCCCGGAAAACGCCAAGATTACGGAAGGAATCCTCAAATGTGAAATCAAAGGGCCCAAGCGGAATATAGTCCTAATCAACTCCGCGGCATCTCTTCTCTCCGCAGACCTTGTCGGGGATATTGCGGAAGGCATCAAGCGTTCGGAAGAATCGATAGATTCCGGCGCAGCATACGATAAACTCGTCACGCTTATAAAATACTCAAAAAACGGTTAGCAAAGGCATAACACGCCATGAACACTAACTTCCTGGACAGAATCATCGCCGCAAGACGCGCCGACGTCGAGAACGCCAAGGCTTCGCATCCCGAAGCCGAGGTGCGTGCCCTCGCCGAAGCCCGCCGGACGCCATTTCGCGGTTTCGAACGCGCCCTGCGCTGTGATGGAGTGCGAATCGTCGCTGAGATTAAACGGGCATCGCCATCAAAAGGGGATATATGTCCGAGTCTCGACCCTGCCACTATGGCAAAGGCTTATCAGGCTGGCGGCGCGGCGGCACTATCCGTTCTTACAGAGCCCTCGTTGTTTAAAGGCTCATCGCAAGACCTTCCCGCAGCCCGCGCCGCAACCACAATCCCGGTTCTGCGCAAGGACTTCATAATATCGGAGTACCAAGTGCACGAAACTGTGGCGCTCGGCGCGGACGCTTTGCTTGCTATTGTGCGCATTTTGGACGACAACACCCTCTCCCGGATTCTATCGGTCGCGCAAAATTACGGCATCGACGTTCTAACGGAAGTATTCGACGAGGCCGACTTGCAGCGCGCCACAGCAGCGGGTGCCACGCTGATCGGGATAAACAACCGCAACTTGGAATCATTTGAAACAGACCTATATCGCGCTGCTCGCATTGCGCGCGGCGCACCAAATAACGCGGTAGCGATATCGCTTAGCGGCGTTGCCACTCCAGCTGATGTTGCGTCACAAACGAAAGCCGGACTCTCACGCTTTCTAATTGGCGAAGCGCTTGCCAAGTGCGCGGATCCAACAACACTACTTCGCGAAATGATATCGGCAGGAGAAATAGGCAAATGAGCATACCTGCAATAGCCAACGCCAAGATTTGCGGAATCAAGGACTCTGCCACGGCACGCCTCTGCGTGGAGCTTGGTTTTGGCGCTGTCGGGTTTGTGTTCTTCGAAAAGAGTCCACGCAACATCTCGCCGCTCGCCGTAGCAGAAATCTGCGCGTCACTCCCACCTCATATCGCAAAAGTCGGCGTGTTCGTGGACAAGCCCGTTGACGAAGTCCTGCACATGGCCGAGATTGCTGGACTAACCTCACTACAGTTGCATGGGAACGAAACGCCGCAGACGGCGATGACGATTTTAAAGGCAGGGTTCAAAGTAATAAAGGCAGTACGGTCAGTGACCGAAGTTGGCGCGCTTCCAAATGGAGTCTCCGCGCTAATGGAATGCGGACGCGGCAAATTGCCTGGAGGCAACGCTGCGGAATGGAACTGGGCAGAAGCGCTGACGTTGTCGCATGGAAAAACACCTTATGGGATCGCTGGCGGATTACGTGCCGAAAACATCGTTGAGGCCATGGAAGCATCTGGTGCACACGCATGCGACATCAGCTCAGGTGCGGAATCATCACCAGGAGTTAAAGATCACAAAGCAATCGAAGCGATCGCCGCCAAACTCGCAAACCTTCCGGAACAGGCAAACATATTCTGGAGGAATATATGAAAATAAAAAGTTCTTCGCTCAAAAACATCCACATCTGCTCGGAGGAGCTGCTAGTTACGCCGCGTGAACTGCAGAAAGAGATTCCGCAAACTCCGCGCACAATGCAGACAGTATCCGAAGGGCGTGACACAATTGAGCAGATTCTTGATGGAGACGACACCAGACTGCTTGCAATCGTAGGGCCCTGCTCCATACACAATCTCGATGACGCGTTGGAATATGCAAAAAGACTTAAAGCGCTTGCCGATGAAATCTCCGACACGACCTTCGTGGTTATGCGTACGTACTTTGAAAAGCCGCGTTCTTCAATCGGCTGGAAAGGACTTATCGACGACCCATTCATGGATGGCTCCTTCCGTATCGGTGAGGGGCTTCGCATGGCTCGAAGGTTTCTGAGAGACGTTGCCGAGCTTGGCCTCCCTGCCGGGACAGAGCTGCTCGATACGCTCGTGCCGCAATTCATCGGAGATTTCATCTCCTGGTCTGCCGTCGGCGCTCGGACAACCGAAGCACAGACACACAGGGCCGTCGCAAGCGGAAGCTCTTCTCCTGTTGGGTTTAAGAACGGCACAGACGGATCAATAGAAGCCGCAGTAAACGCCGTCCGCGCTGCGCTCGGTCCACAGCACTTTCTCGGGTTCACAGAAGACGGCCTTCCAGCCGTGTTCGGCACCACCGGAAACCCGTACCCACACGCTGTACTGCGTGGCGGGAAGACTCCCAACTATGACGCGGCGTCTGTCGCGACCTGTATCTCTGAACTCCGCAAGCACAGCCTGCCAGAATCAATACTCATCGATTGCAGCCACGCAAACTCGCACAAGAATCCTAAGATGCAATCAACAGTTCTTGACTCTGTGCTGACGCAGGTGGAGGATGGCAACAAGGCGATCAAGGGTTTCATGCTTGAGAGCTACTTGAAAGAAGGGAATCAGCAAATCTCAGAGAATATAGATCCACAAGTTTCGGTTACAGACGCCTGCATAGGCTGGGACGAGACAAAAACGCTTTTATTAGACGCACATGCAAAGCTTTCCAGGCTCAAAAACAGACAGTTTAAAATTACACAAAAGGACTAACACATGAAAGATAAAATCATCGGCGCATATCCCGACGCTTCAGGACACTTTGGAGACTATGGCGGCAGATACGTGGGCGAAACGCTCATCGCCACGCTGGAAGAGCTGGAAGCCGCTTACAAAGAAGCAAAGAACGACCCAGCCTTCATTGCCGAGATGCGCAGCATGCTCGCACATTATGCGGCTCGCCCCACCCCGGTTGATTACGCCAAACGGCTCAGTGGGCATGTAGGCGGCGCTCAGATTTATTTAAAGCGCGAAGACTGCGCCCATACAGGCGCGCATAAAATAAACAACGTGGTCGGCCAAGGTCTGCTTGCCAAACGGATGGGCAAGAAAAAACTCATCGCGGAAACGGGCGCTGGTCAGCACGGCGTCGCAACCGCAACAATCGCGGCTCGCTTCGGCATGGAGTGCAAAATGTTCATGGGCGTGGAGGACATCAGACGCCAAGCGCCTAACGTGCTTCGCATGAAACTGCTCGGCGCGGAAGTCGTGCCGGTCGATTCCGGCACGGGCACGCTCAAAGACGCCATGAACGAAGCCCTGCGTTACTGGGTCGGTGAAAGCTCCGAAACTTTCTACGTCATAGGCACTGTGTCCGGCCCGCATCCTTATCCCGAAATGGTGCGCGACTTCCAGCGCGTCATCGGCGACGAAGCCCGCAGCCAGATCGTTGAATACGCCGGGCGTCTGCCCGACCTGCTCGTGGCGGCTGTAGGCGGCGGCAGCAATGCGATCGGACTTTTCTACCCATTCCTGGACGACGCTTGCGAGGTGGTTGCCGTGGAAGCGGCTGGCGACGGCCTCGACACCCCGCGCCATGCGGCCTCGATTAACGGAGGCTCGCCTGGCAGTTTGCACGGGGCAATGACTTATCTGCTGCAGGATGAAAACGGCCAAATCCACGAAGCTTGGTCCATATCGGCAGGACTCGACTACCCAGGCATCGGACCTGAGCACGCGCTCCTTCACGACATCGGACGCGTCAAATACACAACGGCCACAGACGCCGAAGCGGTCGCTGCTTTCGGCGACCTCTGCAAATACGAAGGCATCATCCCCGCACTGGAAAGTGCACACGCCATAGCCGGAGCAATGAAAGAAGCCGCAAAGCGTCCGAAGGACCAGATAATACTCGTCTGCCTCTCAGGGCGTGGCGACAAAGATTTAGACAACGTTAGCCGCTACATGGAGGCACATCATGAATAGAATAGACACAACATTTCAAAAACTCGCCGCGCAGAACAAAAAGGCGCTAGTAGGCTTCATCTCCGCTGGAGATCCAGACTATGCCACAAGTCTTGAAATCATAAAGTCGGCCTGCTCCGCTGGCCTCGACATCATTGAGCTTGGCGTTCCGTTCTCCGACCCAACCTGCGACGGCCCCGTAATACAACGGGCGTCCCAACGGGCTCTAAAGACTGGTGCATCGCTCACATCGACTCTGCGACTTGCCTCAGATCTTCGTAAGGTGACAGACACCCCAATAGTAATGTTCAGCTACTACAACCCTGTCTTCAAATACGGGCTTGAGAGGCTGGCGCACGATGCCAAGGCTGCTGGAGTTGACGGCATGCTCGTGGTTGATCTTCCACCTGAAGAAGCAGGACCGCTCTCCAAAGCTCTTGAAGGCACAGACATCCACATCATTCGTCTTGCCGCTCCTACCACAACGCCGGAGCGGTTGAAAAAACTCGTCAATGGTGCTGGTGGATTTCTATATCTCATCTCGCGACTTGGCGTAACAGGAACAGGCGGACTTGACTTTGATGAGATTCGCAAACATGCGGCTCAAGTGAAAGCCGTTTCACCTCTACCCGTGTGCCTGGGCTTTGGCATATCGACAGGTGAAGACGCACGCGCTCTCGCGCCTTCTGCCGACGGTCTAATCGTCGGTAGCGCCTTTGAGAAAATCATAGAGGCCAACCTCCGCTCCCCCGACCTCCCCATTCGTGTCGCGGCCCTCGTCCGCGAGCTCCGCGCGGCAATGGACGGCTGAATCACCCAACCCCACTTGCGTGCGGCCGCTCTGTGGCCGCACGGATGTACCAGCCTAGGGCAACGCCTTGGGAACGCCGATTCCCCCACGGTCAATTCTAGAGTGGCGTCGTCTTCCAGCAGGATAAAAAGTCAAACTCATTAACAGAAATGCGCCAAACTCATTAACAGAAACGCGCCAAACTCATTAACAGAAACGCGCCAAACTCATTAACAGAAACGCGCCAAACTCATTAACGAAAACGCGCCGAACTCATTAATGGCTTGCGCGCCCGCAAGCAG
>JALHHX010000418.1 GCA_022837245.1 Lentisphaerota bacterium
CGGTATGACAATCAACGAAATTGACTGCGCAATTCAGCGCGGGGATATCGAATGCTGGTACGACGGGCACGCGATCCGCATCCCGAAAAGAGAAGCCGAGCGATGGATGATATCTGGGGCCGTTACCGGTGCGGCAATTGTGGCCTTGTGGACGGCGATTTCGTACCCTATCGTGATCCTTGATGGATGAAGAACTAGAGCGTTTCAAAAGCGGCGTGAACCTTTCCGAGTTTGCGGCGTCTCGCGGGTATGTTCTGGATCGCCGCGAAAGCTCCCGCAATTCGGCGGTGATGCGCCATCCTGACGGCGACAAAATCATTATTGCCCGGAATGATGCAACCGGCGCTTGGATTTATTTCAGTATCAGGGATGACCGGGACAACGGCACCATTATTGATTTTTTACAAAACCGGGGCGGCGGGAGTCTTGGGGAGGTCCGCAAAACGCTACGGGCGTGGTCCGGATCGCCGCGCCCTGCGGTGCAACTATCGGCTTTCGTGCGTGATCTCCTGCCGGTGTCGCGGGATCGCACGGCGGTTATGGCCGAATGGGAACGCGCCCGGGTTTGTTTGTCCCTCCCCTATCTGACAAGCCGGGGGCTCGGGCCGGATGTTTTGGCGCTGCCGCGTTTTGCCGGATGCGTGCGCGTGGATCGGCGTAACAATGCCCTCTTTCCCCACTATGACAAGGACGGCCTTTGTGGCTACGAGGTCAAGAATAAGGATTTCACCGGCTTCGCGCCGGGTGGTGTCAAGGGCCTCTGGTTCAGCAAGGCGGAACCTTCGGACCGGCAACTTGTCTTGACGGAAAGTGCGATTGACGGGCTTTCTTATCACGTCTTGCACCCGGATGAACTTTGGACACGCTACATGTCAACGGGCGGGGAACTGAACCCGCAACAACCGGCGCTCTTGCGTGGCGCCATGGAAAAGCTGCCAGCCGGGGCCGTCGTTCTTCTGGCCTTCGATCTCGATGAACCGGGGGAAAAGCTGGCCGATGAAGTAAGGGCCATGGCTCCTGCAGGAAGGGAATTGCGGCGGGTCCTGCCGGATGCCGGAACCGGCAAGGACTGGAACGACATGCTCAAAACCCGCCTTGG
>JALHHX010000419.1 GCA_022837245.1 Lentisphaerota bacterium
CCCGGACTTTTGGAAGGCGAGAGCCATTTCAGCAATCGCAAGCAATCTTCGTCCTAAAGGGCGTCTATATCTTCGCGATGTTGTTTTCTCTTCGGCAACTGTTGATTACGATGCCTTCTTCCAAGTTGTAATAGAGGGTGTTAGATCAAGCGCAGGCGACGATGTGGCAGAGCAAACGATACAGCACATCAAGACCGAGTTTTCGACACTGGATTGGATCCTTGAAGGAATGATCGAGCGCAATGGATTGACCATCGTCGAAAGAAGACAGGAAGGATTCCTGTCGGTCTATATCTGTGAAAAATGAAAGCCGAACCATGCCCTCCTGCGTACGTCGCTATCGCGCCGCCGCAGAGGGTTGTCGTTCGGGAACAATGGATGAAATGGGAATGGACAGCTTTTTCGACTTATCGAATGTCATGGCTGATGGCATTTCTTGTCGTCTGCCTCGTTCCTGTACACTTCTTTGTTCCCTGTGATGCCTCTGGTGTACTCGTAAATGCGGGAGGAGTCCTTCTGATAACGACGCTGGCCCTGTGCATTCCAGGAAAAGGAGGAGGCCGATTTGTCCCCCTTTGCGTCGCAATACTCGGCTTCTTGGGTCACGTATGTTGTGCACACTAATGACGACAACCCCGAACCAAGCGACACTCCCAACCACCGCCCGCCTTCGGCGTTCGGTGGTTGGAGGTCGCTGACGTTGGCCGGATAGAGATATGAGCATATTTGAAAAGCATAACTTGGGGCTGAAAGCGACACCCGAGGGCGACACATATCACGAGCAGTGGGTCTCAGGTACGTACCTCGTAGCTGGAGTGTTCCAGCGAAAGCAAGCCGTGATCGGTGTCCCGCAAATCGAAGCTGCGGCGCCAAGGTTGTTCACCCTGCTAAAGGCCCACAAGAAAGCCCGATGGCCGAGGGGTATCTGCGGCTACTATGCCATCCCGATTTATACCTGCGACTCTCTGGACACGTCTGCCGTGGACTGGGTGCATTCCCGTCCGAAGTACCGTTACGCCATGTGGCACGAGCCTGTGCTGTATGATCGCCGTCACAACATCGCCGAGATGAACGCAAAGTGGCGGATGCACTGCTTTGC
>JALHHX010000420.1 GCA_022837245.1 Lentisphaerota bacterium
GAACTCCTTGAGCGCAAACAGGTTGGCCGCGTGGTCCGAGTCTTTAAAGACAAACGAGGTGGTCTGATAGAGCGGCACCGCGCGTGCGCCGGTGACCGGGTCCGGGGTCTGGCCGGCATGCAGCGCCAGTGTGCGAAGGTTTTTAGACGTATTATTCATAAGCTTGTTGTATAATAAACTTCTATTGCTGTTATGCAAGCATCCGAAGGATATACTCCTGTCGAGGGTGCCTACTTGGGGTTTTGGCAAACGGACTGATTCTGTGCCAGCTTTGCGAGGTGGGCTAGCGGGCGCGGTTTTTGGGTTTTTGCAGGGCGTGGCCGTATTGGCGTTTGAAGCTGTGGCAGGAGGCGAAGTCGGTTTTGCCGTCGTCGTTCTCCCAGACTTCGTCAAAGCGAGCCTCGCGTGGCGGGCGGCGCAGGGTGCTTTGCCGCAGGATGTTGCCTTGCTCGTCGCAGGTGATTTCGATGAAGCGCGGCTTTTGGAGCCGGTTCAGGCGGTTGGACAGGATGACCAATACTTGGCGTTTCATAGTCGGCTATTTGCAGCGCACCAGCACGCGCAGCCGCTTGGTTTTGTAGGTGCCTGCGTTGGCGGCGAAGGTCCAGTCGGGGTTGCCTTGGGGCTGGTTGCCGATCCCGAGGTCGGCGCGGCTGCCTTCGTTCCAATGGTTCAGGGCGAAGAGCGTCTGGCGCGCTTCGTGGTTATGCACCTGCATGGAGCCGTAGCCCGCGACTTCGGCTGACGGGGCGTCGCCGAAGTCCCAGGTTTGCGCGGAGGCGTGCGGCACGTTGGCGGCGTTGGCCGGGCCGTAGTTGTTGGGCCAGAACTCAAGGTTGCCACCGGCCAGACCCGTGCCGGTCACGATGCCCTTTACGTTGGAATAGACGTTCAGGTTGGCAATGTTTTGCTGGAAATGCGCGCCCGTTCGGCCTCGCGGAACACCAAGCTTGCCCGGCGCGTCGGTGAAGGCATCCATCGAGACATACAGGTATTGGGTGGGGCGGTCGGCGGGTTGCAACTCCAGGAAGTAAGCCACCCGGTCGAAGGGCCGCTGAATCTTGCTGCTGTTATCCACTTCATAGACGAAGTC
>JALHHX010000421.1:0-523 GCA_022837245.1 Lentisphaerota bacterium
ATCCGTGGTACAGGTAGTCTGCACGCCATCAACAACCCGCTGATCGTGGTGGATGGTTTGCCGATTGAGGGATCGTGGCGTGATTTGAATCCTTACGATGTGGAGAGCGTGACGGTGCTCAAGGATGCGGCGGCCACAGCGATGTACGGATCGAGGGCTTCGGCGGGGATCATCGTGATCACGACAAAGAAGCCGCGGGAAGCGGGACGCGTCAGTGTGGACGTGCAGGCCAACTTCTCGATCGACCAGAAGCGTAATATGGATTATGCCGATAACTTTCTGATGACGCCCGCGCAGCAGGTGGACGCGGAGAGGGATTACTATCAGTTCAAGTATATCGACGAAGGGACGGCTGTGAACAATCGCGTCTCCTTCAGGGATAATACGCTGAATAAAAATCAGCCTTTTTCTCCGGTACAGTATGCCTACTATCAACTGGGTGAGCAAATGACCACCGAGGGGGAGGTGAATGCGCTGCTGGGCGAGCTGCGACAGAACAACTACGCGAAGGAGTATGGTGAGC
>JALHHX010000421.1:565-1658 GCA_022837245.1 Lentisphaerota bacterium
GGACAAGTACCAGTCGAGTCTGGTGTTCAACTACAAGCACGACAACGGGGGTTTTATCCACGAGAGCGACAACCGCTTCACGATCTTCTATAAGGGTGAGTACAAGATGGCCCAATGGCTGACGCTGAACTTCGGTGTGAACAGCATCCTGCAGAACAGTCACTACTCCACCTACGACGGCTGGCTGAACAAGGCGAAGGATCCTTTTTCGGAATTCGCCTACGCGCGCCTGCTGAATGAGGATGGGAGTTATGCGAATAACAGCCGGTTCGGGAATGGCTTGATGACCATTGATCCTGCTTTTCGTCCCACGCACTACAACGCGCTGGAGGAGATGGCGTACGACCAGACGAAGTACGACCGGCAGAGCTCCCGCTACAACGGGGGGCTCCTGTTCTATCTCGCGGAGGGCCTTACCGCGCAGGGACAATTTATCTACGAGTCGGAACGCAACACCACCAGTCGTCTCTCCGAAGCGGAGAGTTACCTGATGCGGATGATGCGGAATGCCTACACGGTGCAGAAGGATGGCAGCTGGGACTATATGATTCCCGATACGGGAGGCCGACTGGTGACCGATAACCGGAAAGGTGATTACTGGACCACAAGGGGACAGGTGAACTATTCGCGGGTGTTCAATCAGCAGCACGCGATTGATTTCCTCGCGGGGATGGAGTTCCGGGAAACACGTTCGCGGGGGACGCGCGGTCTGCTGATGGGCTACGATGACCAGCTGCAGACACAGAATACGGCGAACCTGGATATGGTGGGGCTGCGTGCCTGGCAGTCGAACCCTTACTTTTACGACATGAATACGGTCTCTTTCTTCGGCCTGATAGAGAACAGTATGGGGCTGCATCCGGAGGATTGGCACCGCTTTGCTTCGGGATACGGGAACCTGACCTATACCTACGACAAGAAATATAACCTCTTTGGATCGTTCCGAAAGGATTATGCCGATGTGTATGGCCTGAACAGCAAGTACCGCGGGAAGCCCTTATGGTCGCTGGGCGCCAGCTGGGTGGCCTCGGATGAGGCGTTCATGAAGGATGTCCGTTGGGTGGATTATCTGAAGGTGCGCACCAGCTACGGG
>JALHHX010000421.1:1699-2655 GCA_022837245.1 Lentisphaerota bacterium
ATTGTGCAGGGGGTGAACAGCATCATGGTGGCGAACACCAGGATACCGGTGAATACATGGACGCAGCAGCCCAGGGCACGGATAGACCGTCCGGCGAATCCCTTCCTGACCTGGGAGAAGACGGCGACGACCAACATCGGGCTGGACTTCGGCCTGTTGCAGACACGACTGCGGGGAGCACTCGATTTTTACTACAAGAATGCGGACGATGTGTACGCGCTGAAGACACTGGAGCCGACGACGGGCTTCTCGGAGATGTGGCTGAACATGGCGAGCCTCTATAACAAGGGGGTGGAGCTGGACCTGACGTACGACTGGTTTGCAAGTCGTGACCGGAACCGCCTCTACTGGTCGTCCGGCATGACGATGGCTTACAACCACAATGAGATCACCAACATTGAATCGCTGGCGAAGACGGCCGGCGGGCTGGCGGGCGACTACCAGTACATGAAGGGGTATCCTACCAGTGCCATGTGGTCGTACCGTTACGGCGGTCTGACGGATGAGGGACAGCGGATGTTTCTGGATAACGATGATACACAGCTGACCGGAAATCAGATTAGCGGAAAGGATATTGATGCCGTGGTCTTCTCGGGACAAAGGGATCCCAAAATCACGATGGGGCTGAGCAACACGATCCGCTACAGGGGTTTCAGCCTGGCGGTGATGGCTGTGTACTATGGCAATTACTATATGCGCAGTCTGCAGGAGGGCACGCTGAGCAGTCCCCCGGGTGCCTACAACCCGGGACCGATGGCTTCCTACCTGCTGAATGCCTGGACGCCGGAGAACACCGATACCACGGTGCCGGGGATCTTTCAGAACGACCGCTCGTCGAATACCGACGGGGCCGGTGCCTACAACTATCTGGATATCTATGTACAGCGGGCCGATTTTATCAAGATCCGCAACATCGTGCTGGGGTACGACCTGCCACAGAACTGGACGGCAAAGAG
>JALHHX010000422.1 GCA_022837245.1 Lentisphaerota bacterium
TGCGCCTTTATTGATTCAGCCAAGGAAGAGAGCGTGAATGCGATTCTGCAATCGGTGGAATGGCGCAACTGGAAACAGCGCGGCCAGGGGGTGGTTGTCGCCGGCTGCCTGCCGCAGCGGTTTCGCAGTCAACTGCCGGTGCTGCTGCCGGAAGTGGATGCTTTCGTGGGCCTTGACCAGGTCCCGCAAATCGTGGATGTCGTCCGCCAGGTGCTGGCGCGCCGCCCGCCGTCTCAACCATGCACGTCCCGGGGCGGCACCATTGAGGCTCCTCCCCTGGTGAAAATCTCTCCCCGCTCCCGCTACATCCCCGATTATGCAACCCCGCGATTCCGGCTTACGCCGCATCACTTCGCCTATGTGAAGATTGCGGAAGGTTGCAATCATCCTTGCAGTTTCTGCGTCATTCCGCGCATCCGGGGCGCGTACCGTAGCCGTCCGCAGGCCGATATCGTGGCCGAAGCCAAAACTCTCGTAGCCAGCGGAGTGCGCGAATTGAACCTTATTTCACAGGACTCAACCTGCTACGGGATGGATTTGCGCCCTGACCGTGGCAACTTCTCCAGGCCGGAAAGATTCGGGGCCGCCAGGAAATCGCTTTCGCGCCCGGTTTCCACCATCAGCACGCTGCTGCGTGAGTTAAATGCCGTGCCGGGAGACTTTTGGATTCGCCTGCTCTACACGCATCCCGCGCATTGGACGGATGAACTGATTCAAACGATAGCGGAGTGCCCCAAAGTCGCGCGCTATCTGGACATTCCGCTGCAGCACATTCACCCGAACATGCTCGAGCGGATGCGCCGCGAGACCTCGCGCGAGCATATTCTCAATCTGATCCACCGCATCCGCGCCGGCATTCCCGGCGTCACTTTGCGCACGGCCTTTATTGTTGGGTTTCCCGGCGAAACGGAAGCCTGTTTTGAAGCCCTGCTGGACTTTATTCGTGAAACGAGGTTTGAGCGCCTGGGCGTATTCACCTATTCGCGCGAAGAAGGGACACGCGCCGGAAAAATGGGCGGGCAGGTTCCTGAAAAGATTAAACAAAAACGGCGCAACCTTGCCTTGGCGGCGCAGCGCAAAATCGCGGCACAA
>JALHHX010000112.1:0-3024 GCA_022837245.1 Lentisphaerota bacterium
GTACTGGAAGAGCCCCCGAAAGCGCAAAGGTGTTCGCAGGAAGCCCGCATTTGCGGCATGACATCCGACAACTATGTCATTTTCCTGACACACACCCTGGGGAAAGTCCGGTAAAAAACAACTCTTGTCTAAACTTTGTTCGTGTGGTATAATTATGCGCCGTTTCAGTTTAGACGACGCCTTCTGTTTTTTCCCATTTCTGCGGAAAGAGGCGGCGACGGGATGAATAACAGATGCCAGACCTTGCAAGGTTCCACAGAAGAATAGAAGAAAAACAAAACAACGCAGGCGCCGCACCGGTGCTCATCGTCGCCATCGGCGACAGTGTGACCCAAGGGTGCATGGATTCTGAAACAATTGATTCAGAGGGAGTCTACCACAGTTGTCTGAAACGCCTCCTGCAGGAGGAGTACCCCAGGGTAACTTTCAGCGTGATCAATGCCGGAGTTAGCGGGGATAGCGCTCCGGGTGGACTTGCGCGGCTTGAGCGCGACGTCTTACGCCATGCGCCCGATTTGGCCATAGTGGCCTTCGGGCTCAACGATGCCTGCGGCGGCCGCATGAAGGGGCTCGACGCGTTCAAGAACAAACTCCGCGAAATAGCGGCGCGCATACGCCAGGAAACCGAGGCTGACATATTGTTTTTAACCCCCAACATGATGATAACCCGCCGCAACGACGCGGTCGCCGAATGCCATAAGCACCTTGTGGATAGTTTTCTTGAAATCCAAGGGACTGGGATTGTGGAAGCGTACGCTCAGGGGATACGGGACGTGGCGGCAGAGCTTCAGGCACCCGTCGCCGACGTCTATACGGAATGGAGCACGCGTGCAGCCAATGGCGAGGATATGACGGCGAAACTTAGCAACGGCTTGAACCATCCGACTGCCGATATGCAATTTGCAACAGCAAAACTGATTATGAAAGAGATAAAGGGAAAATGATAAACAAAATAAAAGGACTTATAGCTGCCCCAAACACGCCAATGCATGAAGACGGCTCCATCAATTTGGGGATGGTGCCGAAATACGCAAAACACCTCCGCGATTCCGGAGTGGCCGGAGTGTTCGTAAACGGCTCCACCGGTGAAAGCCTTTCGCTTACTTTTGAAGAGCGGATCGCTTTGGCGGATGCCTGGGCGGAGCAATGCGATGAGGAGTTCAAGCTTATCGTGCACGTCGGCGAAAATTCTCTGCCCAATGCGTGCAAACTCGCCGCACACGCGCAAAAAATTGGAGCCTGCGCAACGGGTGCGATTCCGCCTTCGTTCTTCATACCGGGCCTGAAGCAGGTAGCCGATTGGTACAGGGCTCTGGCCGCCGCGGCCCCTTCCCTACCACTCTACTATTACCACATGCCGGCTATGTCGCGCGTCAACATACGCATGGCGGATCTCTTCCCTCTACTCAAGGATGTTGAAAACTTCGCAGGGGCTAAATACACTTTCGAAGACATGATGGATCTCCAGGTCGCGCTTGAAATGGACGGTGGCCGGTTTGACGTCTTGATGGGTCGCGACGAGATGCTTCTCTCCGCACTGGTAGTAGGCGCGGAGGGCGCAGTCGGCAGCACTTACAACTACATGGCACCCGTTTACACGAATATCATCGGGTCTTACAAAAATGGAGATATCGCCGGCGCATGCAAGTGGCAATCGCTCTCGCACAAGCTCGTGCAGGTGCTTAACCGCGCACCTAGCGGCCTCGCATGCGGCAAGGCCATATTGACGCTGTGCGGCGTTGACGTCGGACCGGCCCGCCAGCCCTTGTACAGATACACTAAGGCGGATATGGAGTCCCTGAAAAACTCCCTGGCCGCCATCGGCTTCTTCGATTGGAAAGACGGAAAGTAGCCTATTCCACCTTGATCTTGTCCAGATCCGGGATCGGATCGGGGATCTTGGGATCCATCTTTGTGAGCGTCTCAACCAGGATCTCCGATGTCGCAAGATTCCGGAACCACTTCTTGTTAGAGGGTATGATGTACCATGGCGCATGGTCGGCGTTGCACTTGTCCAACGCCGTCTCATACGCCGCCATGTAGTCTTCCCACAGCTTGCGTTCCTCCAGATCAGATTTGCTGAACTTCCAGTTCTTCTCGTCGTCCTTGATTCGGTCTCTGATGCGTTTGGCCTGCTCGCCCTTGGAGATGTGCAGGAAAAACTTGACGATTGTCGTGCGGTTCTCCGCGAGCAGTTCCTCAAACTCGTTGATCTGGTTGTAGCGCTGCTTCCAGACCTTTTCCGGCACTATTTTCCTGACGCGCTGCACGAGCACGTCTTCGTAATGCGAGCGGTTGAACACGCCTATTTCGCCAACAGCCGGCGTGGCCATGTGCACCCGCCACAGAAAATCATGCGCCGCCTCGATCGGCGTTGGCACCTTGAAGGAGGTCGTCTTCACTCCCTGCGGATTCAGGCCGGTCAACACATGGCGTATAACACCGTCTTTGCCCGCGGTATCCATGGCTTGCAATACAATCAGGACGGAACGCTTGCCCTCGGCATATAGCTTATAGCCGAGATGCCCAAGCAAATTCTTATTGTATTCGAGGCGCGCCTCCGCCTTTGTCCGGGAGATCTTGAATGTTTCGTCTGGATTGATCTTATCCAGTTTTGGGTTCTTTGGTGCTCTTAGCTCTTCGCAAAACAGTTTCATGTTTTCTCCTTAATGTGGGTGTATGTATCCGAGATGGACTCAAATGTGCCTTTGTGGAATTCAGATTGTAGCGCCCCTTCCGAAAAATTAGAAGCAAAAAAGATCCTCCCGCCCCCCCCGCCCGCAATCAGGCCGATTTCGGTTGCGGAATATATGTGGGGAAGTGTATACTCTGCCACATGTGCTTTGCGGGAAATACATTGCTGACGACGTTTGGCGCTGCGGTTTTGGTGTGCGCGGCAGTGTGCGCCGAAACGGTTTATCCGGTGGAGGGATGGGAGGACAAACCAAACCCGTTCGCATCGGAACGCGCGATTCCCGGCGGACGCATCGTTGTATCCGCCGGAGCTGTGCCGAAAAGCCTCAA
>JALHHX010000112.1:3065-10123 GCA_022837245.1 Lentisphaerota bacterium
CATCGTGATCTTGTTCCCAACAAATTGAACAGCCTCAAGAAATACATCAGATATTTTTTTCCCAACAGGTTGCTCGACAACAACACGTTCAGCTCGCAGGTGTTCGGGCTGATGTACGAATCGCTGCTTGGGATGGATGGCGAGACGGCGGAGTATGCGCCGGGGCTGGCGAACAAGTGGACGGTATCGGACGATGGCCGAGTCTTCATTTTCTCAATCGATCCAGAGGCGCGATGGAGCGATGGCCGGCCGGTCACCGCGGAGGACGTGAAGTGGACGTTCGACGCGATCATGAACCCAAAACACATGACGGGCCCGCACAAAGTCGCGCTGGCGACGTTCGTGGAGACGCCGCCGGAAGTGTTGTCGGAGCGTGAGATAAGATTCACCGCTTCGGAAGTCCACTGGCGCAATCTGGGGGCCGCGGGCGGCTTCCCGGTGATGCCGAAGCACGCCTTCGATGGAGCGGACTTCAACAAAATCAACTTCGAGTTTCCGGTGGTTTCCGGACCTTACAAAGTCGGCGAGATGCGCGAAAACCTCCACCTTGATATGGCCAGGAGGCGTGACTGGTGGGCGGGCAGCAAGGCGTCGAACAAGAACATCTACAACTTCGACACCATACGCTTCGTGTTTTTCTCAGATTCTGACAACGCCTGGGAATCGTTCCGCAAGGGGCGATTTGATCTGCTGCCAGTTTACACGGCCCGCATCTGGGCGCAGGAGACCACGGGGGAGCGGTTTGACAAAAACTGGATCGTCAAGCGCGAGATCCGCAACCGCAAGCCGGTCGGCTTCCAGGGGTTCGCGATGAACACCAGGCGCGCGCCGTACAACGATGTCCGCGTCCGCAAAGCACTGGCGCATCTTCTCGACCGCGAGACGATGAATGAAACGATGATGCACGGCTCGTACTTCCTGCATCGTTCGTATTTCGAGGACATATACGATGCGGCGCACCCCTGCACCAACATCTTCTACGAGTACAATCCGGGCAAAGCGGCGGAGCTGCTGCGCAAGGCCGGCTGGCTGGCGGATCCTGAGAGCGGCGCGCTGACGAAGGACGGACGCCCGCTAGTGCTCAACTTCGTGTCCAACAGCGGGACGTCGGACAAATTCCTTGCGCGCTACAAGGCCGATTTGGCCGAACAGGGGATAGGACTAGAGATAGAGCGCAAGGACTGGGCAGCCTGGGCGCGCGACATGGATGAATACAACTTCGACATCACGTGGGCGGCGTGGTCGGCCGGATTGCGGAAGGATCCAGAGGGCATGTGGTCGTCCAAGTACGCGAACAGCGACGGCGGCAACAACATCACCGGCTTCAGCGACCCGCGCGTTGATGCGCTCATCGAAAAACAAAGGACTGAGTTTTCGCTCGTAGAACGCAACGAAATCTGTCGTGAGATAGACGCGATCCTGACGGACGCGGTGCCATATATTTTACTTTGGAACATGGACGCGACGCGTCTGCTCTGGTGGAACAAATTCGGAGTGCCCGAAAATGTGCTTTCTAAATACGGGTCGCACGAGGACGCCATGGTTTATTGGTGGTACGACCCCGATTCTGCGGATGCGCTAAGCGACGCGATGGAGAAAGGACTGACCCTCCCATGAAGGATGCGGATATTCTCAAGTTCAAAGGGCGCGTGATCGAGCTGGAGAAACCAGTGGCAATGGGGATCCTGAACGTCACACCGGATTCATTTTCCGACGGCGGCAAGTACGCCGCCCTCGATGCCGCGTTGGAGCGCGCGGGACGCATGTTTGCTGAGGGCGCCGCCATTATAGACGTGGGCGGCGAATCAACTCGGCCTGGCTTCACCCCGGTCCCGGAGGAAGAAGAGGCTCGGCGCGTGCTGCCGGCAGTCAGGGAGATAAGGGCGGCGTTTCCGGGGTGTGTTATTTCAGTGGACACAATGAAGGCATATGTGGCTGAGCTGGCTGTCGAGGCCGGGGCTGACATAGTGAACGACGTTTCGGGGCTGGCAGACCCGCGCATGGTGGAAGTCGTGCGCGGCACGGGCGCGGGGCTTGTTCTTATGCACGGCTACCGTGAACATGCGGGTGCGCCGCGCGCCGCCGCGCCTGGCGGACTCGGACGCTGGGTGTTGGAAGAGCTTTCGGCGTTGCTGGAAGAGGCGGTCTCGCACGGCGTCGCATGGGAGAGCATCTGCGTGGATCCCGGTTTTGGATTCGGCAAAAAACGCGAAGAGAACGGCGAAGTGCTGCGGAGCGTTCCGGAGCTCGCGGAGTGCGGGCGTCCCGTGTTAATCGGCGGATCTCGCAAACATTTCGTGAACGGCTTGTATCCGGAAGCGCGCGGAGACGTGGTCGCGGCAAGTGTGCGGTTCGCGGTCGACGCATTCCGTGCCGGAGGGAAAATATTCCGGGTCCATGACGTGGTTGAGACTTGCGCCGCGCTCGGGATTGGGGTAGAATAGCCGTTGAAAGAAATTAATGCGCCTGCGGCGGGATGGCACGGTACCGCCGGCGCGGCGCGTGGCTGGGTATCGTGCGGGGAAAGCTCTTAGCGGAGGTCGTGAACGATTTCACTCAGTTTTTTGTGGTTGCAATAGACTTCCTCCAGATTCTAATTCTGGCGGTGCCGATTTACTTTCTGATCCGGTTCCTGCGGCGGACCAGGGGTTATAGGATTCTTATCGGGCTGTGCTTAGTGCTTCTCGGCATAGAACTGGCGTCGAGGATCCTGCACATGGACGAGATCAGCTGGCTGCTCAGCAACGTTGCCGTGAGCCTGCCATTCATGCTGGTGATCATATTCCAGCCGGAACTGCGGCGCATTTTTGCGGAAATAGGGAGCAGGACCACCGTCAAGTCCAGCACACCTGAGGTGGACGTTGTCAACGAGATATGCAACGCCGTCGAGGCGCTCGCCAGCCAGAAGATCGGCGCGCTTATAGCCGTGGAGCGAGGCTACAATCTAGACGAATTCACCAGCGTGGGCCGCGTTCTCAACGCACCGGTCGTGGCGGAGCTGCTCGCCACGCTGTTCTACCCGCACACGCCCATGCACGACGGTGGCGTTGTCATCCGCGACGGCATCATCCTCAGCGCCGGATGCGTCTTTCCGCTAGGCGATCTTTCCGACAAGCGAAAGGCGTTCGGGACGCGCCACCGCGCGGCGATCGGCCTCTCCGAGGTCACCGACGCGATCGTCATAGTCGTGTCCGAGGAGACGGGGCTTATATCCGTGGCGTACCGCGGCGACATAGTGCGCGGGATAGAAATAAACGGGTTGCGCGAGATTCTCACCAACGGCATGCAACATGAAGACGAGCGCAAGACGTCGGAATCCATCGACGCCGTGCGAGACGCAACGCCATCGCCAGAGGAAGTCGACAGGGTGGCCCAGGCGATCGCCAAAATCAAGGAGGAAGGCTGATGAAACTCAACCTGGAAAAAATCTCCAACCTGGGCGCCGGCTTGATCTCTGATCTCCAGAAAGCCTGCCAACGCCTCTTAGGTCCTAACGGCGACCTCAAAGTGCTCGCGTTCATCGTCGCCGCTGTCCTGTTCGCGCTTGTGCGCGTGACGATCGGTTTCACCGACACTTACACCGTCCCAGTCAAGATCGTGGTTAAGGCCCCGGGCGTAGCTCTGCGCGATCAGGAGACCAGCGAGGTCGAGGTGACGCTCAAGGGCGCGAGCGAGGACATCCAGAAATTCGACGCCACGGGGCTCGCCATCGAAATCGTGATTCAAGAGGTGGCACCCGACGTGGTTGGAGAGCTCATACCGGTGCGCCGCAGCGACGTGCTCGGCGTCGGCAAACTTAGGGTGCGCGGCGTTGTGCCCGATGGCATCTACGTCAACTACGACCGCGAGGTCACCACCCGCCTCAAGGTTGCGCCTCCCAACCTAATCGGGAAACCGCTGCTCGGCGAGGCTAAGGTCCGTCTTGACGTGGGAGATGTCGTCGTCACCGGCCCAGACAGCAAACTCAGCTTACTGCGCGACAGGAGTTTCGTTTTGCCAACCGAACCCGTGAACGTCGACGGCAAGACCCAGAACTTCTCTAAAAAAGTACGCATACTACCGCCCGCCGACTCCGGGATAACTTCCGTTACCCCGCCGGAAGTAGAGGCGGAAGTCGTGATCGTGACCCCCCCAGTGGAATCGATATACACCAACGAACCGCCAATAGTCGTTACCACCAACGGGCTTGGTGCCGCCCCAGCCACAAACGGGCTGGGCGCGATCTTGAGCTCGCACTCCCCCACTAACGAACCTGCCCGCCTTGAAGTGCCCGGCTCCCCGGTGCATCAGGCGCTGCCGGAGGCGCCGCCGCAACAGCCGCGGAAGAAGGAATAAAACCATGAAATTCCTCGTGACGGCCGGCCCCACGCGCGAATTCTTCGACCCCGTGCGCTTCCTCAGCAACAGATCCTCCGGGCGCATGGGATACGCCGTCGCGGCGGCGGCGGCGGCGCGCGGACATGAAGTGGTGCTAATCTCCGGCCCCGTCGCTCTCGCCCCGCCCCCAGCCGTGCGCGTCGTGAACGTCGTCTCCGCACTCGACATGCTTGCGGCCGTCGAAGACGAAATAGAGAAGTGCGACGCACTTGTGATGTGCGCTGCCGTGGCCGACTGGCGGCCGAAGGTGTTCAGCGAATCCAAGTTAAAGAAACGCGACATGGCCGCGAGGATCGAACTTGTGCCTAACCCCGACATCCTCTCGGCGCTACGCCCACGCAAGGGGAACCGCATATTCGCCGGCTTTGCGGCGGAGACAGGCAACCTTCTGGAAGAGGCACAAGGGAAGCTCCTGCGAAAAGGGCTCGACATCATCGTGGCGAACGACGTAACGCAGCCCGGAGCTGGGTTCGAGACCGACACCAACATAGTCACGATCCTCTCGACAGACGCCGAACCCGAACACCTGCCCCTCATGGGCAAGGACGCCGTCGCCGTCCGCATAATCGAACGCATCGAACGGAAAGCCCCTGCTGCCCCCTAGGGTTGTTCTGCGCACCGTGTGCCGTCGGCACACCCCACCTGGCAAAGCGCAGAGAGGCACCTGAAATCGGGGGTCTCCACAGAAAACAGGCCAACAACTCGCTAATGAACCCCGATTTTGCCCGCGCCCCTCAATTTTATTGCACCCGTCTCCGCGTTCTGCTAGGATGAGCGGCGCATGGAGGATCTCAACCCTCCGCGAAACAGAGCAGCCGTCCGGTTGGTTTTCGGCCGGGGTTTACGCACTCAACACAAGAATGATGATTGGAGCCTCTCGAATGAAACAACGCTTCGCAACCTCACGGTCTGTGCATTTTTTCCTCATCACCATGCTGCTGTTCTCCGGGATGGCACATTCGCACGCCGCCGACCCGGCCCCGAAGGCACAACGCCCTCCAGCAGTCGACACACCTCCTGCCGACTTGAAGATCAAGACAGCGAAGCTCAAAACTTTCACCCCTGCCGCTGCAGACGTCCTGAAAGTCCCCGAGGGAGTCACCGGGGATTTCGATGTGGCTAAAACACCCCCTGCCATACGGTTCGCCATCCTTCCCGGTCAGTGGAAAGGCGCCAGCCTCTGGAGCTCGTGGGGCGACGCGCTTTTCGCCAGCGACACCAATTTCTATTGCTCGATAGGCGACCACAATGGACCACACGGATATTCGTACGTATTCAAAGTGGATCCGAAGAACGGCACGGTCGACACGATCGTTGACGTGAACGCCGTCCTTAAAACACCAACAAAAGACTACGCGCCAGGCAAAATCCATGCCCCGCTTATGGAGTTCGATGGCTGGCTGGTCTTCGCCGGCTACCGCGGAAAGGCGTCGGCAGTCTCGGATGAATACAACTACGTCGGCGACCATCTGGTCCGCTGGAACCTAACTTCTGGCGAAGCGGCTTTCGACCCTCCCCCAGCGCCCTACTGCAGCCTCGCGGCCTCCGTCGTGCATAAGCCCTCGAAGCGCATTTACGGCGTGGGCCCCGGCGGCAAACGGCTCGACGGGAAAAGCAAATTCTTCGTATACGATCTCGCCAACAAAAAGACGCTCTACTGCGGAGATCCGTCACCCGACGGCACCCGGGCGATAATCGTGGCGGAAGACGGCCGGGTCTGGTACTCTGCCGGAGCGCGAGCCGCCAAGAAAGGCAAAGACGGGAAGGCAGACACACCTGCAAGCCCCAGCTTGTTCGCGCGCTATAACCCGAAATCCAACAAGACCGAGATGACCAGGCTTGCGGTGCCCGGCGACAAACTACGCGCGGCCAGCCGCACGAATTCCGACGGCATCGCATTCGGCATCACGTGGGACGGCATCATGTTCCGCTTCGACACGCGCAAGGAAAAAACCACCGTAATAGGCCGCACGTTCGAAACCGGTCCCGCCTACACCGCGGTCTGCAAGCTATCCCCCGACGAACGCTTTCTTTACTACGTCCCCGGCGCGCACGGCGGCACACATGCCGCAGGAACCCCGATCATACAGTTCGACACGAAGACAAACCGGCGCAAGGTGGTTGCGTTTTTACACGACTACATGCGCGGAGCCGCCAATTACCACACTGGCGGCACGTTCGGGCTCGACATCAGCCCGGACGGCAAGACGCTCGGCATCATATTCAACGGCCGCGAACTGAGCGACACGCGTAGCGCCACCGGCTCCAACGAATTCGATAATTGCATGGTGCTGCTGATCGACATCCCAGAATCTGAGCGTTAACCACCACGCTGTTTTTCGAGCACCTGACCGTCTTCGAGCAGACGGGCACGTAGCTTCGAGTAGTTCACATCTTGCACTGCGACGCCGTCCTCAAGCGCAATGCAGGCGGCTGTCGCCGCCGATTGGCCCAGGATCATAAACACCGGCTCCATGCGCACCGAACCGAACGCGATGTGGGAGCTGGAGACACAGACGGGCACAAGCAGATTGCGGCATTCCTCCGCCTTGGGACGTATCGAACGATATGAAATCTTGTACGCCCCGCCCGGACTAACTTCGACATCTCCTTCGTTCCTTACGTGTCCGCCCGCATCAACGTAACGCTGGGTGTGGTGCGAATCCATCGTGTACGACCCC
>JALHHX010000113.1 GCA_022837245.1 Lentisphaerota bacterium
AGCCGATGCCGTTCGGGGCGAAGTTGTTCGACATCTCGCCGCTGACGGATCTGACGTTGTTGCGGTAGTAGAAGCGCGCGGCCGCCTGCAGGCTGTCGAGTTGCGAGGCGCGTGCACTACCCGGTTTGTCCCACGACCACTGCTCGACATCGTAATATTCGTACACACCAAGCGCCGACGCCTTTAAACCCAGCTCCGTCATCTGCTCCGGCAAAGTCAGTGGCGTGCGGCGATACCCCGCGGTAACCTCGAGGTAGATATTGGGCTCGAGCTTGAAGGACGGCGGATGGGCGTAGCCGCTGTACGCCATGATGCCGATGAGTTTGTCTGGGAATTCTGGAGCCACGGCCTTCGCGACTTCGTTCGCCATGTTGAAGATAGTCTCGGAGGCTATTGACACCTCCGTGCCGTCCGGCTGGCGGCCGAAAAGAACCCCCTGGGCTTCGTACGGTTCGTCAACCTTGGCCACCTTTTTGCAGAGATCGCAGGAGCAGAAACCAAGCCCGTCGGGCGCGCTCACCGAGATCATCATCGACTGCGGGTTGTTCCTGAAATGGTTCAGCGCGGTCTGCTTGGCGCGTTCGATAACGCCTGGATGGGAGTAGCATGGTTTCGAAGTCTTGCGCTCGCCGTTCACGAGCGCGAACCATTCGGGATGGTTGGTGAAGTCGTTAGCGGGGTCCAGCCCGATCCAGCTATGCGCTATGGCGACGTCGAACGGCTGAGCCATGCCGTTGCGCCGGCACCATGCGGGGAAGTCGCCGCTCGTGGTGGCAAGGTGCAGACCATGCCCCACCCAGATGCGGCGCTGGATGTAGAAGTCGGGTCCGCCGATTTCCTCGAACGCCACGCTTAGACTCCTCGCCGGAGGCGGCACGACAGCCCACAGATCGTTGGGATAATACCATCGGCAGCCGAGGCTGTGGAGAAGCGCGTAAATTCCATGCGAAATGCCGCGCGCATCCGCTCCGGTTATGATAAGCTGCCCATCGGCGGTCGTGCGCAGGCCGTACTGCTGCTGCACTTTGTCTATGCCATCGAATCCAAGGTCTTTATCTAGCCCCACGAAGATTCCAGGTTTCTTACCGCCGGGGTATGCTTTTGCCGATATCATCTCGAACTCAGCGCCGGACAGCTTCCCCAGGTATTCCTTGAGGTCGGCGGCGGAAGCCCCTGCCAATCCTTGCAACGGCGGAGAGTTTGTCAGCCCGAACAAGTCGCCGGCGGGATCAACTAGCGTTATTGCAAACCGGGCCTTGCCGTCCTGCGCCAGCGCCACTGACGACGGTGCCGCAACGGCGGTTTGCGATGCGCCAAACAGTGGCAGAGCCAACGCCAGCAGACTTGCGAAACGGAAACGCCAGAATAAATGTTTAAGTGTTGTTTTTTTGTTTTTCATGTTTTACACTGATTTTCGTATGAATCGATTATTGAGCGCTGTTTGCAAATTCACGTGTGCCCAATGCGGATTTATTTTCCAGGTTCCAAGGGAGGCCTGTTCAATCCACCCGGGAATTCCCCGCTCTTTCGATAGCCGCTGATGGCAGCGTCTAATGAACGGACGAGGTAGCCAAGATACTCCGCGTTGCGCGTGACGGTGTGGACGAGCCCGCGCGAGATCCGCTGGCGCACGTATGGGCTCTTCATGTACTTCTTCGGGTCGTGCGGATGGCGTGTGCGGTCCCAATCCCTTTCAAGCTCGCGGGCAAGCGCCTTCATAGGCGCGATGCGGCTTGAGAGCACCTCGCGGCAGTTGAGAAGCTCCTGTGCAATTTCCCCGCGATCTCCCCTCACCTCCTCTGCCGACGCCGCTCGTGTGTGCAGCCGGTGCGCCTCGAGCGCCGCAGCGGCATTGTCATACGCAGCCACCACGACACGCGCCGCAAGCACATGGGCGCCGAACTCATCGTGGTGGCGGCGCACGCCGGCCGAACATGATTCGAGCGCCTCCAGCACGGCCGAGGCCTCCGCGCGGCGTTCGGCGAACGACTTGTCCATCGCGAGATGGATTGCCGAGACGACGTCGCTGGCGCTGTCGTAGAACATCGCCTTGAAGTTGTCGCGCGGCAACATTATGTCCATCAAATCCCAAAGCACTCGGCCTGTCTTTTTGCCGCGGCAGCCGAAAAACCCGCGTGAGATTTTTCCGAAGAACTTTTCTTTGTCGAGCGCCTTGCCGGCAACCATGGACTCACCAGCGTATGCCATGCTCGTGCGGTAGGTGTCGCGTAGCCTACCGAAAGGCTCCCACCAGCAAGTTACCACTCCGATGGAGCCTCGGCTGGAAAGCCGATTAGACAACTCCACCATCCCGTCGTGGTTGCGCAGTGCCTTTGCGTTCGTCTGGACACTCGACCCGCTGATTGCCGGCACGCAGATGATCTCGAAACCCGCATCAACGCTAGGTTCAATCTTCTCCACGGGGATTTCGCTGTAGTTCCAGTGCGCGAGGACGATGTCCTTTGGCAACACTTGGAGCAACTCTGGGTTGCGCTCAATGGAGTCAGCCCACATGACCATGCGACGCCCGCAAGCGGCCACAATTTCGTGCACAGCGACAATGTGCTCCGCCAAAACGTGCCACGGCGGTTTGCTGCGGTTGCGCTCAGCGCAGCGTTCGCAACCGCTCAGGTTCGATTCGTCGAGACCGGCGTGCAGATACTTGCCCCCGAACAGCTCGGCGACTTCTGGAATAATGTCGCCTAGAAGTGCCAGCGTGTCGGGATGTGATGGGCACATGGCATTGTGGCCGAAGGGGCGGCCATTGAAAAGATGCGCGTATTGCGGAAGGCGGGTGACGCTAAGCGTATGTCCGAGCGACTCCACCTCTGGTACGACGTCAATACCGTGACTACGGGCCAAGGCGACGAACCGCCGCGCCTCAGCCAGACTGAAAGCATACGGTGAAGCAAGCTCTGGACGCGACCGGAGCTTCTGCGCAAAGCCTTCGTCGTCCATGAAATGCCACCACAGGGTGTTATAGCCCCACTTGGCCAAGTCGGACAGCAGGTCAAAATAGTAGGAGTGCCGCTCGGTCAGGCGGGCCGGATCAAGCATCAGCCCTCGTATAGGCTCGCCACCTTTGGTTCCAGGCACTGATGCTGCGTGGTGTTTGGTGGTTTCGCGATTATCTAACTTCGTTTTCACAAGCACAATCCTCAATGTACCTCAACATTTTACAGCACATACACAGCAAAAACCTCCTGCTTTCCATTCAAAAATATCCCATTTCTTAAGAATTTCACATCACGGCTCGGGTTCGGGGACGGAAGACATGAAATCCGCCCAGTCCCAGTCGCTGATATAGCCACGGCCGAGATGCGGCGTCGAGATCCACTCCCCTCCCCGCTGGCGCGATTGCAAAAGCGCGTCTAACGCGCCGCTGGTCAACACCGTGCGCTCCACCGGCCAAGAGGGTTTGCCGGAGACCATCATCCGTTCGATCCCGGTCAGCAGAAGAGAGAAGTGCATGTAGGGTCGGTCCTCCTGAAGCTTGAACAGGGTCGCTTCAGACTCCCCGCCTTCGTAACGCCACGCGGCTGCCCATTCGCGCACAACGCCCGGCAAGGTAAGCACAAAGGCCTTGGTTCCGTCCTTGTAGTGAATTTCGAACATGGACGGATTCTTCACCGCCTCCTCGAGCGGCCGCTCTGCAAAACGTTTCCAATCCATGCGATCGAGCGCCGCCCCCAGCAGCTTGACGTCGTACACACCGTTGCTGCCCGCCTGCCATACGGCGTCCCCAGTTAGGCAGCGCACCTTCGAAATGCCGGTCTCCCCGCCGGCGCGGCGCTCCGCCAGTGCTTGCACCACTTCCAGCGCGTGGAAACCATAGGAGTCCAGCGTGTGGTAGCTGACGGCCACGATCTGCTCAAGCTTCGCCCCGCGCCGCACATCGGCGGCCGGATGGCGCCAGGCAAGCGGCACCGATGACCCGGCCATGAGCGGGATGCCGCGTTCGCGGGCGGCGCTGTAAATCCATTCGATGTCGTTCCAGTGGTCGGAAATGTGCTTGTCGATATAAACTGGAGCAACCTTTCCTGCTCGGTCGAATCCAGCCAGCACCTGCTCGAAGAGACGCCTCTTTGGGTATTGGATCGAGCTCGTCGCGGATCGTGGATATTCTCCGTGCTCGGCCACCAGCAAAAAGCCCCCGACCGCGCGCTTGCCCTCAGCGTCAAAGATTGCATCGGCGGGCTTGTCCACTATCGCGAAGCCGTGCTCGGCTGCAAGCCCGCGGCTGGTGTCGTTTTCCGGCACCTGGTCCGTGTAAAGGGCCCGAAGGCGCAGCGGCGAAACCCGCCCCTTTCCATCTAGTGTGTGGGTTTCGAGCAGCCGGCCCACGAGTAGCTCCGCGTGCGAGTTTTTACGGTACACGGTCGTCACCGCCGCCACGTCCAGCCGCCCGGTCGTTGCGGACGCCAGGCTGTTTGCGCAAGCATCGGAACCCGACACCGAGACACATAGGCACAGGATTCCCATGGCAATACGCTGCATGTCCGCATGCATTCGCTTCATTTAGTTGTTCTCTTTATCGTTTGGCGGGCGCGGCTGTCGCGGGTGGTTATTGCGCCAGATAAAAGCGAGGAATCGAATCCGGCGACCAGCCGCCCGCGATACCGGGAGCAGACTGCATCCAGAAGTCATGTCCGTGACCGGCATCATCGTCGAAGATCACTGTTCCGAGGCCGAACCGTGACCCCGAAGCCGGCTCTATGCCGAGCAGGCTCAGCGGGAGGCGCAGTTCGTAGCGGGTGGTTTGTGTCTCATCGTTACGCTCGACGCCGTAAACGGCAGAATCATGCAGGGGAGTGTCGGACCCCTGCCACTGCTGCAATATAATACCCTCGGAAGTTTGGGCCAGGCAGAGATTGAAAGATTTTCCGCCCTCCGCCACCACTGCGACCTGTAAAGAGTCGCCGTCCCAGAGCCTGCTTGCCTCTTGTTTATTGAAGTGGGCGTCGTCGCGGACTTCAGCCATGATGCAGAGGAACTCCCCGTCCCAGCCCCAAAACACCTTGGCATTTAGATCCTCTACGCCTTCCCAGCGGGAACGGCCGCTGACGGGGAACACCTGTTCCTCCGTGTTGAGCTGTCGAGCCGGATCGCCCCACGCTTCATTTTCAGCGAGGCGCGGAACGGGGCTGTCACGACTTAGATCGAGCAGGGCGGACAGCATCACCGGGACGGGCGAAACGGCGGCGGCGAACTCCACTTCCGCCGTCAGTGCGGCCGCTTTCCCCAACAGATCGGCAGGTAGGTTGACCGGGAAGGTGTAGGTCTCCGATGGAGCAAGAGTGAAAGCTTCCTCGGCCGTCTTTCCGCCATCCAGCGCGGTGGACAAGCGCACCGCGACCGGCATGCTGGCGAGCATGTTCCGAGCTGTCACGTGCGCGAAGCCGATCGAAGGCAAATTGATCGACAACTCAACAGGCGACGCCACGGCCAGCGGATGCCGAGAGCTGATTTTCCTCAGCGCCCCGAAGTCGGCGCCCAAATCCATCAGCACTTCAAGCTGGCGGTTTTTGTTCAGAGCCTCGACCGGCACCGACAGTGGCAGGGAACCTACATCCCCAGGATCTATGGCCACCTTGCGTTGGAGCAATTCACGCGATTCAAGAACGACCGTGACTTGGACGGTTATAGACTTTCCAGTGGTGTTGCGCAAGTTGAGCAATCCTCGCACATGACCCGGTTCGGGATACTCGACAGAGCCGGGCTCCGTTACGAGAACAAGCTCGGTTCGGATGGCGGGGATCAACCCGAAAGGCTGTGTGCCGGCAACGGAATTGCCCACTCCGTAAAGTTCGGCGCGGACATAGGATCCCCATCCCGGAGTCTCCGAGAGATTCAGCGTCTTGCCATGATGGATGACGTGCCCTTCCGATATCCATGATATGTTTGTGTGGCCGGTAGCCTCTATAGTGATCACGTCTGCCTCGTGGTCGACAGTTATGGCGTCGATGACGGGGTGCGGGGCGCCTTCGTGGCCAGCCGGCGAGTAGACAAAGTAGGAGCGGCCTTCGGTCATGCCCCGCCGAGTCCAGTCTTGGGAGAGTTCAGGGATCAGCATGACATTCCAGTTGCGCCCGAGTCTTGTTACAGTGTGCATGTCGTCGTTGGAATAACCCCAGACCGGCCGGTCAGGCATCGTCCGCGCGAGAATGGCGTCCCAGGTCTTGCGATCGCCGGGATAGCGATCGCCCTGGTTGTAAACCTCAAGGCCGAAGAGGACGGGAAAGGTTTCATAGAGGTCCACATACCAGTCCACTGTTTTTTTATAGCGGCCGGGGTGGTTGAGCATCGCGATCCCTTCTTTGACACTTACCGCCTTCAAGGAGTCTGCCTCCACAGGAGTGCCGGAATGGTCGTTGAAAAAGCTGCCAATATGATGGTGGACCGACAGTTCGCACCCCTGGATTGCGATCATGCCAAGTTCGGCGGGATCGCGGTTCTCGTAGTCCAGGGCGGCGGATTCCAGCTTTCCTGCCGCAAATCTGTCGCGGGCGCCGGCGCTGGGCTCCAGCGTGTCCAGTTTCTCCCAAGGATAGGTGACGGCGTTATGGTCGGTGATCGCGAGAATAGAATAGCCCAGGTTCCGGTAATGGTCGATGGCATCATGCGGCAAGAGCCCTCCATCGCTGCCTGTGGTGTGTGTATGGAAGTTGGCAAGAAACCGTCCATCGCGCGCCCAGTCCACCTGATCATAGGGATTTCGAATAAACACCCCCTGCCGTTGCGGACTCGACTTGCAGGACGTGATTAGACATCCCGCCAGAACAAAAAACAAGATGGCGGCGGCCCTGCGGGTCGACAATCGGACAGAAGTCAATCTCATGTTCAAATCAGGTTCCTTTTGTTCTTCTTTTAATTTTCACAGGCATGACTCGCCTTTCGAGTTGTTAGTATACAGCAAATCGGAAGCATGAACCTACTCTTTTTTATACTCCGAAGCGGTCGGGTGTGTGTCAGGAAAATGACATAGTTGTCGGATGTCATGCCGCAAATGCGGGCTTCCTGCGAACACCTTTGCGCTTTCGGGGGCTCTTCCAGTAC
>JALHHX010000423.1 GCA_022837245.1 Lentisphaerota bacterium
GCCTCGGTCTCAGTGAGACTATAGGAACCGCCTTCGTTTCGCTTTCTGTCTCGGCGTTTCTTATGACGTCCCTCGACACTTCAACGCGGTTAGCCCGCTTCACTCTCCAGGAGCTGTTCTCGCCGCGTGCGGGCGTGGTCGCCACTCCGACACAGAATTCTTCATCACGCAGGAATCCGGTTGCGGCTTTCTTTTCCAACATGTACGTGGCAACTCTGCTCTCGGTCTTCTTCGCGCTGTGGCTCACATTCGGCGAATCGGATCGCATCTGGCCAGTTTTCGGCGCCTCCAACCAGCTCCTCGCTGCGCTGACTTTGCTCGTCGCATCGCTCTGGCTGATACGCCGCAGGGCTAAGCCGCTAGTGGCGATCATACCAATGGTGATCATGCTTTCGGTCAGTTGTACTGCGCTCTTCCAGCTCGCTGGCAGAGAACTGCGCAGAGACGGTAATATTGCTCTAGGGGTGATCTGCGTCATTTTGCTTGCTCTTGCCCTAGTGCTTGTGCTGATGAGTGCCCGAGCCGTAGCCTGTGAATTCCGAAAGGGGCGCAGCGCCGCATAGGTATAGGCGTTCCGCAATTTCGGGAAGCACGTTTGCATCGCATTCCAGATTGTCCAGGAAATTCTGGATTACGATGATTCTGCCCAGGCTGATGGAATTGGCGTTATGTGCATTATGCACAACGACGCCTGTCGTGGGCAACATACCCTGCAGCCAGCCCGGCTCTTGATAAACAAGTAACCAAAGATTCAGCGCCTGCATACGGGAAGCAGGTCGTAAACCTGAAGAAATGGGACAAATTGCCCTAAGAAACAGGAAGCTTTAGCCCTTGGCATTTCCTATAATGCTGATCGTAGGGGGGAGGTGTATTCAGTTCAAATTTGGGTCCTGACCAGTGACGACCATCACATACTGAACATTTCGTCTTGCCACGATTGCCATATTCGAAGGAAACAACGATAAACGGAGAAGTGTCATGAAAAGAATATTTAGGACTTATCCGTAAATAACCGACACTTTGTTGAGGACAATCATGGCCGCAGCCAGATACAGCAACCCGCAATATGAAAGGTCGGTCTTCTCGTAC
>JALHHX010000424.1 GCA_022837245.1 Lentisphaerota bacterium
GAGGGGGATCGGCCTGATCGGCGCTCTGCTGCTGGTCGCCTTGCTTGTGGCCCTTCACGGCGCGGTCTATCTGCACTGGGTCCTGTCGCTGCCGGCTGTGCTGGTGGACGATTTGTCGGCAGGCTCCGCGCCGGCGCACATTCGCGGTCTGCTCAAGGGCACGAAGCGGCGGATTTGCTTTGGCAAGGCCGGAAAATCGCCGGGGCCGCCCAACGCCGCACCCGCAGCGGCCTGCTCATTCAAGGATCGGTCCAACCGCGGGACCTCTCGCTCGCCCGCGCGGATTGGGAGCAGGCGATGCGTGCGGCGGGAGCTGCCGGGCAAGGTCTGGCCTGGGCGGAGTTCAAGCCTGACGCGCAACTGCTCGAAGAAACGCGCGCGCTGACCGCGCAGAAATACTCCCGGGCGGACTACCACCAAAAACGGTAGCTGCCGGCCGGAGCGCCCGACAATCAAGCTCAAGGCGAATTACGCTGGAGTTCCTCCAAGCGCGCGCGGACCTGCCCGGCCTCTTGCGTATCCGGAGGCGCATTGGTCAGGTAACGCTGATAATTCGTAATCGCCGCGGGGAAATCCTTTCGCCGATACGCGATTTCAGCCAGCCCGAACCAGGCCTGGTAGGACCGGGGAAGGGCCTGGGCCACTTGCTCGTAGTCCCGGCGGGCGGCATCGAGCCGGCCTAACTGGAGATACGCAATCGCCCGGTTTAGCTGCGCGGCGTAATTACTGGGGTAATGGTTAATCAAGTAGGTAAAGGGGACGAGGGATTCCTCATAGGCTTTGGACTGAAGCAGTGCAACCGCTTTGAGGAACAAGGCGTTGTCATCGTCGGGATGGGCTTGCAGAATCTGATTAACCGCCGCCAGCGCATTCGAGTAATGCCCGGTATGGATAAACAGCCGGGCCATCCAGAAACGGGCATCCGTCAGGTCGGGAGCCAGAGTTTGCACCCGCCTAAACTGCTGGAGGGCCTGGTGATAAAGCCCGTTCCGGGCGAGCGCGCTGCCGACCTGGTAACAATAGTTGGGCTCAGCGAACGGCCCGTCTTCCAGAATCACCTGTTCCCATTTGCGCCGGTAGCCAGCCTC
>JALHHX010000425.1 GCA_022837245.1 Lentisphaerota bacterium
TCGCGCACGGACTTTTCCAGCCGGCGCGCGATGGCCGGCGGCACGGGCGTACACTGCGCATCATGGCGAAGCATTTCCTCCACGCTGGCAAACTCCCGCGGGGCGGCGGCCGCTGCTTGCTGTTGCCGGGCGTCGAGTTGTTCCTGTTCCTGCGCGGTCAGTTTGGTTTGACGTTTCATCTTTCCATCTCATTCCGTTTGGCGAAACCGGACGATAAAAGCCTTGCGCGCGCGGTGCAGCTTGCCGCGAACCGCATCGGCGGACTGCCCCGTCAGCGCGCCCACCTGTTCATAACTCAATTCTTCATCGGCTACCAGCAATAAAAGCAGCCGGTATTCCCCGGGCAGCCCCGCAAGCGCCTGCTGGATGCGCTCGCCCAGCTCCCGGATTTCCACCACGCGCAACGGCGAGTCGGTCCGCGCCGCGGTGTTCTCCCAGAGGGCCTCATCCGCGTTGCTGAGCATGTGCCGTTCATGCCACGCCGCCAGCAGGTTGCGGCAATGGTTGATCGCTATCCGGTAAAGCCAGGTGCGCCACGAAGATTCCCCGCGGAACTGGTTCTGTTTGCAAAACGCCTTCAGAAAGACATCGTGGGTCGCGTCTTCCGCTTTGCCAGGGTCATTCAATAGCCGCAGGCATAAATAGTAGATGGCGCGGCTGTGCCGGGTATACAGATCGGCGAATGCGGACGGGGCCAGCCCGGCTTGCGGCGCATCCGGACCCTCACGTTCTGCCAACGGCTCGCTCACAACACGGCTCACAAAGAATTAGACCGCAGCGCCCGCCGGATGTCACGGGAAATAGTGTGGAAACGCGGCTTGCCGGCACCGCGCCCATATAATTCAGGCGCAGCCGGCGGCGGCTGCGCCTGTGGGGGACGAGTTGGGAGGGGCGGTTCTGACTCAGTCCGGAAGATCGCCGCTGCAATCGTGCGTTGGCGGAACCACGAACTTCTCCGCCGGCTTCGCGCACCAAAGCATGCCCAGGGCATTCACTACCGAATCCGTGGCGCGCCAGAGTTCACCGCGGCAGATGACTTCGCCGTTGGCGCGGGGCGTTGTCTTCCCCGTCCTATCGCTCTTGAC
>JALHHX010000114.1 GCA_022837245.1 Lentisphaerota bacterium
TGGATTTTGTCGACATCTTCCAGGTCGGAGCGCGCAACATGCAGAACTTCGAGCTCTTGAAGGAACTCGGCATGATCAAGAGGCCAGTGCTGCTCAAACGCGGTTTCTCCAACTCCATACAGGAGCTTCTCATGTCCGCCGAATACATCATGTCCGGCGGCAACGAAAAAGTGATCCTCTGCGAGCGCGGGATCCGCACGTTCGAGACGGCCACGCGCAACACGCTCGACATCAGCGCCGTGCCAGTGCTCAAATCGCTCACGCACCTGCCGGTCTTCGTCGACCCCTCGCACGCCGCCGGCAGCGCCGCGCTGATCGAGCCGCTCTCGCTGGCAGCCATCGCGGCGGGTGCCGACGGGCTCGAAATCGAAGTCCACAACGATCCGGCAAACGCACTCTCCGACGGCATGCAGTCGCTAACTCCGGCCGTGTTCAAAGCCCTCATGGCCAAGATGCGCACCGTGGCCGAAGCAGTTGGCCGGACACTGTAGCCATGAAAAGCTTCGAGACAAAGATCAGCTCGCCGCGCGGAGATTCGCGCATCATCGTCGGCAACGGCGCGCTCGCCCGGATCGGCGCCATCGCCGCCACCTCCGTCAAAGGGCGCCGCGTCTGCGTGGTATCGGATGCCAACGTCTGCAACCTGCATCTGCAGCCCGTTATGGAGGCGCTCGCCGCCGCCGGGTTCCATGCCGGGCAAGTGTCCGTCCCGGCCGGTGAGAGCTCTAAATCTCTCAACATGGTTTCCACACTTTGGAACACATTCAACGGTTATGGCATCACGCGCACGGATCTCGTAGTGGCGCTTGGCGGCGGCGTTGTGGGCGACCTCGCGGGCTTCGCTGCCGCGACATACCTGCGCGGCGTGGCGATCATACAAGCCCCCACGTCGTTGCTCGCGCAAGTGGATTCATCCATCGGCGGCAAGACCGGCATCGACCTCCCGTTCGGGAAAAACCTCGCCGGCGCGTTCCACCAGCCCCGTGCCGTCATCACCGATCCGCTTGTGCTGAAAACGCTTCCAAAAAACCGCTTCGCGGAAGGCATGGCAGAAGTCGTCAAATACGGATGCATCAGCGACGCCGCGCTTTTCAAAGAAATAGAGGAATTCGCGGAATCAGACCGCGCCGACGAAGCGGCTCTTTTCAAAATCATCGCGCGCTGCGTCGGGATCAAGGCTGACGTGGTCAACCGCGACGAACTCGACACCGGCGAGCGCATGCTCCTCAACTTCGGGCACACCGTGGGGCATGCCATCGAGAACGTCATGGGCTACGGCTACATCTCCCACGGAGAGGCGGTGGCTATCGGCATGGTCGCGGCGACGCGTCTTGGCGAGCAGACAGGCACCACGCCGGCAGGCGTTTCGCAACGCATCGCGGCATTGCTAAAAAAACTCTCGCTTCCCGTGGAAACGGAATTCACGGTCGACGACATTTTCGAGGCCATGATGTCCGACAAGAAAAACCTCTCCGGCTCGATCAACTTCATCCTCCTCGAAGACATCGGCCGTGCCGTCCGCATCCCCTTCCCTCCCGCCGACCTGCGCGCCCGCCTGGACAAGATCGTGGGCACACGGCAAGAATAAGTGGATAGTGGACAGGGGTTAGACCGGCAGGAAGCCCTCAAGCAGAGGCGCTAGCGGATGCGCGTGGCATAGGCGGCTTGCCGCCGACCGCCGAGCGCGGGGTGGGCTGGCAGCCTGCGGGCAAGAGCCTGCCCGCAAGGAGTGGTTAAAACCTCCGGAGGCAGATGGCGAGGGGCTGTGGCTTACGCAGGCAAATGCCTTGCGCGTGTGTGGCGCAGGGCTTTTTACCCTCTTGCCGCAAGCAGGCTCTGCTTGCGGGCTCGCCCGTCCGGCGATATGGGCACAGCCAGGCGCGTCCACGGCGTGGTGTTTGAGAGAGCCCCGTTCCGCGCGCCCGTGTGCCGCAGGCACACAACACCGCCACCCAAGCCATCCACCGCAGCCGGCAGAGAGGCTGCACTAAAAGCACCACGGTCGCCGATCGCCTACTGATTACCTCCGCAAGCCACCAAATCTCGACATTGCGGCACGTTATATGCTACAATCGCCCGCAAATGAACGACAGTGCAGACGACATCACGGCAACAGGCGACCCCGCGCCCAGAAACAGCGAGAAAGCCAGAAAAATGAACCGCGCGACGGCGCGGCATATTGTTCCGTTCATAATCTGGGTGGTCATTTTGATGCTCGCAAGAGCCATGCACCTCACTCCGTCGAGCGCCACGGAAACGATTCCTTCTCTCAACCTTATCACAGACGCCTCGCTCTACGCCTTCAGCACCGTCGCCTGCTCCATCGTGTTCCTCCTGCTCAAGCCGTGGCGTTTTTACGAGCCCTTGAAACGCGCAAACGTGCTGCCGGCCATTGGAGTCGGCGTTTTCATTTTCGCCGTCTGGGTGTTTTTCGAAACGCCTTTTTTCAAGAACTTGCTGCCCGCTGCGGCTGATTTCTACGAAAAATGGTGCGTTATGCCCTTCGGAGAAGTGCGCCATGAGCTTGATTCAACGCCGTACGCCCCCGAAGTCTGCGGATGGCCCCTTACAACCACCAAACTAATCGGCTCCGCATTCGTTATTGCCGTAATCGAAGAGTTCTTCTGGCGCGGCTGGCTCATTAGGTTCATACGCACCCCGGATTTCCTCGACATCGACATCGGGAAATTCCACGCCATCCCTTTTTTCATCGCGGCCGTTATTTTCGGCTCCGAGCACAACGAGTGGGCAGTTGGAATCGCAACCGGCATCGTTTACGGACTGTTTTTCATCCGCACACGCGACATCTGGGCCGTCTCCATATCGCACGTTGTGACAAATCTGGCTCTGGGCATCTACGTAATCGCCACCGGGAGCTGGCAGTTCTGGTGACGCGTTTTCAAGTACAATGTTGGACAAAATCAAATCATTCATAAAGGAAGACCCAAGTTGGGCTGCGTTTCTCGGCTCTGTTTTCGCCGTCGGATTCTCCCTTCCACTGGCAAGGTTGTTGTTGGTGGTATCTCTGGTGCTATCGGCATTCCCGAAAATGACGAAACGCGGCCCGTTCAGGAGGAACCTTCCGACCACCGGGTGGCTTGCATATCTTCTGGTGGCGCTCGTCATCACCGCCATCATGGCCGCCACGAACACAGACCCTCTAATCGTGCCCGACAAGGGCCTCGGCAAAATCACAAAATTGCTATGGTACATTGCCATCCCATTAACCATAGTTCAAGTCAATTCGACAGAGCGCTTCAAACTCGTCCTAAAGGTTTTTGTCTGCGGCTGTCTGATCACCGCATTTTCCGTGACTTTCTTCAACCCGCTGCTCGCGCTCTTGCAGATAAACTGGCCTAGGAACGCAGCCGCACCCGCCAACGAAACACAACGAGTCATTGTTGAATGGGCCGGCCGCTTCGGCATCACTGAATCCATCAGGGAATGGGTGTATTCCGGCTATCGTGCACCTGACTACATGGCCTCCATGCTAAAGCTCGGCACGATGCAGGACTCGCAGCGTCTCATGGTGGCGCTCCCGGCCGCGCTTTGCCTTTGCATCGACGCCAAGGGCACACGCCTGCCACGCCGCAAGCGTATTTTCGGAATCATCGCCCTCGTCTTGATCTTCTGCGGACTCATGCTCACCTTCAAACGAGGGCCGATAATGTGCGCGATCTTCGTCTGCGGAGCCATCGTCCTCCGCTACATGGGCGTCAAAGGCCTCGTGGCGCTCGTCCTCTGCTGCATTGTTTTCGCGGCGCACCCGGCAGTGCGTCTTCGTTTCTCGCAACTGCCGGAAGAATTTTCACCAAAGAAGGGAGGGCGCGCCCTCATGTGGACGCAGATTGTTCCCGCAGTCCATGAAGAGCATCCTTATGGTATTGGGTTCAGGGCCCTCACCAACGAGAAGATGCGGCAGCACGGCAAGAATGTGGAGCGGCGTCAGAACCACGTCCATTCAACTCCGTTGCAGTCGTTCGTGGATTTCGGCTGGCTTGGAGTTGCCGTCTATCTCTTCTGGATGGGCGCCGCGATCGCCGCCGCCATAAAATCGCTTCTCGCCACACGCGTAAAGGGCGCAAGCCAGCGAGCGGTCCGCTACGTACCGTTCGCGATGCTGGCAGCTTTGATCTTGTACGGCCTAATCGAATACAACCTGGCAGACGCGGAAATCGTCATACTCTACTCTCTGGCCATGGGCATGAGCACATTCCGCGGCGGCGGCCAGGAGGCTTCGGAGACGCCTGCGTAGCCCTTCGATTTTGCTTTTGCTACGTGGATCATTACCACGCGAAGCCGCGGCGACGCGAAGCCCTTGCTGCGTGGGACGGAGAAGGGTGTAGGGTATAGGGTGTAGGCCCTAGCTGCCCTTGCTGCGTGGAGTTTGGGGCTGCCCACTCTTTTGCCAGGGCCTAGCACCTAAGGCCTTCTTCACGGCGCAGGGCTTTTTACCCACTTACCGCAAGCAGGCTCTGCTTGCGGGCTCGCCTTGGTTTGTAGTGTGCCCGTCAGGACATGCCGCTCCCCAGCCAGTGCCTCACGGCGCCACTACGAACAATGCCCTTTGCCACGTTCCACGCATGCCACGCCCCAGCCCGCGCCCCACACCGCCACCCAAGGCAGCTAAGCATGCTGCAGACGTGCTTTTGTTACGGGGCGGAGCAGAGACTCCGCGCACCCAGAACTTCTGCTGAAGCCTCCGGGCAGGGGCCTGCCTAAGGACTTCCGCTAGAGCCTACACCCTATACCCTACACCCTGATCCCCAGCTAAGGACTTCTTCATCCGCGGTTTTGCGCGGCACCACTTTGCCAGCGAGCAAAAGTACCGCTAGGAAGCGGAAGCACGTCTTCGGAACCGGTCAGCAGCATCTCGCCTGTCTCTATCGAGCCACCCAACCCGTCCATTGCCTGCAAAACCAGGTTCCCTCCAACCCGAGGCGAGAGCCCCGGCGTGTGAGCGCTCATCAGCATGAAAAGCGGATTTTCGCTTAGAAGACGACGGCACATTTGCAGAGTCTCCGGCAAGTCTCGCTCGATTTTGTACATCGCGCCGCCTTCGCCTCGCCCGAACGTTGGAGGGTCGAGGATAATGGCGTCGTACACCTTGCCACGCTTGATCTCGCGAGCCATAAACTTATGGGCGTCGTCCACGATCCAGCGCACTGAGTCCACGTCGTTTAGCGCCGCGTTTTCACTGGCCCACTGCACCATGCCGCGCGATGCGTCGAGGTGGCAGACTGCCCCGCCTGCAAGCGCCGCGGCCATTGATGAACCGCCAGAGTATGCGAACAGGTTCAGCACCAAAGGTGCCTTTCCACTGCGTGCACACTCCGTTTTCACCTGCTCGCCAATCCAGCGCCATTGCGCGCGTTGTTCGGGAAAAATGCCAAGATGCCCGAAATCTGTGACAGAGAGGTTGAACTTGATCCCGCACTCCTCGATTACCCAATGCCGGGGCAGGCGCTGAAGACCGTCCCAGCGGTTGCCGTCCTCCCTGTCGAACGTGGCGTCGGCAGAATCCCAGATCCTTCGCTCGAGCGATGGCACCCAGATCGCCTGCGAACACGGCCGTTCAAGCACCACATCGCCGAAGCGCTCCAGCTTTCTGCCATAGCCGCTGTCCAGCAATTCGTAGCCCTTCGAGTTGTTTTGAAAAGTCATTCTGATTCCCTACCTTTAGTTCACAGTCTTTTTCAGAAAAGAAGTTTCAAACAGGCCGCCGCCGCGAGCACGATCACAAGCGCTTCGAACGTGCGCTCCTTTATCCGCTTGGCCACGAATACTCCCACGGCCACTCCAGCCACGAGCGCGGGCAACATCACAACGTTAACCTTTAGGCTCCCTGGCGTTATCATCCCCTGGTCTACCATGAAAGGCACTTTGACCCAATTGACAATGAAGAAATACCAGGCGCTGGTTCCCAGGAAAGTCGCCTTGCCGAGCTTCATACTGAGCAGATACATGCTAATGACAGGGCCTGCGGCATTGGCAAGCATCGTCGTGACGCCGCCAAGCATTCCCATAACCGCCGGATATCCGTACCTTCCGGAGGTGCTTCCGCTGAAAGCCGGCACATCGCTTTTAGACGAAAACTTACGCCAGATTTGAAGTCCGAGAATGAAAATGACAATAAAGCCGATGACGCGGTTCATGTTCGCGTCGGGGATAAAATCTAGTAGTCGCCACCCAAATACAACGCCCACGATTGCCCACGGGAGCGCGCGCACCAGATCACGCACGCTGACTGACCTACGCCAAATTAGCAACGCGAACAGGTCACCCACGATGAGCATGGGCAGTACAAGACCGGTGGACGCCTTGCCAGGCACCACCATGGCGACGAAAGGTATTGCCAGTATAGCGAGCCCGGGAACCCCGCCCTTTGACATTCCCTGTATGAACGCGCACGCCAACAGGACGATCCAACCAACGATATCTATGCTGCCGAATTCCATTTGTATTGCCCTTTTGAAATAAGTGCACAACTTTACCTGTGTTCATGGTTTTTATCAATGGAAATCGGTCACAGATCAGTAACCGGTTAGTGACCGGGGTGGGTGGCATTTTTCGCGGGGGCAAGCGAAGCTCCGGAGCTGCCGGCGTAAGGAGGCGCAAATGCGAAGCCGCGCCGAGTTCGTGCAAACGCGCGCTGAACGGGGCTTTCGTCAAAGCCGAAAAGCGAATGCCGCGCCGTGGGCGGTGCATGGCGCGGCATTCGCCGGGCGGGCTGGCAGCCTGCGGGCAAGAGCCTGCCCGCAGGGAGTGGTTAGAACCTCCGGAGGCAAATGGCGAGGGCTGTAGCTTATGCAGGCAAATGCCTTGCGCGTGTGTGGCGCAGGGCTTTTTACCCACTTGCCGCAAGCAGGCTCTGCTTGCGGGCTCGCCCGTCCGGCGACACGGGCACAGCCAGGCGCGTCCACGGCGTGGTGTTTGAGAGTGCCCCGTTCCGCGCGCCCGTGTGCCGCAGGCACACAACACCGCCGCCAAAGCCATGCTCCACGGCCGGCAGAGAGGCGGCGCTGAAAGCACCCCGGCC
>JALHHX010000426.1 GCA_022837245.1 Lentisphaerota bacterium
TCTTAGGGGGTTTATATAGTAGAGCCAGCCTGCGGGTATTAAAAGTTTGCCAATTTTATTAGTAGGACTAAGCTGCGGTCAGTAAAGGTTTGCCAATTTTTTAATAAAAATAGTAATAACCATAATCTTCTTGATATGTATAATCTGATAGCTGATCCTCTGCGTATTCATCAAATTTAACATAAGGTATTATTCCTGTATTTTTTAAAGTATTATAAACACCATTAATATCAGCTATCATTTCACCTAGATCATAAAGATTTAGATCTTCATAGTGAGAATAGTCTTCACTTTCTGCAATTTCAACTGCTTTTACAAGTGTCTCATACCTATCTTCCATTAGACAATACACTGCACCTTGTTGTACTGGTGTAAAATCATCGTGAAACTTAATTACAGCCTCATAAAGCTCATTTAACCAATCATAATGATCCCCTTCAACAATAGTAGATATAACATGTACAGCCTTATACTCACCATTATCAATATCATCTAGTAAATCACCAAGTTTTAATACGTTATTATAAAAATTCAAATCAAAATCAAAAACCTCAATTTCACCATTTTCTCTTGTAGCCTCTACTGAAAATTCCCACATACTCAACTCATCTCCTCTACTTTTTATTTAGTGTGGATACATATAAATTAATCATTATACCTATAAATCCAATGTAAACTAGAATATTTACTCGTATTATAGCACCTACTAATACTAATGCGGTTAATAATAATAAAATTAATATTTTATACCTCCCAAATAATTTTTAATCAAATTAAAGATATAACGTATTTCTGTATCTGATATTATTGGCTTACTACCTTCTGGTGTATAAGGGTCTGAATCTTGATCGCAATCTACGTCTGAGCATTGCCAGTCAGTCAGAGCGTCCTCACATATTCTCATTAAACCCCTCCTTGTCTAATACCAGTATAGCAGATTAGTAGGATACTGTCAATGACGGTAATGTTAACAAAAGATTAAAACTTGATGGTCTTGATAGTCTTGGTTTCCCACCCTGCTTTGCGCTTCCTGATGAGCCTATTAATCCTATACAGATTATTCCCGCAAGCTTCTAAT
>JALHHX010000115.1 GCA_022837245.1 Lentisphaerota bacterium
GGAGATGGACGATCAGAGGGTATTCGAATTCTTCGACTACGTGTGTTTCGACGACGGCCTTGCGCCATGGCTGGGAATAGTGGGGAAGGGCGAGAAACAGAGAATAATGACGAGAGAGGGTTTTTTCCCGGCTAAGGAAATTAAACGCGACAAGAAAAGACGGTGCGAAGTCCGCGTGTCGGATTATGTGGATGTCGATTTTAGCGACTACATTTCCATGATCGAAACGGCAAACCCCATGAATCGCCTTTGGACGGACGGACGCTGGCTTAAAGTCCAGATTTCCGAAGGTTGCTACTGGGGCAAGTGCGCTTTCTGCGATGTCTCGCTCGACTACATCGGATGCTACAGAGAGCCGACTCCAGCCAATGCGGTGGATGTCCTTGAAAAAATGACCCGGGCGACAGGCATTGCGGGATTCCACTTTACGGACGAAGCCATCTCACCCGCATTGTTGCGAAAGATTTGCATGGAGATTATAGATAGAGGCTTGGTTGTCTCGTGGTGGTGCAATGTCCGCCTTGAAAAGGCGTTTAATGAAGAACTCGTTACGCTTATGGCTGAGGCGGGCTGCATCGGCGTCTCCGCCGGGCTTGAATGCGCCAACGACCGTCTTTTGAAGCTGATGAACAAGGGCATAACTTTGGAAGGTGCGCGGCAAGCATGCAATGCTTTTTCCGATGCTTCGATAATGGTGCACGCATACCTCATGTATGCGTTTCCGACGCAAACGGCAAAGGAGGTTCTCGGTGCTCTTGACTTCGTGCGCGGGCTCTTCGAGGACGGAGCAATAGTTTCCGCATACTGGCACAGGTTTGCGCTCACGACACACAGCCCTATCGCGGCAGATCCTGATCGTTTCGGAATTAAACTCCTGCATGGCGAAGAACCACCAGCACGCTTTGCCCTGAACGAAATCCCGTACTTCGACCCCATGGCGGCGGAGTGCGACGCGATGGGGCAGGGTCTACGCACTGCCACATTCAACTACATGCGCGGCGTCGGCCTAGACTTGCCCGTCGCGCGCTGGTTCCAGAAGAACTAGGCGCGGGTTATGGAAATAATGGTTACGGGCTCGACGGGGACGTCACCGTGACCTGTGCGGTGGGTTGCTGTTTTTACCGCCGCGATTTTGTCCAGCACGTCAAGGCCGTCGGAGACCTTGCCGAATACACAGTAACCGAAGCCCTGGGGGGATTTGTTCTGGAAATCGAGGAAGGCGTTGTCCTTGTGATTGATGAAAAACTGGCATGTGGCAGAGTCGACTACGGAAGTGCGCGCCATGGCGAGTGTGCCGCGCTCGTTTGAGAGACGGTTTTCTGCTTCGTTCTTGATCTGCGCTTTAGCAGCCTTCTGGCGCATGTCTGGAGTAAATCCGCCACCCTGAATCATGAACCCGGGAATAACGCGGTGGAAGATAGTGCCGTTGTAGAAGCCTTCGTCAACGTACGCGAGAAGGTTCTTAACAGTGATGGGGGCCTTGTCCTCGTAAAGCTCCGCCTTTAATGTGCCGAGGGATGTGTTGATGGTGACGTTGACGCTCATTTCTCTATTCCTTGTGTTTGTTTAAATCGGTTTCAAAGGATAGCCTTGCACGGCGTGTGGAGTCAAGGACGTTGTGCCGTGCTAAGTGCTAAAAGTTGCAATTACATGATACCAACATTGTCGGTTTTAATTTTCCAAAGAATGTTGTGGGTTGGAGGCTTGAGATGCCATGCGAGAGCAGCAAATTCCTTCATTTTACTCTTGTGCCGACCTCGTGGTGGAGGAGAAAAACTTGAATTGTTTCCATAGCCCTAACCCGTTCGCGAGATCTATATTTTGTATGGATTTTCATCTGAAACAAAGGCAAGGAGGGCTCCCTTTAGAGGGTGTCCCTGGATCCACTGCCTGAACTCCTTGGCTTTTTTGTAGGACTCTTCGCCGAAGCGTTCGGCGTATGCACGATCCAGTTTGGCGGCCATTTGGTCTTCTCGGACTTGGTTTTGCCAGGTTGTAGAAAAAATTTTGTGTATTTCCCCGTGCAGGTTTTTGTTCTGCAATGCTTGCCATTCGTTTCTGTCGAGCCACACCCCGCCACAGCCCGGGCAATGATCCACAAAGAAGTCGAGCCCTTGTCCGACTCTGTATTTCATTAGTATTCTATTGCATTCCGGACATATTTTTACTTCCCGCACATCGTCCACATCAAGTTCAATTTCAGAATATGGTCTTTCAAGCGGTGTTTCGCGATGCTGCTTGAGCCAGGCGGAGTAATTGCGGCGGGAAATCCAGTGTCCCCCGCATTTCTCGCACAAGGCCGCCTTGAGATTCTCTTCCAGCTCAATCGTTGAACAACGTTTTGTTTTGCACACAGGGCACAGCATGGTCGTTTCCTTTCATTGATCTTGCGCTGCGGAGTGTAGCAGATTTTAAGTAAATGTGAAAAGGTTTTCCATGTCATGGGCATTCACATGAAACTGACATTGCCGGAATTTTTTAGTCTCATGCAGAGGCGCAGAGGCGCTGAGTTTGTCTATAAAAAATTCAGGTGATCCATGTTCCAATGACTTGCTCTCAGGAATTCAGCAAGCGGCCCAATGCTTTCCTCTTTGTCTCCCATGTCTCTGCGCCTCCGCGCCTCTGCGGGAGGCAATATCAATCGACCGGCCAGGAGGGCGAGATGTCTAGAGAGAATGATTCAGGGGAGGAAATGCCTCTGTCCATGCCGGCGAGGCCGGCGATCATTGCGGCATTGTCTCCACAGTGACGCGGAAGCGCCATCAGTAGGCGGACGTTGTGGGCGGCGCACATCTCGGCAAGAAGCACGCGGAGACGGCTGTTTAGGGAGACGCCGCCACCAACGGCCATGTATTTGGCTTTCCCGAGTGCTTTTTCGCAACGTTTGACGATTGCCCGGACAACCGCCTCCTGATAGTCGCAGGCTAGTTGCGCGACTTCATCGTCAGATTTGGGTGGTTCGCGCGTCACTTGATGAAGGAGCGATGTTTTAAGCCCGCTGAAACTTAGACATAGGTCGTGGCGGAGTCCGCCAGTTGCAGCGCCTTCGCGGACGTTGCCTTCGGGAAAGGTATAGACGCCGGGAGTTTTGGTGCGGGAGAGTTTGTCGATAACAGAGCCGCCGGGGTAGCCGAGATTGAGAAGCTTTGCGGCTTTGTCGAGAGCTTCGCCGGCAGCGTCATCAACAGTGCGTCCGACGAGATGTAACTCGCCGTATTTGGGAATTCGGAAAATGGAAGTATGCCCGCCAGAGACGGCGAGGCCGAGCATGGGGATTGCCTCAAGAGGGTCGGGCGCGGCTGGGTCGAGGAAGACGGAGTGAAGGTGTGCCTCCGTGTGGTTGATGGCAATGAGCGGGCGGTCGAGGCGCAAAGCGAGGCCTTTTGCCATTGACCAGCCGACTAGAAGGGAGCTGGCGAGCCCGGGGCCACGCGTGGCGGCGACTGCGTCTATGCCGCTCCATGGCACGCCTGCTGTTTCGACCGCTTCGCGGACAATGCCAGGCAGTAGGGCGATGTGGCAGCGCGATGCGATTTCGGGGACGACGCCCCCGTAGGGTTTGTGTTGCTGCTGCGTATGGACGATGCATGAGAGGACTTCACGTCCGTTGCGCGCAACGGCGGCCGAGGTCTCGTCGCATGATGTTTCTATTCCGAGTACAATCATTGGGGTGGGGTGGCAGAGGACGAGTCGGCGCTCTGCTGCTTTTGCTGGGCTATGATCTTGTTAAGGTGTTCGACGGCGGCTTCGAGCGGCGCATCGCGCGAGGCTGCCGCTTTGGCGTAAGCGGAAATGTCGCCGCAGAGTTCGGGATGGGTTTTGAAGAGGCGTTTGACCACGCTGTCGCGCAATTCGGCTGAAGATTGCGGGACTGCGAAATCGGGGCTTATCCCCTTGCCGTTTATGAGCACGTCTTTTGGCGTATAATAGTATGCGGTGGTGAGCAGGGCTCCTTCGTCGGGGCGCGAAACCATTTGAAAGATAGTCTGGACCGATGCCTTGCCAAACGTTTTTGAGCCGAAAACACTTCCGCGGCCGTTGTCCTTGACCGCGGCGGCCAGGAGCTCGGCCGCCGAGGCGCTGCCGCCGTTGACTAGCAGGGCTATGGGGCGGCCGCTGAGCATCTCCGTGGATGAGGATTCGATGGTCTGCGGCTCGCGGACACCGGGACGCCCTTTTATTATGGTGATTGTTTTGCCGGGCGGCAGAATCGCGTCAGCCATGAGCAGCGCTTCCGAAATAAGTCCGCCGGGGTTGTCCCGCAGGTCTATGACAAGTGCTTCGGCATTGTTGTCCTCGAACGTATCGAGGGCGTCTATGAACGCCGACGCGGCGCCACTTGAAAAGCGTGAAATGCACACGTATGCGATGTTGGAGCCGTCGATCATGCGCGGCGATTGCAAGGCCGGGGTTTCCACGGCAGTGCGGCGGACGGTGAAATCGGACGGCTCCGAGTCGCCTCGAGCGATCGTGAGGACTACGATGCTGCCGATTTCCCCGGAGATCAACTCCATGATCTGCTTCATGGTTTTGCCTTCCAGATCGACGCTGTCGATAGCTACGATCTGGTCGCCAGGCGCAATGCCTGCCTGGAACGCGGGGGAGCCGGGGACTGGGTAATCAACAGTCCATTTGCCGTCGGTGACGCTTACGACGATGCCGATACCAACCATGTTTCCCGAGGTGGCGCGCGAGAGGCTGGCGAACTCGTCGCTCTGCAAATAGTTGCTGTATGGGTCGAGCGATGAGATCATGCCCTCTATAGCCGCATACGTAAGCTGTTTCACGTCCGATTGCTCGACGTGGCTGTCGAGGATAAGCATCATTGCCTCCACGTAAGCCCGTACGTCCTCGTACGGCGAGGCTCCTTCAGGCTCCGCGGCCGTGGTGGATGCGGGCATGGAAAAAACCACCGTGGCGCCTGCCGCCAAAACCGAGAATATGTTTTTCACCACTACCATTGGATCCGTTTTATGATAAAGCCCGCGGCGATGCCGACGACGATTCCCAGAAGGTGCGCGAGGTATGCGACTTGGTCTTCAACGAAGATGAGTTCCAGCGCGTTGAGCACAAGGAGTCCGGCTGCAAGAGCCCAAGCTGGCAAGACGATTGGGAAGGGGATGAAGAGAACGAATTGGTCGCGTGGACGCAGGGTGGCGTAGGCTCCCGCGAGGCCGAGCACGCCAGCCGAGGCGCCCATGCATGGGACTGCCGAGTCCAGCCCGCTTGACAGCGCCCAGCCAACGCCTCCGGCTATGCCGCTTGCGATAAAGACTCCCCACATGGAGCATTCCCCGGATTCGCGTGTTATGCCCTTGCCGAATACGTGGAGTCCGATCATGTTGAGAACGAGGTGGATCCACGACCCATGCAGGAACATGTAAGTCACTGGCGTCCAGAAAAATCCGAGGGAGAGGCCTATGCCGTGGATTGCAAAGAGAAATGAGAGGGGATCCTGCACGAGCAGATGGTTCCGGTCTGGCCCTAGCAGCACCGTGCGCACGGGCGCGGACCCTACAACCCGTTGCATGATGTGGACTGCAATGCAGGTTAGGGCGATTACAAGCACCCCGCGCGGGATTTCTCGGAGAAACCTCGACTCGGCTCGGAATTTGCCTATATGTTTCATGCAGTTGCTAGCGCTTTTTTTTCGCGGCACGGCGTCTGAAGAACGAGCGCACGCTGTGAATTGGGTCTTCCGCTGTTGAGAGCGACATGGTGTCTATCCTGTTGCTCTTGAACGTGTTCTCTAGCGATTGCATTCCCGCGGCGGCGTTGGCGGCGAAAGCCTCGCGAACGGCCTTTGCGGAAGTATCCACCCAGGCGGTCTCGCCGGTTTCAGGGTCTTCGAGTTCTACAATCCCCGCGTCCGGCAGGTTCATCTCGCACGGATCGGAGAGGTGGCAGCAGACCAGATCGTGGCGGCGAGCGGTGATGCTTATGCGCCTCTCCCAGCCTTCGTCCTGAAAATCCGAAATCAGGAAAACCACGGCTTTGCGGTGAAGGATAGAACCGAGGTAATTGAGGGCGCCGGCGATGTCTGTGCCCCCAGAGGCTTCATCTGCCGCCAGCACCTCGCGCACTAGGCGCATGACTGCTTTTCGGCCTTTGCGCGGCGGTATAGTCTTGACTATGCGGTCCGAAAAGAGAACAAGGCCGATGTTGTCCTGGTTTCGGATCGAAGTTAGGGCGAGCAGACAAGTGAGTTCGGCGGCGAGCTCAGATTTCGGGCGTGGGGTGGAGCTGTACGACTGTGAGCCGGAGACGTCCACTACGAACATCACAGTGAGCTCGCGCTCTTCGGAGTATCGCTTTAGATACGGGAAGCCAGTGCGGGCCGTGACGTTCCAGTCGATGTCACGCACATCGTCGCCGACCATGTATTCGCGGACCTCGTCGAACTCGATCCCCTGGCCTTTAAACGTGGAGTGGTAGTCGCCAGCGAGCTGGTCGTCTACAAGATGCGATGTCAGGATTCGGATGTTTCCGACCTTGCGCATCAATTCTACTGTGTCAATCATGATGGGTAAGAAACATTTAGGGGTTAATTGAATGGCGTGACGCCGTTGATAAATAAAAATTTCATCGTAGCATAAACAGGGGTGGAAATTCAATAAAATATGACGGTGCCCACAAGCGGCCCGCAAGCAGAGCCTGCTTGCGGGAAGTGAGTGAAAAGCCCTGCGCCACATGCGCGTAAGGCACTTGCCAGCATAGGCTAGAGTCCCGCGCCATCTGTCTCCGGCGGTTTTAACCACTTCCTGCGGGCAGGCTCTTGCCCGCAGGCCTCCTTACGCCGACAGCCCGGCGCTTCGCTTGCCCGCGGCGGCCTCTTCTCCCGCGTCGGCTCACTTTGTGGGGAGACAGACCGACCATGTTGGACACGCTTGAATTAGGGCTTATCCGTAAATAAGGCTTTCGTTTTCGCGCACCTCCTGATAGGATATCTGCCAACCACATCAGGAGGACATACAAATGGCAAGAACACACA
>JALHHX010000116.1 GCA_022837245.1 Lentisphaerota bacterium
CGTGGGGTATCACGCGAAGGCGCGACGCCGCGAAGCTCTTGACACGTGGGATGGATCCGCAGATTGCGCAGATGAACGCAGATTTGCTTTTGCCACGTGGTTTTTTGGAGTGCCTAGCAGACGTGCTCTTGCCACGGCTGGTGGAAGCCTGCGGGCAAGGGCCTGCCCGCGCTACACTTGCCCCTAGCCCCTAGCACCTAGCACCTGAATTCCGCTTTGCCGGGGGCGCATGTGGCCTTGGTGCCGTCAGGCAGCACTACATCTGCGGTGCAGCCTTCGGGGACAGTCACGTTTAGCACGAATTTGCCACGCTCCCGCTTCCAGTTCGAGACGTAGCCGCGGTATTCGGCCTTTACGTAATCGAGCTCCGAAAGGTTTTCGGGGCGGATCGTGATGCGCTTCCAGCCGGGGTTTTCCTCTTGGTGCATGAAGCCCGCCGCGTAGCGGAAGAACCATGCGCTGAGATCGCCGAACATGATGTGGTTGCGCGATGAGGCGCCATCCCACGTCTCCCACAGCGATGTGGCCCCGCGCTTTTGGCTGTAATACGCCCAGCCAGGGTATTCGTCTTGCGTGAAGAAGCGCAGCGCCAAGTCGGCATAGCCGTTATCGGCCAGCACGCGCGGGACGTATTTGGCGCCCAATATGCCGAACTGCGCCGTGCATCCGCATGCCTCGGAGGCGGCGACGAGAGCATGAAGCACCGCCTTCTCCTCGCCGTCGTGGCAGAGTCCGTAGTAGAGCGGCGTGCCTTGGGCGGTCAGGCCGCCATCTGCGTAAATACCGTTGCCTTTGTAGAATCTGCGGTTGAAATTGTCCTTTATGCGTTGCGCATCGGCGATGTATTTGGCTGCGTCATCCGGCTTGCCGAGTATGCGGGCGATTTTTGAGCATAGCACGACGAGGCCGTAGTATGCCGCGGTTGTGGAGAAGAAAGTGTCAACCGCCTTCGTCCCGTGCGGCGGGCACCAATCTCCGAGGCCGTACATTATGATGTCGTCGCCTGGGTCGCACATTGTCGGGCAGAACTCAAGGTATCGCCGCATGGCGTCGTAGTTGCTTCGCAGAGCGGTGTCGTCGCCGGTGTGGAGGTAGACGTTGTATGGGATCACGAAGAGTGCGCCGTCCCAGTTCGGTCCGTTGCCCCAGTTGTATCCCCATCCACCTGAGGGGGCGATACCCGGAAGCGCTCCATTGAGGCGCTGTACATCGCGGAGCGTATCAATCCACTGATTATATGAAGATGCGGAGTTGAAGTTGTAGAGACCCGTTTCGCAGGCGATCTGCGCGTCGCCTGTCCATCCGTTTTTCTCGCGATGCGGGCAGTCTGTGGGGATGCCGACGAAGTTGGCGAGGTATGAAACGCGCGTGATTTCCTGCAAACGATTGATGACTGGAGAGGAGCATTCAAACGAGCCTACGGGATCGAAGTCGGAATGTATTTGGCGCACCTCGAGTTTTTTGAGAGAGACGCCCTCGCCAACGATTTTCACGCTGACGTACTGGAAGCCGTGGTAGGTGAAGCGCGATTCCCAGACCTCGTCAGAGCCGTCGCCTTTGAGGGTATATTCCTCGTGTTGGAAGCCGCCTGTTTTCACAAGCACGTCCTGGTTGTACTTGGACAACTGGCCATCGTCCGTGACGCGCTCGGCGTAGTCTAGCACGACCTTGGCGCCCGGCTTGGTACCTGAGACCGTGATGCGGCAGCGTCCTGAGATGTTGGTTCCAATATCATAGACATCGAAGAGGTTGCGGGGTCCGGCCACTTCGAACGTGTTCGTGACGCGGCATGGCGTGGCCGTCTCCTCCTCCATCACGCCGCCGGGCGAAGCATAGATGCCGACGTTGCGCCAGCGCGAATCGGGCGTGAAAGCGACTGTGGGCCACGCCTGGAACTCCTTGCGGGCGTCGTAAGTTTCACCGTTGCGGAGCTGGGACGTAGTGATCGGGCCGTCCACGGAGCCCATCCAGGCGCGGTCGGTGCCGAGCAGCAGCTTGCCATCGGCGCCACGGATTTCGGCGATCAGCTTGGGCCAGTGCTTCCACGCGGCGTGTTCGAAACCCCAGGCATCGACCGCCAGTTGGTAGTACCAGCCGGGGCCTAAAATGGCGCCGACGGCGTTTTCGCCCTGCACGAGGTGCTCCGAAAGGTCGTACACGTTGTAACGCACCCGCTTGTCGTACTCCGTCACGATGGGCGCGAGTTCGTGGTCGCCTACTTTGCGTCCGTTCACGTAGAACTCATAATAACCCAATCCGCATACGGCCAGCTTGGCCCCCTGTGTGTTCACGCAATTGAACTTGGTGAAGAAAAACGGCGCCGCCTCGCTTTTATCCATGCCTATCCAGCGCGATTCATTGTTTTTGAAAAATTCCATTTGCCAATTCCCCATTTAATCGTCCCTTACACCACATACGCCGCGCATTGTAACCTTTTATCCACGCTTTTTCAACCATGGTTTGGAGTTGGGGAGTGGAGAGTGGAAAGAGAGGGAAGGAACCCTGGAATGGTGTAATAACGCGCAAGGAAAGGCGGTTGCCTCCCGCAGAGGCTTTTGACACGCGATTGACAAATTCGGTGTAAATCGGCGGATTGCGCGGCAGATTTCCGCAGATTCGCTGTTGCCACGTGTGTTTTTTGAAGGCCTATCAGACGGGCTTTTCTTAGCCGCAGAGGACACAGGGGGCCTAAGAGCTTACTTGCGCGGGATCGTCTCCGCTCTCTGTGAACTCTGTGGCTGTAATCCACGCGTGAATAAAGTCTGCGGGCAAGGGCCTGCCCGCAGGGGGTGAATAAAAGCCACGGGTGTGGATGGCGCGGAGCGGCCAGAGCCCGGGGTCTGGGGCCCAGGCCTCTTCTCACTTGATCGACTCGGTTTCGATCCCGTTCATCGTTTTGAGAAATTCCAGTAATTTTCCGGCTTTGGCGTCTTTTTCCGGGATCTCGAGATCAACGTTTACGCGCACCTTGCCGCCGCTGTGCTCTGAAGAATAAGCGACGACACTTTTGCCCTGGCCGTTGAAGGCATCCAGAACGGCGTCGCGCGCGGCGACGTTGTCTGCCAGGAAAACCACGTTCATTTCGCGTTTCTGGTGTCTGATCGAATCCGAGATGTGCATGAAAAGTTCCAGCCCAATTAGCACGAGCACCGTCGCGGCGATGGCGCTGATGTACATGCCCCCGCCGACGGCGAGTCCGATCGCGGCGGTGGTCCAGATGCCGGCGGCGGTTGTGAGGCCGACGACGAAGCGCCTGTGCAGCACGATCATGCCGGCGCCAATGAAGCCGATGCCGGCCACAACCTGCGCCGCGACCCGGCTTATATCGAGCCTGAAGCTTATCTCCGGCCCATACTGCGACGTGAGCGCTTGCAGGGCGCCGGTGAAGCCGTATTGCGAGATGAGCATGAAGAGAGTCGAGCCGATCGCAACCAGGAAATGCGTGCGCAGCCCGGCTTCCTTGGAGCGGAACTCGCGTTCAAGGCCGATCAGTCCGCCCAGCGCCCCCGCGAAAAGCAGACGCGCCAAGCATGTGATTTCAAGATTCATGTCGGGATGGGGGTTGGGGATTAGGTACTAGGTACTAGGTATTAGGTACTAGGGGTTAGGGGCGGAGGTGCGAAGATTAAGATTAAGAGTAAGAGTAAGAGTAAGAGCAGGAGTAAGAGCGAGACTGGCAGCCGAGGCTGCCCACTGCCCACTGACCACTGACCACTACCCACTGACCACCACCTCCGCCCTGCAGGGCGGCGGGGCGCCTATACCTGCGAAGAACGCCACCAATTGTAGTACTTGTTGAGCATCTCGGCCTTCGTTGGCATCTGGTAGAACGCCATGTCCTTGCCGCTGCCGAAGTAAAAGCCAGTGTCCACAAGCCTGTACGGGAAAACTATCGAGTGGTTGCGGTCCACGATCTTCGTCTCGGCCTTTGTGGCGCGTATTTCCACGAGGCACTGGCGCAGGTGGTCGACATTCTCATACGGCAGGTCCTCGCAGCCACCGAACTCGGGATCTTCGGCCAGCGCGCCGAGGCGCAGGTCGACGAAGTAAAGAGCCGGTATTGAGAAGAGGTTCTCCGGAGACGCCGTCATGTACTTGTAGAACTCAAGCGGGGGCAACGTGCTCGCCACGAGGGGGCGCGTGGGGCTCAGCTCCTGGTACAAGTGCAGGCCTCCAGCGAGGGTGTCGCTGGGGACAACGCGCTTTGGGAGCTCCGCCGTGCGGCCGTCGTTCGTCACCAGATACAGAGAGCCCAGCGCGGAGACGGGGATGCGCTCGGCGATCCTGTAGACGGATATATAGATCGAGCTCTTGGGCTCGCCTTTTTCGTGCGGGATGCAGCGGTTGAGTCCCTCCTCGATCCTGAACTCCCTGCTGCGGAATGCCGGATCGATCTCGATGAACATGGCCTGGCCACGAGCCTTGCGCTGCGTTCCGCAGGCATAATACGCGCCGAACTCGTCAGGGGTGAGCTGTGAGGCGATCAACGCCTCGGGCACTAGCGACAGATATATATGCTTTTCCATGGGGGTCCTCCCGTTCTTTAGTTGGCTGGTTGCCTTGATATTTTTTCCAGGCTAGAAAATCAAGTTCTTTAGTGCAGGATGCAGGGCGGCGATGACCGGAGCGAACAGCGAGCATACGAGCGACATCACGGTGATGAGCGTGTTGATAGACGGGCCCGCGGTATCCTTGAACGGATCGCCAACGGTGTCGCCCACCACGGCCGCCTTATGCGCGTCAGAACCCGGGCCGCCGTGGTGGCCGGACTCGATGTACTTCTTGGCGTTGTCCCAGAGGCCGCCGGAGTTCGACATGAACATCGCGAAAATCACGCCCGTGAAAATCGCGCCGCCGAGGAACCCGCCTAGCGCGTCGGTGCCCAGCAGGAACCCCACGGCAAGGGGAAGCACGACGGCGATGATGGCGGGCATGACCAGCGACGAGAGCGCCCCTTGGGAGGCTATTGAGACGCAGCGGTTGTAGTCGGGCAGTTCGGTTCCCTTCATGATACCAGGCTTGGCGCGGAACTGCGCCCGGATCTCCTCGATCATGATAAAGGCGTTCTTTGTAACGGCAAGCATCAGCAGGGCGGCGAATACAGGCGGGGCGACGGCGCCCAGGAAGACGCCGGCAAGCACCACTGGGTTTTGCAGGTTGATGTTGAGCTCAAAGTTCAGCCCCCGGAGCACTTCCCCATACGCAGAGAACAGCGCCAGCACGGTGAGCGCGGCCGCGCTGATCGCGAATCCCTTCGTGATCGCCTTGGCAGTGTTGCCGGCGGAGTCGAGCGTATCGCAGCGATCCACGACTGCGTGGCCCATGCCTGACATCTCGGCAATGCCCTTGGCGTTGTCCACAATCGGTCCATAGGCGTCGGCCGACACTATCACGCCCGTTATGGAGAGCATTCCTACTGCCGACACGCCGATGCCGTAGATGCCGCTGACCCCGAAGAACTCCGCGCCAAAGTAAGCGCAGAGCATCGCGATCACGATGCCGACGATGCTTGGGAGCACCGAGATAAAGCCGTAGCTTAGGCCGGTGATGATCGTGATGGCGGAGCCGGATTTAGACATCTCGGCAACCTTGCGGACGGGTTTCCTCTCGTCATTCGTGAAGAAGTCGGTGATGAAGCCGATGAGCACGGCTATGACAAGCCCCGAGACGGTGGCGACCAGGATGCCGGCATCGGCGCGGCTGTATCCGTTGGCAAAGACGAACAAGGTTGCGAGCACGGCGAAAATGATGCACGTGAGAACCGTTCCGCGGTTGAGCGCCTCGCCGGGCTTGCCGTTCTTGCCAACGCGCACGAATTGTATGCCGATGAAGCTGGCGACCATGCCGACGGCGCACAGGATTATAGGGAACACCACGTAGAAGCGCTTGTCCAAGCCTTCGGCAATGGCTGTTTCCCCGAGTCCAACTCCAAGCACCATCGCGGCCACGGCCGACGCCACATAGGAGTCGAAAATATCCGCGCCCATGCCGGCGACGTCGCCAACGTTGTCGCCCACGTTGTCTGCAATCACAGCCGGGTTGCGCGGGTCGTCCTCAGGAATGCCGGCCTCGACCTTGCCGACGAGGTCCGCGGCTATATCTGCCGTCTTGGTGAAGATGCCGCCGCCTGCCTTGGCGAGCAGAGCCATCGCGGAGGCGCCAAGCGAGAAGCCGAGCAGGATGTTGGGGTCATCGGTCAAGAGGAAGATACCACATATACCTATGACAGCCGTTCCGACCATAGCCATGCCGAGCACGGCGCCGGCATAGAAAGCGACGTTGAAAGCGGGGTTGAGGCCGACCTTGGCGGCCACTGCGGAGCGCAAGTTGGCCTTTACCGCGATGCTCATGCCCAAGTAGCCTGCAAGCGCGGAGCAGAGGGAGCCAACCACGAACGCGATTGCCGTCCACACGCCTTCCAGCGGGTTCGCGGCGCCGACCAGCTTCCCGGCCGTCACGGTTGCGATCATGTCTATGCTGAAGATCATCGCCAGGAAAACCGCCACCACGCCCACCAGCTTCGCCAGCGCGGTGTATAGCTTCTTGAGATACGCCCGGGCGCCTTCTTGGATGAAACCGGCGATCTGCTGCTCATGTGGGCCGCCCGCGTCCTGCTTGCTTACCCAATGGAACAAATACAGCGCATATCCCAATGAAATGAACCCCAGCACTATCGCCACATACAGCCACATGTCTGCTACAGTCATTCTACATCCCGTCCATTCTGTTGAAATGATTAAGAATCGATAACGGAATGCTATTCTGCTTCAAACCCGCGAGAAAAGCAAGTTGTTTTTGATGGGTGTAAGTTATCCGCAGATTTCGCAGATTACCTCAGATTTGCTTTTGCCACGTGGTTTTGCTGCGCGGGGTATCACGCGAAGGCGCGACGACGCGAAGCTCTTGCTGCGTGGGATGGAGAAGGGTGTAGGGTGTAGGGTGTAGACCTTAGCGAGGCAGAGGAGCC
>JALHHX010000427.1 GCA_022837245.1 Lentisphaerota bacterium
AAAGGCGTGGAATCCCTGGCGCGGCAAATCCGCATCACGGGCCGGGCGTATCCGCTGTTCGAGATCGCGCAGATGATTCTCCAGAAACCGGAGCGGCACCAGGTGCTGTTCAGCGTGAAGAAAAATCCCCAGGGCCAGCCCATCCAGCCCCTGTTTGTCTGCGCGCTGGACGACACGCTCTGGCTGTCCGAGGACGAGGCCATCGCCCACGTTCTCAAGCAGCATTTTGCCACGTTCTACCAGGCGGAGCGGACGGCGACCGAGCCGCCCAAGGGCAAATACACGTTTGTCGCGCAGTGCGGTTTGAGCGGCCGCATCCTCGGCCCGCCCAACCATCACGATTACCAGAACCAGTTGCGCAAGCTGCATAGCGAGCGCTTCGCCCGGATGCCCTTCGAGGAATTCAAGTCGCGCGTGCGCATCGTGCGCGACGAGGAGGTCGTCAAGAAGTGGGTGGATGACCGGAGCTGGAAAACCGAATATGTCTGCCTCAACCTGCCCGAACCGGTGCGGCTGACCAGCCGGGAGGCGGTCGAACAGCATTTCCGCGAGAACCACAAGGAAAACATCATCCAGTCGGTCGAGTCCCACTCGCTCAACGGCGCGGCCGCCCACGCGTTGCGCAGTCCGGACCTGGCGCGCCTGGTCCGCAGCGTCTGCGAGGACCAGCGGCGTTTTCCGCTGCAGTTGGCCACGGTGCTCAGCCAGCAGTTCGCGGGACACGGCCTGCAATTCTTCAAGGTCAACAAGACGCTGACGCATGTTTGCATCGCGCGGCCGCGATACCTGGATGTGGCGGCCACGCCAGTCTCCGAAGGCGTCAAGCGCATCGTCGAATACATCAACGCGACCCCGAAGTGCACTCGCAAGCAACTCATTGAAGCCCTCGCGCCGTCGCCGCCGCCAGTCCCCACCGCGGAAGCCGGAGCCGCGCCCGCGCCGCCGGTGGAGAGCGCCGAACCGACTCCGGAGCAGACCGCGGTGATTGCCGACCTGCATTGGCTGATCCACGAGGGGCATGTGATCGAGTTTGCCACCGGCATCCTGGAAACGGCCAAGAAGCCACAACCGAAAC
>JALHHX010000428.1 GCA_022837245.1 Lentisphaerota bacterium
CGCGCCTGAAGTAGTGGGTGTTGAATTTCGGCTGGGCGTGGAGGCAATAGAACTACTTGTCGTGCACGGTCAACAGCACGCCGTAGGCGCGGGTGAAGAAGTCGTTGTGGTCCACGCGCTTGAGGTTCTCGTCCCACTGCACGAGGCGAAGGCGTTCGGTGGGGGCGATGAAGAACTGGGGCACCCTTGCAAAGGATGGGGAGACCGTCGACCCACCCACGATGTCCACCTGCGAGAACCCGCTCCGCACAGTCGCGAGTCTTTCCTCCATCTGGTCGTGCGTGACCATCAACACGCGCAACGGTGGGACCTGCTCGTATTGGCCGTCTCTCCCGACGCCGCAATGCCCCTGCGCCGCACCGGCGCCCGCCTCCCAATGCCGGCTACCCACGCAGTCGTCGGCTTCGATGTGGTGGCACGTGGTCGACGACGTCGAACAGGAGAGCATCAACCTCGTACACGGTGGCGCACGCGTACTGCCAAACCAGAAGCCTTTGCGTTCAGCTCACGTGGGGCAGTTCGTATGAACAGGGCCTGGGGACTGGGACATGCGGTAGCGCTGCAGGGCTTGTAGAGGTCCGCTCATTCGGCGGCAGCGTTCCGTCGACTCAGGAATCGGTGAAGGTGACAGACCCGTCTCCGCTGATGTCTGTGACGTTGACAGAGACGTCGTACGATTCGCCGCGGGAGTCACTCAACATGAACGCAAACGAGGGGAAGCCCGCTCCTTCGTCTTTGCGAGTCGCAACTATAGTGATTGTGCTGGAGTCAGTTTGACCGCCAAGAGTCTGAGGAATTCCCGCGGTGGTTGTCAGGGACTTCCACGGGTTGTTTCGACCAGTTGGAGTTGTGTACGTCAGCCCGTCGATGTTTACTGCGATGCTGTTTGGGTTGTAGACCGTAAGTGTGAAGGTGTGGACCTTCCCCTCAACGCCGACGTCCATCGTGGTCACGTCGACCTTGCTCGTCGACGATGCAAACGCCGGCGTCGCACCGACAGCCAAAACGGCCGGAACAGACCATGCCGCGCCCTTCAGAATGGTGCGGCGTCCGAGAACAGATCGCTCGGGTGAA
>JALHHX010000429.1 GCA_022837245.1 Lentisphaerota bacterium
TCAAGGCGTTTATTGCCGCCGCCCGCGGTTAAGCCGCCGACTTCGGCAAGGCGGCGCGAACGGCCGCGAGTTGTCCGGCCGAGCCGAGCAATTGGTTGCGGCTGGCGATAAACTTGCTGTATTCTTCCATGAAGACCTTGCCCGGCGGGCGGAAATCAAACTCCGCCGGCTTGTCGCGGAAGAACTCGCGATGCACGCGGGTCCAGACCAGGCGGCCGTCGGTATCAATGTTGATCTTGGCAACCCCGAGCCGGGCCGCCGGGAGGTATTCGTTGGGGTCCACGCCCATGGAACCGGCAATCTGGCCGCCGGCGGCATTGATACGATCCACCTCAGTCTTGGGCACGCTGGAACTGCCGTGCATCACCAGAGGGAAGCCGGGCAACCGATCCTTGATCTTCTGCAGCACGTCAAAGTGGAGGGATTGCTTGCCCTTGAACTTGAAGGCGCCGTGGCTGGTGCCGATGGCGCAGGCCAGCGAATCGCAGCCGGTTTGCTGGACAAAGCGCTCGGCCTCGGCGGGATCCGTCAGACAGGCGTTGCCTTCCTCAACCTTGATGTCCTCCTCGACACCCCCCAGCATACCCAGTTCAGCCTCGACACTAATGCCCTTGGCATGGGCGCGATCCACTACGCGCTTGGTAATGGCAACATTCTGCTCGAACGGCTCGTGCGAGGCGTCAATCATCACGGAGCTGTAAAAGCCCGAGTCAATGCAGTCGTAGCAGGTCTCCTCATCGCCGTGGTCCAGGTGCACGGCAAAGATGGCTTCCGGAAAGATTTCGTCGGCGGCGCGAATAATGGCCTCCAGCATGCGCTTGTCAGTGTACTTCCGGGCGCCTTTGGAAATCTGGATGATAAACGGGGCCTGGCTGGCAAGGCAGCCCCGGAACAGGCCCATCGCCTGCTCGGCGTTGTTGATGTTGTAGGCGCCGATCGCGTATTTGCCATAGGCGACCTGAAACAATTGCTTGGTCGTGACGATCATATGGTATCTCTTTTTTTGAGGGGCAAGGATGCCGGGTTCCGCGGGCAAATGCAATCACGCCGTGCGAAAATCTGCGGAGGCGCCC
>JALHHX010000117.1 GCA_022837245.1 Lentisphaerota bacterium
ACGTGCCGCTTGCTCCTCTGCCCCAACCACCAACACCTCGCCCTCCGCAAACTCCCGGTGCTGATAAAGGCGTCGTCAAAGCGATTAATATCGGAGGCGTGCTTGTGCTGACAACGCAGCCAGAACGCACAGGGAAAGGCCGGGAAGAACTCGGCAAAAAATACGGAATACCTCCCGAGGTTGAGGAGTCCGTGATGCGGGGACTGCGCTGGCTTAAGGCGCAGCACCTTGAGGACGGCTCGTGGCCAGGACAAGAAACAGCAATGACAGGGCTGGCGCTCCTGACGTTTCTCGCACATGGGGAGGTGCCAGGCGACACAAGTCCCGAATTCGGGCAAACAGTCGAAAAAGGACTAAGGTTCCTGATCAACTCGCAGGGAGAGGACGGGCTTTTCGAACACAAGGACGGCAACAACTACTCGCACCCGATCGCGGCATACGCGCTATGCGAGGCGTATTCGATGACCAAAAATCCGCTTCTGAAAGAGCCTGCCGAGAAGGCTGTCGCCCACATCGTGAAAGGCCAGCACGAAAGCGGGGGATGGGACTACAGGATGAACCCCGCCACGGATCGCGACGACACGTCGTATATGGGATGGTGCGCGCAGGCGCTCAAGGCCGCAAAAATCGCCGAGCCCGTCGGTCTAGAGGTCGAAGGGCTCGACGAAGCGTGCGCAAAGGCCGTGCAGGGCTTCCGCAAGAACTCGCATCCCCAAGGTGGATTCGGCTACACAGCCCCCGCGCGCGGCGGACTCTCCGGAGTCGGCGCGCTCTGCATGCAACTCCTCGGCGCCGCCGCCGCGCCCGAGGTTGCCGCCGCCATGCGCTTTTTGGAACCCGCATCGTTCTCCTTTGAGTCATGGGAGGAGCAGCCATATTCAGGCAGCAGCCCCGTTTACTACTGGTATTACATCACGCAGGCGAAGTTCCAGCAGGGCGGCTCCGACTGGGAAAAATGGATGCCAAAGTTCACCTCGGAACTGGTGCGCAGACAAGTCGTGGAAAAGGACTCCGTTACCGACCACGAAGGCAAAATGCAGGACGCAGGATACTGGGACAGCCCGTCGAAGGGCGAGTCGCACAGCACCGGCGGCGGCCCGGTGAAGGCCATCGTCTACTCCGGCGGCGTAAAGGGCGAGGATTCGGAACAACTAGGCGGACGCATCCAAGACACCTGTCTCTGCACTCTCCAGTTGCTCGTATATTCCCGCTACTTGCCGACGTTCGTCAAAATCGAAGTAGAAGAAGCGCCGCCTACGGTTATCGCCGAGAAAGACGTCCCAGTCACGGTTGTCTGGTGATCCTTCTTCTTCTCAACTGGCCGCAGCTCGCGTCAACGCCACGCCCCTTTGAGCGCCGCAGCGTTGCGTTTATTCCAGCCCGCTCAACCGTCTTAAGGAACTCTTCGCAAACCGCCTCCGCCGGTGCCTTCCCCTCGAACTCCTCCACGGGGTTGAGCGGGATAAGATTGACGCGGCACTTGAGGCCCTTGAGCAAACCAATCAACATCCGCGCGTGCTCCGCGCCATCGTTGAAGCCCTCGATAAGCGTGTATTCAAAGGTTATTATCCTGTTCGTCTCCGCAGTGTACGCGCGGCACGCCCCCATCAATTCGTCAAGCCCCCAGCGCCGCGCCACAGGCATGATTTTTTCACGCAATTCCTGGCTTGGCGCATGGAGCGAAACGGAAAGCTCAAACTGCGTGCCCTCCCCAGCCAGTCTTTTGATCCCCGGCACAACGCCACAGGTGCTGAAGGTGATCCTGCGCGCCCCAATGCCGAGCCCGCGGTTGTCGTTCATGATGCGCGCGGCGCGCAGCGCGTTGTCGTAATTCGCGAACGGCTCGCCCATGCCCATGAACACGATGTTGTTCGGACGCGCCCCCTCCGCCTGCATGGCGCGCATCACCTGCGCCACAATTTCCCCGCTTTCAAGATCGCGCTTGACCCCGCCCATGCCGCTCGCGCAAAACGCGCACCCGAACGCGCAACCCACCTGGCTGGAAACGCACACAGTCCGCCTCGCGCGCGACGGGATCACGACAGTCTCGACGAGCTCGCCGTCGTGCATCTGCAATAGCAGCTTCGCCGTCCCGCCGCCTTCCTGCGCCGTCTCCACATACCGCGCCGTTCCATCAAGCGCGTCCATCGCGTCCGCGAGATCCACCCGTAGATCTTTCGGGAGGTTGGCCATGTCGTCCCACCCATCAGCCTTCCCGCCGTAGAGCCACTGCCACACCTGCGCCACGCGCCACTTCTCGCGCCCCATGCGCACGAGCGACTCTTCGAGCTCCTCATATGACAAGGAGTACGCCGATATCCTCTTCGCGTCATTGCGCATTGCCGAACCCATCCATTTCCGGTTCGAACCAGTCCGCGAAACCGCCAACCATTTCGAACTCAAAGCCCCCAGCGTCGTCAACCATGATAAAAAGCGCGCCGCTCCCCGGATGGGTTTCCAGCAGACCGCGCGAGGCTTCAGCCCCAAGCACAAAACACGCGGTGGAAAGAGCGTCCGCCTCCATCGCCGCGCGCGCCACCACAGTCACCTGCGCGACGCCTCTCGCGGACTCTCCCGTGCGCGGATCGATGATGTGCGAATAACGCCTGCCATCGTACTCGTAATGCTGCTCGTAATCGCCCGATGTGGCAACCGACATTCCATTCGTCAACATAAGCATCCCGAGCGGTTCGCCTTCAAGCTCCTTGCGTGGATTGCGCACCGCCACGCGCCATGCGCCGTCCTCGGCGTCGCGCGTTCCCGCGCACCGCATATTGCCGCCTAGATTGACGAGGAAGTTTGAGTACCCTGCGGCCTTCAACCGCTCATACGCCACATCTACCGCATACCCTTTTGCAATAGCCCCGAAATCAAGACGCATACCGGCCCTCGGCAGACGGGCAATGCCGTCGTCCTTAAGTTCCACTTCGCGGAAATCGCACAGAGGCTTGGTCTTCGCAATGACACTGGCGTCCGGCGGGAAATACCCGGCCCCTCCTCCCCTGAAAAAACCCCACGCCTCGACAAGCGGGCCCACGGCCGGATTGAACGCCCCGCCGCTCTCTTCATAATACCGCCCGGATTCCCGGAGCACTTTTACGGCGTACCGTCCAAGCTGCACGTATTCTCCATTCCCCGCCGATGCGTTTAGACGCGCAACCCCGCTTTCGGGGGCAAATACAGACAACTCAGTGTTGACCTCCTCAAATGCAGACTTTGTAATTAGAAGCGCCTCATCTGCCTTTGGGCGAAAGACGTTGAGATTCGCATAAGTCCCCATGACCGGCCAGTTGAACTCTTTCCTATCTTCATCAAATCCGCCGCGCCCGCAGCCACCCGCCAGAAGGAGGACGGCCGCGGCCATCAGAAAAAGTTTCACCGGTATGCGGCGCATCAATTGTACCCCGCTGAATTAAGCAACTTACGAAACAACTCGTCCCCGGCCGCTAGAACCTCTTCGAACGGCGGCACTTCCATGGTGGTCTTTCCGTCGAAAAACGCGACGAGCCTGCTGTAAAACCCCCGTGCGTCCGCCGGCCTGCCCTCATTCACATGAATGCGCATCGATTCCCTAAGAAAACCGACATAAGCGATACGGGTCCCGCTGAAATCGCTCGCTTCCATGGCCTCCTCGATGTTGTCCGCCGTTGCATCCAACAGCTCCGTCGCAGGCCCGGCACTGAATTCGTAGTCCGCCGCCGCCGGATTCCCGACAAGCCTGCCGTTTGCAAGCGCCATCTCAATGAGTGAGGTGTAGATCATCCTGCGGCATGGCATCGCCTCACTCCCACCGCCTCCTGAGGCACGCAACCCGAGCGTCCCCCAGTAGAGAGAATGCGCGCACGGCATGCGCCAATCGATTGAACCAAAACGGCCTTCCAGAGCGCGCATCTCCGCCACGTCCATTCCGAACTCCTCCTTAAGCGACGCGGCTGCCCCGCTCCCCTCCGCCGGCGCGCGTCCGTCAGCCTCCAGATACGGGGCCACGCCCCGCGCCACCTGCGTCTTGTAATACCTCTCAGTCCTATCCGCGCTCATACCGATCTTGTGCTGGAACATCCATCCCAGCTCGTGGTACAGCGAGGGATCGCGCGGATTGCGCGGCAGTCCCTCGTCGCGCAACAGCCTGATTCCGTTCTCGACCCACCGCCAGCGGTCTTCCGGACGCTGCATCATGGCGCTCACGTTGTACGCCATATTCCACGCATGGAACACCCACACCTCGGACATGTGCGGCTCGAGCTTCGTTATCCAGTCGGAGAGCTGCACGAGCTCGACGTACCGCCGCTCATCCTGCAGCCGGCTGACGCGCAGCCAGAGCATATCGGCGATCACTCCGCGAAAACCGCCGAGCGAGACAGACACAAACGTCACCATCGGCGGCACGTCCGCGCTGTACGATTGGCTGTGCTGCTCAAGCGTCGTGCGCCGCATCTCGCGTAGACTGCGGCTCTGCAACCCGCAAACAGCGACAAGCGCGCAGAGGAGCCCCACCACAGCAACGGTCTTGAACGCAATTGACCGCCTATCTGACATCAACCAGATCCCCTTCCGGCGTCGCCTCCAAAACCACCCTCCGGCAGGCCCAGCAGCAGTACGCCACAGTCACGAAGTACGATGCCGGCAGCCGTGGCAGAGTCCCCACCTTGACACCTAAAAGGGTCGTCGCCCCTCCGAGCCCCATGGGTCCGATGCCCAGCGAATTGGCCTCCTTCAACACACGCCTTTCGAGCTCCGCCAGTTCATGGACCGGGGCAGCATCGCCAAGAGGACGCAGCAGTTGTTCCTTCGCATTGGCATACCCGCCGGTCCGGTCGCCGCCGACGCACACGCCCAGGATCCCCGGCGCGCAGCCGTTGCCCTGTGCGCGCCACACGGCGTCGAGCAGGCACCTGCGCACTCCTTCGAGATCGCGCCCGGCGCCGAGATCCACGTCCGGCAGACTGTATTGGCGGCTCATATTCTCGCTGCCGCCGCCTTTCATCAGCAGCTTCACCTTAACGCCCTCGCCAACAGAAAAGTGGAGCGTCGGGTTTCCTTCTCCAACATTATCGCTGATTTGTGATCCGGACGGCACGTCTATTACATTGAGCCTAAGCCAGCCTTTAGAAGTCGCCTCCCGCACTGCAGCGCGGGTTGCCTCCGCGAAAAACTCAGTGTCGGAACCGCGCGGCAGTTCGAACCAAAACGAAAGCGTCCCTGTATCCTGGCAAATTGGAACTGACTTGCACCGGGCAACATCCACATTCCTGAGTAGCGTGCATAGCGTGCGCTCCGCACCGCCGCCGGGCTCCTCCGTAGCGCGGCCGGCCGCAAGGGCGTCGACAACATCTGCAGGTAGCCCCGTCGACGCCCTGCGGATAAAATCGGCCAGCAAAGCCGTCCATTTTTTAAAAAGTTTGTCGTTCGTATCCATGGTCTATTAGTTTTATATCCCCCCATTATAGCACAACAGATCTGTAATAAAACATGCTATTTGCCGTGAGTTCCCGTTGCGTCAAATGAAAACGACACCGAAACGTTTTTGAGGTTGCGTCATAAAGGGTGACACCAAGCACGTGCCTTTTTTGGGGGACCCTTTGGGGGC
>JALHHX010000430.1 GCA_022837245.1 Lentisphaerota bacterium
GCCCCCGCGATGGCAGTGCCATTGAGCCGCCACTGGTAGGTCAGCGGCGCGGTGCCGGTGGCCACCACGCTGAACGTAGCCGTGCCCCCCTGGGTCACTGTTTGGCTGACGGGTTGGGACGTGATGCTCGGCGGCGTGGCGAGGCTGACGACCGTCACTTGCTCGCTATGCGTCGCGCCAAACCAAGTGACGCCATCGCGGACCATTCGCCAGTCGGTCGTATAGGTGCCGGGAGTGAGCGGCGCGGTCATCGTGAAAGTGAACGTGTAAGTATTTCCGGGGCGCACATCGCCCGAGATGGTATGGCGGGTGGTCGCAGTGAACGGATCGCTGTCCCCGACCGCGCCCAGGCGGAAGGCCCGCGCTTCGCGCCAAAGCACGCCGCGGTTGCGGAAAGTCACGCTGACCGTATAGTTCTGGCCCGCGTTCATCGTTGAGGGAATCGTGTCGCTCACGTATTCATCGGAATACTTATCCCATCCCGGGGTGGTGCCGAAATACGAGCAGATCCCCTTGTAGAGTCCCCACTCCGCAACGGAGCGGAAGAAGTCGTCCTTCAGGTAAAGCGCGTCCACACTGCATTTATCATGGAAGGCGAGCTCAATAAGGCACGCCGGGCGGTTCGGAATGCGGATTTCACCAAAGCCGCCGGCGGAGTCTTTCACCCCCCGGTTGGCCCAGCTACCGTCATACATGTCGCGGATCGCGTCTATCGTGTTGTTATGAATGGCTAAAGCCAGGTTGTAGCTGGCCGTCACATGCGCCGGATGCTCCATTGCCGTATCCCGGTAGGTCTCCGTGCCGGTGCCGCCCCCGGCGTTGGTATGGTGGGCGATATAGATGTCTGAACCGCGGTAATCGGCAAAGAGCGGCCGCGCCCGGATATCGTCGTTGAGCCTGCTGGTGGCGGTTTCCGCGCCACAGTTGCCGGAGGAACTGCCCCAGACAGAACACGGGAGGCCGTTGGCCCGCAGCCACGAATAGGCAGCCATCTTCCACCACGGCTGCCCCTCGTAGCCGTTGCAGCAGTTGCTTTCGTTCAACTCGCGGGCGACATGGACGGTGGCCCCGT
>JALHHX010000431.1 GCA_022837245.1 Lentisphaerota bacterium
CGGCCATCCCGACGATCTCGCCCATAGTGCCGCACGTGCGCATGACGCGCACCGCCCCCAGCGCCTCGTGGGTGACGCTGATGTCCCGGCCGGCCATGAAGAGGTTGGTCAGATTGCGGCTATACAGCGAGCGGTAGGGCGCCCAGTAAGGCGCCCGGTATTTGCCGTGGTTGGCCGTGGCTATAAACTCCGCGCCTTCGTGCCCTTTGGCGTAGGCGGGATTGGGCAGGTGGAGATCAATGCTCCAGGTGCAGGGAAAACAGGCATCCGGGAACAGGCGGTTGGTGCGGACGTCATCGCCGGTGAGAATGACATCGCCCAGCAGGCGGCGCGATTCCCGCTTGCCGGCAATGTAGGCGGCCCAGTTCAGCTTGTGGTTCGGGTAGAGCTTATCCACGTTTTTAAGGGTGTCCCAGGCGCCATACATGGCGCGCCAGTTCAGATCGCGCATCCACTCCACGTCGGTGATCGGGTGGCGATAAAAGCCGCTTTCGAACGGAACGTGGACGGCATCCTGATCTGGAGTTACCTCAATCCCATTCTCGGCCCCTGGAACAAGCCTTACGGCTGGCCGGAATATTTCCGGGATTTCAAAGCCGGCGCAATGCCGCAGCTCGAACGGTCAGCCGCAACGGAAAAAATCGTCCTGCGTCCCGGCGAAAAACAGACCCTTGCGTGGCGTTCAGGCGACAACGGCCGGGTCGTTTTCCGGATTGAAGCCGCCTGGCCGGGCTCGGGAGCGGTCATCGTTGCCGGATTTGCCGAAGGTTATCATTGCGGCCGAACCACGATCAATTTAAAATAATAAATAATAGAATAAAGGTAAAGAAAATGATCAGATTCCTGCTGTTTTCCTTGAGTTTGCTTCCGTTCCTGGCTGCGGCGGACAGCGGCGCCTACGTCACGCCGGATGACCGTTATACCCCTCATTGCCTGGAAATATGCCGCGACAGCGGCATCAAAAACATCTATATGAACTTTTCGTTTGTGAAAAAAGGCAAAGCGGCGATTTACCAGCAGGCGGGACTCCGGGTTTACGCCGCCTGGTTCCCCTACGGCAAAGTGTGGCA
>JALHHX010000432.1 GCA_022837245.1 Lentisphaerota bacterium
TTCAACACTCCGGGACTGGTCATCGATCCAACCATGCACGACGGGTTCATTTTCGAGGTTCACGATGTCATGGAGAAGCGGAAGATCGAGTTCCGGACCCCCGAGGAGATCTACAGCCTGCTCGCCTACATCGGAGCGCCGTCCCGCTACGTGGTCAAGTATGTCAGGAGAAAGGACGGGGTCGTCGCCGCCTCGACCAGTACCCAGCGCCTCAGCCTTATCGCCGGCAAATATGTCGGCAAGGACGACCCGGTCATGATCGTTCGGGGACAGAGCGGTCTTCCCGCGGTCGGTGAGATCCTGGATCCATTCGCCATTCCCTTTATCGTTGCCGGATGGATGCGGGGGTCCCACCACGGCCCCTTTATGCCGGTGGGCCTGCCTGAAGCTAACTGCACCCGTTTCGACGGGCCTCCGCGGGTCCTCTGCCTCGGGTTCCAGGTCTGCAACGGGAAGCTAATCGGTCCCGCCGACATGTTTGACGACCCGGCATTCGACCGTGTACGCGACCGCTGCAACGAGCTTGCCGATATCCTGCGTGCCCATGGGCCGTTTGAGCCTCACCGGCTGTCGCTCGATGAGATGGAGTACACGACGCTCCCGAACGTGGAAAAGAGGTTCCGGGACCGCTGGAAACCGATCCCGGAATAACCATTTTTCCGCCGGAAACCGGCTGGTCGTGCCCATGAGGCAACCTTTAATATTCAGACAGCGCCAATGAATGGCAGATGGTGAACGGTATCGTACTGCCAATCAAGAAGGTATTCTCTCTCGTGGAATCGAAGATAACCGTCGAGATCAAGGACGACAACCGGAAGCTCCAGGGCCGCCTGGTGGCCGTTGATGAGTACCTCAATATCCATATGGATGAGACGACCGAGTTCATCGATGGCCACCGTGGAAGAAACCTCGGCACGGTCGTGATCCGCGGGAACAATATCCTCTCAATTTCTCCGAGCGCCTGATGACCCGGTCAGAAGAAGAAGCGCTGAAGGTAATCCAGCAAAAGCCCGAAGGGGTACTCCAGAGCGATCTCTGGAAGATCCTCGAGGTGGACAGCAGGAAATGC
>JALHHX010000118.1 GCA_022837245.1 Lentisphaerota bacterium
ATCAAAAGAACATAATAGCGCCTCTCAAGACAGCGCACACGAGCCCCATATCCCCTATCCGCCCGCTGCGCGTTTTCATTGACCCGGGCCATGGCGGCGGCGACCCAGGCGCGCGCTCTAAAAACCAAAAAGTCTCCGAATGCGACGCGGTCCTCGATATTTCCCAAAGACTCGCCGAGCATCTGCGCAACGCGGGTTTCGAGGTGCGCCTGTCTCGCAACGGGCCGTCAATTTCCCAGACCCTTGAAGGCCGCGCCGAAAGCGCGTCGCGCTGGAAGGCAGACGTTTTTCTAAGCATCCACATAAACGCCAGCTCCAGCGCAGGCCCGAACGGGTTTGAAACTTACATCCTGCCTGCGCTCGGCACGAAGGACAATGGCGGGCGTCTGCCCGGGAATGCGAACGATATACGCAACATGCAGCTTGGGTTCGCCATACAGCGAAGGGCGCTTAAGACGTCCGGTTTTGAAGACCGCGGCCTGCGCCGGGCTCGTTTCACCGTGCTCCGCGAGGCCAAAATGCCTGCGGCGCTTATCGAATGCGGCTTTATTTCTTCGGGTAAAGATATTAAGGTGCTCGAGACCGCGAGCGGCCGCGAACGCATCGCCCGTGGAATCTACCAGGGGGTCTGCGATTATGCTTACGGCACCATGTCGCCAGGACTGGCGGCCCATCCTGTGGTCGATCCCAACACCATCAAGCCAGGGGCGCTTGCGAAAACTGCGGTCGATATCGCGCCCAGGGAGATCGTGAACATGGACGACTTCGACGCCTGGAAACCTTTAGAGTTCAAGCCTGATCCAAACGAAGACCCGGTTGTTGCCGAAACGCGCCGCAGGGTTGAGAAAGCCGCTGGGCTGTAGATCAGTAGTGGTCGACGGTGATCGAGCCGACGCTGATGTTCATGTCCTCGGCGTCTTCGACCTTGTCCACGCGCCCGCCTTTGATCCAAACGATGCGGTCGGATGCCTTTAGCATCTTGTAGTCGTGTGTCGCGGTGATGACCGTGACACCTTGGTTGCGGCACAGTTCGGAAAGCAGGTCTATGATCTCCTCGCCCGTCTTTTGATCCAGGTTCGCCGTGGGCTCGTCGGCCAGGATAATAGCTGGATCATTGGCGAGCGCCCGCGCAATTGCAACGCGCTGCTGCTGGCCGCCAGACATTTCGCCTGGAGTATGTTCGAGGCGGTGTCCGAGGCCAACGATCTCCATGACTTCAGTGGCGCGTTTCTTGGCTTCCGAGTCGCTGACTCCAAGGAATGTCAGAGGCAGCATCACGTTACCGAGGCCTGTTAGCCACGGGATAAGGTTGTAAGTCTGGAACACGTATCCGATGTGTTTGCAGCGGAAGTACGACAGCTCACGAGAACGGAGCTTCGGAAGCGAAACGCCACCGACCGAGACTTCTCCGGCCGTAGGTTTGTCGAGGGCGCCGATCATATTGAACAATGTCGATTTCCCGGATCCCGACGGTCCCATTATGGAGAGATATTCCTCTCGGTAGACGTCGAGGTTGATCCCGCTCAGCGCGTAGACCTTCTCGTCGCCTTTCACGAACACCTTGTCCACGCCGCGCACCGACACCAGGACTTTCTTGCCCGCAGGGGGCGGCGGGGGCATGTAGCCAGCCACCTCTTTGTCTTTTTTTTCTGCTGTCATCATAAAATTCCTCCTGCTAATAAGCCATTGTGCTGACGGATTTAACAAGGAACACCAGTCCCACAGCGAGCATCGAGACGAGTCCGGTGCCGACGAAGAATCCTGACGACACCACGGGGATCATTCTGCGCCACTCGGCTCCGTATTTCTTTTCAAAGTAAAACTTCCCCACTAACGCGCCGATGAAGTTTGGAATGACGCTGTGCGGAGCCGTCTGGCCAAAACCCCTGACACAACCGAAGAACAGCATGGTGGGGGCGCCGAACCATCCGAGCACACTCATAAGAACGGCCGCGGAGCCGAAGCCGGCGATGAATCGCCCGAAGCCCAGAGCCTCTGTGAACTGCGAATATTCCCCAAGCGTGGCCGAATAGAGCAGGCAGGCGTTCTTGGCGTTCAGGTCCCATATCTCCATCGTGAACGGATAGACTGCGGATGGGATTTCAGCGAGTCCCCAGATGAAGCTTGAGAAAAACAGAGTGGAGAGAATGACAACGGGGAACAGGAAAAATTGCGCCTTCCAGATCGACGAGAACTTGCACCCGAGGAGTTCAGCCTGCTTGTAATTGACCACTTCAATGCCGTAGTTGGATTTCGGGATCGGCAGGAACCAGATTTTAACGCCTTTGTAGCCCGAGAGAATGAATGCGAGTTCTGTAATGAACGGGATTTCGATCACCTGGCCGGCCAGCCCCTCAAGGCGTGCGGTCACATAGGAGATGAGGGGCGTGTAAAGGAAGCCGAAGAAGAAAAGCACCAGCATGACGCCGGGATGCCAGTCGATCAGCCAACCGGACAAAAGGATATAGCCAGTGCATGATATCGCGTAGGTTACGAAGAATAGCCATGAGGGCATGTGACCGCGTTTTTTGGACAGCTCGTCGATCCTCGCCTTGTGATCATGGGCTTTGCCCGCCTTGCGGCTCCGGCGGACAGTCATGAAGGCGACGCCGATGCCGTAGAATGCAATCGCGAGCGAAATGCCTATCTGGAAGCTGAAGTAGAAGTCGATGTTGTTTGCGAAGAGCGTTAGCACCGTCGTGTCGCCGCGTTCCCACGTCTGCATCATGCCTGCCTTGTAAAGAAGGGGGTTCATGATGAACGTGAAGATCAGACCAATGAAAGAGCCTACCATCGAAAAGAACGGCAGCGTCATGCCTAGAATGAAGTTGCCCATGTCGAACGAAAGTCCGGTGGCCGTTGCGGGCAGGAAGTCCTGTGTGTAAGGCGTGAAATCGGCGAACGGTATTTTGAAAAGCATGAGCGTTGGCCCGAAGAAGGCGCCGCTCAAGGTCGGCACCGCCATGTAGACCAGGCCAAAGATCATGCCGATGCCAGTCCCAACGCAGAACATGCGCCAACGGACGCTTGACCCGGCGGTTTTAGCGGAACCGTCGACTTGTTCGGAAATTGCAAGGATGCCTTGCGCGCCGATCGGCGCCATCGGGAAGGGCAGACGCTCGATATCGGATGTGAGCCTGAACAGGCCGTAGCCCAGCACCGTGCTGCTGAAGCGCCCCATGATCTGCTGGAAAAGCAGCAGCCCGACCGCCGGCAACCATGCCTTGCTCAAGAACGAACGCGGTGCCTCGTCGAGGTTTGGCGGGGCGACCCAGTTCGGGATCATATCGGCGATGCCGGTCGAGACGGCGGCGTCGGACCGCACCCAGAACTGAGTCCATAGCAACGGGCCGCCACCCATTACCATGCCCGACATGTAGAATAGTATGAACAGCTGCGCACGGGACATCTTGACGTTGGCGCGCTTGGCAACTTCGACGAAGAGCAGCACCGTGACCCACTGCGCCGCGCCGCCTATGCCCACGCCGGCCACGAGGCCCATGTAGAGCGCGCCGGGCACCATCACCAGCGCCACGAAAAGAGTGCCTATGAGCGAGGTCAGGTTGAAGCCGTCCTCGAAAGTGTCGGGCACTTCCAGAAGCTGCCTGAATTCCTCCAGCTCTTTATCAGGCCCCTTGACGCGGCGTCTAAACAAATTATCGAAAATAGTCATCGGATTCCATTCTCCCGGCACCGGGCCTTTAAATCTCCTCGCTTCCCCGCCCGGCTTCATCGGCACCGAGCTTAATGCGCGTTTCATGTCTGTAATGTTCAACTGTCGCTATCGGCAGCGAGCGCCACAGCAGAAACTGCTGGCGCAATTCCGCCGCGAAGTTGCGGTTGCTCCTGATCCACGACGACGGCGTGCCGCCGACGCGCTCAAGCTCGACGACCACTTCATTGATCCCCGCGATTTCAAACTCAGAGGAGTACATCTTGAACTTCTGGAAAATGCCGAGGTCGAACGGAGCAAGCGAAATGTCTGCCTCGATGCCTATGGCATCTTTGCCACCCTGCGCGCCAGGTACTTTGAAGAGGTTGACGTTCTTGGCGGCAAACTCTCCGAGCGTGGCGTCGGAGTGGTTGGCGAAATGCTCTCCGATGAAAGACAGGATACCAGCGAAGTCCACCTCTGAAACAGTGAATGGGAAGACGAACTTGAGATTGTCGCCCTCGGGGCTCGGCATCTTCCACTTGCGCGACACGCCGGGGTTGGCAGATCGGCTGGCCCTCAGCGCCGGGAAAATAGTTGAGAGCATCACAACTGCCATGACAATCAAGATTGTCGATACCGACGCAAGCGAGGAGAAGTTCATCTCCGGCGGGGTCATGACGCCCATTTTGCCCAGCACGCTGAATATTTTCGCCACCAGCTGAGATATCAGATATCCGCCCATGCCGCCTATCACCGAATAAACAGCGGACTCGGCGAAGAAGAGCGCCCCTACGTTTGGAGGCGAAAGCCCAAGGGCTGAGTAAGTGAATATTTCGCGCTCACGGTCGACAATCGAACCCATGAGCGAACTGAAGATTATCAAGCCTCCCAACAGCAACGGCACGATGACGTCAGCGAATCCGGAACCCTCGACCGCCTTCGTGAAGAACATCCTGCTGGTGCCTTCCGGGGACTTCACCAGCACTGCGCCGCGGAAGACCTGCGCCATGGAGCGGGCCGCCAAATTGAGCTCGACGTTGTCATTTCTGGGATACATTGTGATGAAGTTGACTATGTTCGCGTTCGGGAACATTTCGTCGAGATCAGACAGGCGAGCCAGCGCCATGACATCCGAGGACAGCCATTCGAAGCTGCCGCCAGACTCGTCCTCGAACATCGAGGCAGCAGCTCCGGCCGTGGGAGAAGCGCCTCGGCGGCTCATAGTGGACTGGAAGTCGGGCGGCAAGACTCTAAGGCCATCGAGCGTGTTGAGACTCTGGAGGGCATTGCCGTCGAACGTCCCGGCGTATGATAGGCTGCGCCCGTTCAGGAGCAACTCATCCCCCACCTCCGCCTCAAGCACGTTGGCGATTAGCAACGGCAGGTAGATCGGGGGGTGGCTGAATTCGCCGCTGCCGAATTCCGGCACAACACGCCTGAGCCCCTCGGAACGCCCGAACTCGCCTTCGTCGAGACCCATCACGGCTCTGAGCGACGCGGTCTTTTGAGTACGTGGTGAGTATAGCACACGATCAGGGGAGATCGGGGTGTTTCCAGTGTCTGACGGACGCGTCGGCAACTTGAAGACGCCGCCGCGCCTGAAGGACTCGAAATCCTTTTCATAAATCGCACCGATTGATCGCTCCATCATCCGGTCTATTTCAAGGAAAGAGAAACGATGCAGCTCGATGCGGTTCTCACCGGATCCGCGCCCGAGGTATGACTCGACCACGCCCTCTTTTGGTGTGAACGACGCGAACACCAGGATCGTGAAGGTAAGCAGCACAACGGTCAGGCTGGTCAAGAACGTCTTCAGCGGCCGGTTGCGCATGCCCGAAATGCCTATTAGGATTGCCGACATCGTCGTGGAACTGTCGCTCTCGATACCGTGCACCGTGGAGGCCAAGCCCTGCATCGCGCGTATCTCCTGCTTGATTTTCCCCATCATGAGCGAAATGGTTATGACGGACAGCAATATGATCACAAACGCCAGGAAGATGACGATCGGCGCCGAGGCGAGGGAGAACGCCGGGTGCGTGAAGTATAGAATCAGGAAAGTGCCGATAAAGAACGCGCAGAAGCCCATTATCTGCTTGTAGATGCTTGTGAAGCCGCAGAGCAGGCGCTCCATCGCGAATGCGAACGGGATGTTGAGCAGAAGCAACACAACGACCGCCTGCACGAGATCCTCGGTTACGCCGCGAAGCGGGCCGTAAACCCGGTTTTCGATGCATGTCGCGAATATATGGTGGGCGCGTGCAAGCGACCACTTGTTCTCCGTCTCCATCTGCTTTGCCTCGTCCATGTGGTCTTTGGCGTCGGCATGGAGCTGCTCGAGATCGTCGCGCACGATGTTCCTGTTGCGCAAGATGCGCAGGCGCACTTCGTTGAGCACATAGACGTCGTTGGCGCCTTGGGCTATGCCGTCAAAATGCAGCATTGTGTCGGCATTCAGCGGCACACCGTACCCCATCGCGGCCTCAACCGCAACGTCATTCACATCGACCAGCTCTGGCGCGATGGATCCCAGGATCATTTCGCCGCTACCGCCGATGCGTTTGATGTTGTCAGGCCTGTCAGCGAAAAACTCATACGGATTGCCGGTTATGGATACGTTCGCGGCGGTTTTGTGAACCGCGTCCTTGGAGGCTAGCATCACACGCGGCTTGTACATCGGATTGCCGGATGGATCCGCCGCATAACCGTTGTTGAAGCTCACGCCGCCATGCGCGAAGAAAAGATGGTTTGGGGTGGTCTTGATACCGCCGGAGCCGCCGGAATCCGCATCGGAGGATATCCGTTCGAAACGCCCATCGGCATCGTAGCCGATGCCGTAGTGGCGCGCGCCCCAACCGGTGGCAACGTTGCGCGAAACGCCTGGCATATAGACGTACCCGTTGGCCAATATGCGCGTCCTCGGCGCATGGGTTAGACCAACAACTGGACCTTCCGTTGAGAACCCGGAGAAGAGAAATATGGAATTCTTCGGCACGCCCGCGTTCTCGCTGGATCCCTTCGCGTAATTCAGGAAGTTTAGACCTCTGAAACCAGAACTTTCCTCCGTGTAGGTGAGCATTGTCTCGATGAGTTCCCTGCTATAAACTGGGTTCAGAGACATGGTCTTGGAATTGCCCAGCTCGCGGCACAGCTCGAACATCTGGCCACGCAGACCGGACAAGTCATAGTCGTCTGCAAAAGGCAGGGCGTCGTGCGCGAGCATGTCGCCGACGGTGATCATCTGGAAACCCGCGTATCCCA
>JALHHX010000433.1 GCA_022837245.1 Lentisphaerota bacterium
GATGTGGAACGCCGACAGCAGCGCCTTCGATTCCACTTCGTTGAGCAGATGGCGGCCATGCGCCAGCGCGCTCTCGATGATCAGGCGCGCGCCCTCCACGTCCGGCTCGGCCTGATGCGACAGCGGCCCCGGCGTCTGCATCAACAGCCGCTGGTTCTCATAGAAAGCCGAGAGGAAGGAGAACACCTCGACCGCAGGCTCCGGCGTGGTGAAATAGGGAATCCCCGCCTGCTTGAATAGCCGCCGCCCTTCGATCACCTGCGCCTCGCCCATCCAGCAGGTCAGCACCGGCTTGCTCGAAGTCTTCGCCACGTCCACCACCGCCTGGGCCGCCTCGGTGAAGTAGTAGGGCTCATAACTGTTCTCAAGGCAGACCGCCACTTTGTAGCCAGCCAAAAGTTCACGCTTCTGCTCCTCTGGCCAGTCGCCGGGAATCTCGCCCCGATAGTTTGCTGGTGCAGCCGGGCGGGAGAGCCAACCAGCGCGGTAACACTGCCAGCCCGCGCGCCCGTAAAGATCAACCAGGGGGTGCGTCACGAAGCGGTTGCGATAGCTTTGGTCACCGTGCCGCCGCCAAGGAGGGCCGCGTGGTTGGAAACCACCGCGACCGCTTTGTCCTTGCGCTCGGCGCGGTGATTGACCGCCAGCGGGGCCCAGTGTGTCATGTGCGGCACGCGCCAGCGCGGATCGGGATGGTTGTGGCACAGAAACTCATGGGAGGCAAGGCGGGCGCGGATCGCCGGCCATGTGCCGCCCTCGATGCTGCGGAACATCACCTGTGGCTCGCAGCAAAACCAGGCCTTGCGGCGCGGAAAGGCAAACAACTCCTCCGACGGAGCCCACTGACACAGCAGGGCGTCCGCCTTTTCCGCCGGGAGATCAACGGAAAAGAAAGCCTCCTCAGTCTCCAGTTTCCCAAACCAAGGAGAGATCACCCGAACCTGAAGCTTCGTATTTGATTTCATGGCCGCACGGTATTAGAGACCCGCGAGACAACCACCACACCCGACATGCGCCTTCCCGTCGCCGGGAAGACATTAATATGAAGATGGCATTGCACTAATGCG